>NZ_JCANNB010000045.1:0-49285 GCF_059553435.1 Micromonospora sp. PRAS1
TACGACAGGCCCGGCTGCGGCTGGTTGACGCGGCGACGGCGCAGCATCACCTGCCGCGTGCCGTCCCGGTACAGCCGCACCCGGGCCAACTCCCAGCCGGAGAACTCCGCCTGGATCGCCAGCTGCGCCGCAGCGGTCAACCGGTCGACATTCGAGGGCAACCGTAACGGCGCGTATTCGTAGTCCATGCTCCCTATGCTGCCCAGCGCTGCGGCCCTCCGCCACCCCCTGAAGGTGGTCCGGATCGTCGGCCGCCGCAGCCACCGTTCAGCCGTCGCGCTCTGGGTAACCCACCTCCAGCGCCGAGACGTCGTCAAGCGCCGTGGTGATCTCCTCGGGGAGGGTCATCCGCTCCACCTGGAGGGCACCGAGCAGTTGCCCGGCGGTGCGCGCGCCGAGGATCGGCGCGGTGACCCCGGGCCGATCCCGGATCCAGGCCAGCGCCACCTCCAGCGGAGAGACCCCGAGCCCGCTCGCGGCGGTGGCCACCGCCTCCACGATGCTGGAGCAGCGCGGCTCCAGGTAGGTGGCGACGAAGCGCTCGAAATGCGGTGACACCGCCCGGGAATCCGCCGGCCGCCCGTGCCGGTACTTGCCGGTGAGCACCCCGCGACCCAGCGGCGACCAGGGCAGCACCCCCAGTCCGAGCGCCTCGCAGGCCGGCAGCACCTCCCGCTCCACCCCCCGCTCCAGCAGCGAGTACTCCACCTGGGCGGCGACCACCGGCGCCCGCCCCGGCCAGGCCGCCTGCCAGGCCGCCGCCCGGGCGGTCTGCCAGCCGGAGAAGTTCGACACACCGATGTAACGGACCCGGCCACTGGCCACCGCGTGGTCCAACGCGGCCAGGGTCTCCTCCAGCGGGGTCTGCGGGTCGTAACAGTGCACCTGGAAGAGGTCGACGTGGTCGGTGCCCAACCGGCGCAGCGAGGCGTCCAGGGTGCGCAACAGGTGCCCACGGGAGTTGTCCCGACGCCGCGCCCCGCCCGGTCGCAACCCCGCCTTCGTGGCGATCAGCAGGTCCTCCCGAGGCACCAGGCTGCCCAGCAGCGAGCCGATCACCGACTCGGCGTCGCCGTCGCCGTACACGTCGGCCGTGTCGATCAGGTTGCCACCCGCGTCGAGATAACTCTTCAGTTGCGCCGCCGCGTCGTCGGCGTCGGTGTCCCGGCCCCAGGTCATCGTGCCGAGCGCGAGCCGGGAAACCGCCAGCCCGCTTCGGCCGAGCGGTCGCTGCTGCATGGGTGAACCTTATTTCGAACCAGGCCGGACCGATATCCTCGCTCCCGTCGAGTCTGCCGGCGACTCGGGGGTGAGCCGGTGATCCTCCCCTCCGCCGGCATTGCGTAACCTGATGCGACTGCGGATGGGGGAGGACTCTGTGCGACTCGGGCTAAGCCTCGGATACCAGACAGCGTGGAGCACACCGGCCGACCACCTGGCCCTGGCTCAGGAGGCGGACCGGCTCGGCTACTCGGTGGTGTGGTCGGCGGAGGCGTACGGCTCCGACTCGCCGAGCATGCTCGCCTACATCGCCGGGCAGACCGAGCGGATCGACGTCGGCAGCGCCGTGATGCAGATTCCCGCCCGTACGCCCGCGATGACCGCGATGACCGCGGCGACCATCGACGCGCTCTCCGGTGGCCGGTTCCGGCTCGGCCTCGGGGTCTCCGGCCCACAGGTCTCCGAGGGCTGGCACGGCGTACGCTTCGGCAAGCCGCTGGCCCGCACCCGGGAGTACGTGGAGATCGTGCAGCTGGCGGTGGCCCGCAAGGAGGTCGCCTACGACGGCGAGTTCTACACCCTGCCGCTGCCCGACGGTCCCGGCAAGGCGCTGCGGCTGGGCTTCCACCCGCCGCGCGAGCACATCCCCACCTACCTGGCCGCGGTCGGACCGAAGAACCTGGAGCTGGCCGGCGAGATCGCCGACGGCTGGCTGGCCGTCTTCTTCGCCCCCGAGTTCGCCGACGAGCAGCTCGCGGCGGTCAGCGCCGGCCGGGCCAAGGTCGGCAAGGAACTGGCCGGCTTCGACGTGGTGCCCTCCGTGCCGGTCGTGGTCGGCGACGACGTCGCCTCCTGCGCCGAACTGGTCCGCTGGTACGCGGCCCTCTACGTCGGCGGCATGGGCAGTCGGCAGCAGAACTTCTACAACCAGCTGGCCACCCGGATGGGCTACGGCGACGCCGCCCGCGAGGTGCAGGATCTCTACCTGGCCAAGCGGCAGCGCGACGCCGCCGCCGCGGTGCCGCTGGAGTTCATCGACCGGACCTCCCTGCTCGGGCCCAAGGAACGCATCGCCGAACGGATGCGCCAGTTCGCCGAGGCCGGGGTGACCACCCTCTCGGTGACCCTCTTCACCGCCGACCGCGAGAACGGGGTGCAGACCCTGCGGACCGTCGCCGAGGCACTGGAACTCTCGGGAGTCGGGGAGTGACCTGGATCGAAGCCATCGTCCTGGGCATCGTCCAGGGCCTGACCGAGTTCCTGCCGGTCAGCTCGTCGGGGCACCTGCGGATCACCTCGGCGATCTTCTTCGACCGCGACGCCGGTGCCTCCTTCACCGCGGTCACCCAACTCGGCACCGAGGCGGCGGTACTCCTCTACTTCGCCAAGGACATCTGGCGGATCGGTCGGACCTGGGTCATCGGCATCTGGGACTCCTCGGTACGTAGCAGCCTCGACTACCGGATGGGCTGGTACGTGATCGTCGGCTCCATCCCGATCGGCGCCTTCGGATTCCTGTTCAAGGACCAGATCCGGGAGACCGCCCGCAACCTGTGGGTGGTGGCCACCACCCTCATCGTCTTCGCCTTCGTGCTCGCGTTCGCCGAGTACTGGGGTCGGCAGACCCGGACCCTGCGCGACTTCCGGATGCGCGACGGTGTGGTGATGGGCTTCGCCCAGGCCCTCGCCCTGATCCCCGGTGTGTCCCGGTCCGGCGCGACGCTCACCTTCGGCCTCTTCCTCAACCTCACCCGGGAGACCGCGGCCCGCTACTCGTTCCTGCTGGCCATCCCGGCCGTGGTGATGTCCGGCATCTTCAGTCTGGGCGACGTCTTCGAACCGGCGGCCCCCGGCACCTCGGTGCCCTCCGTCGCGCAGATGGTGGTCGCCACCCTGATCGCCTTCGCGGTCGGCTACGCGGCCATCGCCTGGCTGCTGCGCTACGTCGCGCACCACACCCTGTACGTCTTCGTGCTCTACCGGGTCGCGGTCGGCACCCTCGTCCTCGCCCTCCTGCTCACCGGCACCATCAGCGCCACCTGAGGTGTAAGGAAGGGCCCCTTGTTAACGCCTCGTGCATAGCAGGGGCCCCTTCTAACACCACCGCCCTACCGCGCACCGCAGTAGCGGTGCGCGGTGGGTGGCGGGACACGTACGTGGTCGGTACCGGGGGCCTAGGGTGGTCGGTGTGGCGACCCTCTTGCTCCTGCGGCACGGACGTACCACCGCCAACGCGGACGGTGGGTTGGCCGGCCGGCAGCCGGTCGAACTGGATGAGACCGGCCGGGCCCAGGCCGGCGCGGTGGGCGAGCGGCTGCGGCCGGTGCCGCTGGCGGCCGTCGTGACCAGTCCGCTGATCCGCTGCCGGCAGACCCTCCAACTGGCGCTGCCGCAGGCGTCGCCGGTGATCGACGAGGGGCTGATCGAGTGCGGGTACGGCAGCTGGGAGGGGCAGCCGCTGAAGAAGCTGGCAAAGGAGCCGCTCTGGCCGGTCGTCCAGCAGCATCCCAGTGCGGCGGTCTTCCCCGAGGGGGAGTCGATGGCGCAGATGGCGGCCCGCGCGGTCGCGGCGGTACGCGCCTGGGACGCCCGGTTGACCGCCGAGCACGGCCCCGAGGCGGTCTGGCTGGCCTGCAGCCACGGCGATGTGATCAAGGCCATCGTCGCCGACGCGCTCGGCGTACACCTGGATCTCTTTCAGCGGATCGTGGTGGACCCGGCGTCGGTGACGGCGATCCGCTACACCCCGCTGCGTCCCTTTCTGGTCCGGCTCAACGACATCGGGGGTGACCTGAGCGGCCTGGTCCCGCCGCCGGGCAAGCGGCGCCGGCGGGCCGGCCGCCCGGCGGACTCGGACGCCGCGGTCGGCGGTGGTGCGGGAGCGCCCCGGTGAGTCGACCGGCAGGGGAGCGTCCGGGTGAGCCGGTCCGTGTCGGCCCCGGGGGGCAGCGATTCGGGTCGGTGGGGTGCGCGGTACGTGGGGGCGCCGGATAGGGTCTCTGGTATGACCCACCAGGTGCACGCCTTCGAGCCGCCGGAGCGGTTCGTCGCCGGGACCGTCGGGCCGCCGGGGGAGCGCACATTCTTCCTTCAGGCGCGCGGCGGTGGCCGGCTGGTCAGCGTCGCGCTGGAGAAGGTCCAGGTCTCTCTGCTCGCCGAGAAGCTGGAGGAACTGCTCACCGAGGCGCAGCGCCGGTTCGGGGTCGAGTTGCCCGAGGCGCCGGTCTCGCTCGGTGACAACGACCCGCTGGAAACGCCGGTCGACGAGGAGTTCCGGGTTGGCACGCTGGGCCTGGCCTTCGACGCGGACACCGCGACCGTGGTGATCGAGGCGATCGCGGTCGGCGAGGCGGAGGCCGAGATAGAGCTGGGTGAGTCGGAGGAGGACGAGGCCGACGACGTCGAGCCCGACGAGGACCTCGACCGGCTCCGGGTGCGGTTGACCCCCGAGGCGACCCGCGAGTTCATCGAACGTGCCCGCCGGGTGGTCAACGCCGGCCGTCCCCCCTGCCCGCTCTGCGGCCAGCCGCTTGACCCGGCCGGTCACCTCTGCCCCCGGAACAACGGCTACCACCGGTGACCTCGTCCGGCCTGGCACCCCGGCGGGAGGGCGACGCCGCGCTGCGTCTGCTGCGCGACGGCGAGCTGACCATCGAGGGGCGACTGGTCGACGCCTCGAACACCACCCTGCGCGGCATCCTCACCCTGGACGGCACCACCGCCCGATGCGTCTACAAACCGATCCGCGGCGAGCGTCCGCTCTGGGACTTTCCCGATGGCACGCTTGCCGGTCGGGAGGTGGCCGCGTATCTGGTCTCCGCAGCCACCGGCTGGGACCTGGTGCCACCGACGGTGCTGCGTCCGGGCCCCTTCGGTCCGGGTTCGTGCCAGCTCTGGATCGACGAGCCGGCCGACGGCGAACCGCTTGTCGCGTTCGTGCCTGCCGACGCGCTGCCGCCCCGGTGGTTCCCGATCGCGGCGGCCCGCGACGACGACGGCACCCCGTACGCCCTGGCGCACGCCGACGACCCGCGGCTGGCCCGGCTCGCGCTCTTCGACGCCGTGATCAACAACGCCGACCGCAAGGGCGGGCACGTCCTGGTCGGCCCGGACGACCGCATCCACGGCGTCGACCACGGGGTGAGTTTCCACGTCGAGGAGAAGCTGCGCACGGTCCTCTGGGGCTGGGCCGGCCGGCCGCTGCCCGAGGACGCGGTCGAGACGCTCGACCGGCTCGCCCGTCAGGTCGCCGAACCGCTCGGCGAGGAACTGGCCGAGCACCTCACCGTCAGCGAGATCGCCGAACTGGCGGCCCGGATCGACCGGCTGCGCGCCGACGGCCGGTTCCCCCAGCCGTCGCAGGACTGGCCGGCCGTGCCATGGCCGCCCCTGTAGCGCTCGCCTGAGGCGTTGATCACTGCCGGCCCTGCGTACCGGTGACCCACCGCTGGTTAGGCTGGCGGACATGGAGTCTTGGGTGGGGCACGAGGTGCCGCGGTTGCCGGGCAGGAGCGGGCCGCTGAGGTTGTTCGACTCGGCACGCCAGGGCGTGCACCCCACCGAGCCCGACGGTGTCGCGACGATGTACGTCTGCGGCATCACCCCGTACGACGCCACCCATCTCGGTCACGCCGCCACCATGATCACCTTTGATCTGGTGCAGCGGATGTGGCGCGACGCGGGCCACCAGGTGCGGTACGTGCAGAATGTCACCGACATCGACGATCCGCTGCTGGAGCGGGCCGAGCGGGACGGCGAGGACTGGAAGGTCCTGGCGATGCGGGAGACGGCGTTGTTCCGCGAGGACATGGAGGCGTTGCGGATCATCCCGCCGGAGCACTACGTCGGTGCCGTCGAGTCGATCCCGGACATCGCCGAAAAGGTGCTGCTGCTGCTCAAGGACGGTGCCGCGTACCGGCTGGACGACGGGAGCGGCGACGTCTACTTCGACATCTCGGCCGCGCCGCGCTTCGGCTACGAGTCGAACCTGTCCCGCGACGAGATGTTGAAGATCTTCCCCGAGCGCGGTGGTGATCCGGACCGGGTCGGCAAGCGTGATCCGCTCGACCCGCTGCTGTGGCGCGGTGCCCGGGAGGGGGAACCCGCCTGGCCCGGCGGCGACCTCGGGGCGGGCCGGCCCGGCTGGCACATCGAGTGCGCGGTGATCGCCCTGGGACTGCTCGGCTCCACCATCGACGTGCAGGGCGGCGGCAACGACCTGCTCTACCCGCACCACGAGTGTTCCGCCGCGCACGCCGAGCGGCTGACCGGGGCGGCGCCCTTCTCCCGGCACTACGTGCACGCCGGGATGATCGGCCTGGACGGCGAGAAGATGTCCAAGTCGCGCGGCAACCTGGTGTTCGTCTCCCGGCTGCGCGCCGACAAGGTCGACCCGATGGCGGTGCGGCTGGCGCTGCTCGCCGGCCACTACCGCGCCGACCGGTCGTGGACCGACGACCTGTTGGCCGCCGCCGAGGAGCGACTGGGCCGCTGGCGCCGGGCCGCCGCCGCAGCCGCCGGGCCGTCCGGGGAGGCCTTCCTGGCCGGCGTACGCGATCGCCTGAACGATGACCTCGACTCGCCCGGTGCCCTGCGGCTGGCCGACGAGTGGGCCGAGCAGACCGAGCGGCTCCCCGCCGGCACCCCCGCCGACCCCAGCGCCCCCGCCCTCTTCACCGCCACCCTCAACACCCTCCTAGGCATCCGCCTCTAACAGCCCTCCCCGCCTCCCCGCCTCCCCGCCTGCCCGCCTCCCCGAGCACCCGCGATCTTGCAGTTTTGGTCGCTGTTTTGCGGCTTCTGTGGCTTATGCGGCGACGGAAAGTGCAAGATCGCGGGCGGCTCGGGGTGGTGCGGGTGCTCGGGGTGGTGCGGGTTGGTGTCAGCCGAGGACTAGGCCGGGGTCGGGGTCGGGGGTGGCGGCGGGAGCGGGGATCTGGTACTCCTCGGTCAGCGTGGTGACCGGGCCGGGCCAGGTTGCCTGGGCCACCTCGATCGGCTTGTGCCGTGGGTCGTACGCCACGTGCAGCAGGTGCAGGACGGGAGTGTCCGGCCGGATCTGAAGGGTCTCCGCCTCCTCCCGGCTCGGCTGACGCGCCGTGATCGTGTCGGTGGCCGTGGCGTACCGCCGACCGGTGGCCTCCTCGGCCTCCTGGTAGAGGGGACGGCCGAACGCCTCGGCCCGCTCCAGCGAGGTGCCGGCGGTGTCGGCGGGCAGGAACCAGGAGGCGCCGACCTCGACCGGTGAGTCCTCGGTGCGGACCAGGTGGCGGCGGCAGAGCAGCTCGGTGCCGTCGGGTACGCCGAACGCGTCGGCCACCTCGGGCGGCGCGGGGGAGCGGCCGACGGAGACCAGTTGCTGCCGGTATCGGGCGGCCAGGTCGGTGTGGTAGCCGCGGAACCCGCCGTAGCGGCCCCGGGAGAGGCGGTTCAGCCGCCGTCGGGTGCCCCGCACGTACGTACCGGAGCCGGGCTTTGTGATCAGGATGCCCTCGACCCGCAGCTGGTCGACGGCGCGTTGCACGGTCTGCTTCGCCACGCCGAACATCTCCGCGATCGCCGGGATCGACGGCAGTCGTTCACCCGGTGCCCAGTCGCCGCGCCGGATCTGGGTCTTGAGTTGCGCGGCGATCTGCCGGTGCGGGAATTCCGCCGCCCCCGGATTGATCTGCATGTCCGCCTCCTAACAACTAGGTTCCTAGGATGCCGTACGCGGAGTGATCCCGCCACCCCGCCACGCGCACGGAAACGGGGCCCGGACAGATTCGCCCGGGCCCCGGAAGGTCGAACTGGAAAGGATTACCAGGAGCCGGCGGTGGGGCCGGCGGAACCGCCCCGACGGCGCAGATACTTCTCGAACTCCTGGGCGATCTCGTCCCCGGTCAACGGGGTGATGCCTGCGTCGCCGACGCGTTCCTCCAGCTCACGCACGTACTCGCCGAGTTCGGCGTCCTGCTCGGCGGCGCTGCGTACCCGCTGTTCCCACTCGGCGGCCTCCTCGGCCAGGTCGGCCATCGGCACCGGCAGGTCGACCACTTCCTCGACCCGGTGCAGCAGGGCGAGGGTCGCCTTCGGGCAGGGCGGGTTGTTTGCGTAGTGCGGCACGTGCACCCAGAACGAGACCGCGTCGACCTCGGCACGGGTGCAGGCGTCGTGCAGCACGCCCACGATGCCGGTCGGCCCGTCGTAGCGGGTCGGGGTGAGCTGGTAGCGCTTGGCGGCGTCGGCGTCGGAGGCGCTGCCGCTGATCGGCAGCGGCCGGGTGTACGGCACGTCGGCAAGCAGCGCGCCGAGCAGCACCACCCGCTCGACCTCCAGGCTGTGGCAGATCTCCAGCACCTGCTCGCAGAAGGTGCGCCAACGCATGCTCGGCTCGATGCCCCGGATCAGCACCACGTCCCGGTCCGTGCCGGAAGGGCTGGCCACGGTGAACCGGGTCGTCGGCCACTCCACCCGGCGGGTCGCGCCCTCCGACATCGCGATGGTGGGCCGGCTGACCTGGAAGTCGTAGAAGTCCTCCGGGTCCAGCTCGGTGATCGGTCGGGCCTGCCACACCTGCTCCAGGTGCTCGACCGCGGCGGTCGAGGCGTCGGCGGCGTCGTTCCACCCCTCGAACGCGGCGATCGCCACCGGAGACCGCAGCACCGGCAGTCCGTCGAATTCGGTCACGCCGTCACCTCACCCACTCGTCACCGGCGACGCCGGGGCCGGCCCCGGTCGTCTGCCCGCCGTGCATGGTGGTGTCGCTGTAGTCCCTCACATCAGTCAGCCTACGTGCCGCGCGGGAAGGTGGCCCGTCGGCCGCGCCGGATCACGGCCGGGTGCCCGCTCCGACCCTCCCTGGCCACCGGACCCGGATCCGCCCCGATTTGCCGGCATAGCAGCGCAAAGTGGGACAGCGTGATCCCGGTGACACGATGTGGGACGGGCCCGCACGGGAGGTTGCGGAACGCTCGCGCCGACTAACCTGGCAATGTGCGGACTTCGTTGCTCGACGCGCTGGCAGACCGGATCCTCGTCACCGACGGGGCGATGGGGACGATGCTCCAGGCCGCGGAGCTGACCCTGGACGACTTCGACGGCCTTGAGGGGTGCAACGAGATCCTCAATGTCACCCGCCCCGACGTCGTACGCGGGGTGCACGAGGCGTACCTCGCCGCCGGCGCGGACTGTGTGGAGACCAACACCTTCGGTGCCAACCTGGCCAATCTCGGCGAGTACGACATCCAGCACCGGATCCGGGAGCTGTCGGCGGCCGGCGCCCGGATCGCCCGGGAGGCGGCCGACGCGTACACCACGCCCGAACGACAGCGGTTCGTGCTCGGCTCGATCGGTCCCGGCACGAAGCTGCCCACCCTCGGCCACGCCGCCTACGCCACGCTGCGCGACGCGTACCAGGAGAACGCCGCCGGCCTGATCGAGGGCGGTGCGGACGCCCTGATCGTGGAGACCTGCCAGGACCTGCTCCAGGTCAAGGCCGCCGTGGTCGGGTCGCGGCGGGCCATGGCTGAGCTGGGCCAGCGGGTCCCGCTGATCTGCCACGTCACCGTGGAGACCACCGGCACCATGCTGCTGGGCAGCGAGATCGGCGCCGCGTTGACCGCGATCGAGCCGCTCGGCGTCGACCTGATCGGGCTGAACTGCGCCACCGGGCCGGCGGAGATGAGCGAGCACCTGCGCTACCTCTCCCAGCACGCCAGCATTCCGCTCTCGGTGATGCCGAACGCCGGTCTGCCGCAGCTCACCGCCGACGGCGCGGTCTACCCGCTGACCCCGGTGGAGTTGGCCGACGCCATGGAACGTTTCGTCACCGAGTACGGCGTCTCCCTGGTCGGCGGCTGTTGCGGCACCACGCCGGAGCACATCCGGCTGCTCGCCGAGCGGCTGGCCGGTGCCCGGCCCGGCCCGCGCGAGCCGCGTACCGACCCCGGTGTCTCCTCGATCTACCACCACGTGCCGTTCGCCCAGGACGCCAGCGTGCTGATGGTGGGGGAGCGGACCAACGCCAACGGCTCCAAGGCGTTCCGTGAGGCGATGCTCGCCGCCGACTGGCAGTCCTGCGTGGAGATCGCCCGCAGCCAGGCCCGCGACGGCTCACACCTGCTGGACCTCTGCGTCGACTACGTCGGCCGCGACGGCACCACCGACATGCGTGAGCTGGCCGGCCGGTTCGCCACCGCCTCCACGTTGCCGATCATGCTGGACTCGACCGAGCCGGCGGTGATCGAGGCCGGGCTGGAGATGCTCGGCGGACGATGCGTGGTCAACTCGGTCAACTACGAGGACGGCGACGGCCCCGAGTCCCGCTTCGGCCGGGTGATGCCGGTGATCAAGGAGCACGGCGCCGCGGTCGTGGTGATGTGCATCGACGAGGAGGGGCAGGCCCGTACCGCCGCGGACAAGGTCCGCATCGCCTCCCGGATCATCGATGACCTGACCGGGCGCTGGGGCATGCGGCTGCCGGACATCATGGTCGACGCGCTGACCTTCCCGATCTCCACCGGCCAGGAGGAGACCCGCCGCGACGGTGTGGAGACCATCGAGGCGATTCGTGAGATCGCCGCGCGCTACCCGGGGATCAACTTCACCCTGGGCATCTCCAACGTCTCGTTCGGACTGAACCCGGCGGCCCGGCAGGTGCTCAACTCCGTCTTCCTGCACGAGTGCGTGCAGGCCGGGCTCACCTCGGCGATCGTGCACGCCAGCAAGATCCTGCCGATGTCGAAGATCCCCGATGAGCAGCGCGAGGTCGCCCTCGACATGGTCTACGACCGCCGTCGCGAGGGCTACGACCCGCTCCAGCGCTTCATCGAGCTGTACGAAGGCGTGGACGCCGCCTCGGCGCGGGCTACCCGGGCCGAGGAGTTGGCCGCCCTGCCACTCAACGAACGTCTCAAGCAGCGGATCATCGATGGCGAGCGCAACGGCCTGGAGGCCGACCTGGACGCGGCGATGGCCGCTGGCACCGCACCACTGCTGATCATCAACGACATCCTGCTTGACGGCATGAAGGTCGTCGGTGAGCTGTTCGGCTCCGGCCAGATGCAGTTGCCGTTCGTGCTCCAGTCCGCCGAGGTGATGAAGACCGCGGTGGCGTACCTCGAACCGCACATGGAGAAGGCCGACGACGGCGGCAAGGGCCGCATCGTGCTCGCCACGGTCAAGGGCGACGTGCACGACATCGGCAAGAACCTTGTCGACATCATCCTCTCCAACAACGGCTACGAGGTGGTCAACATCGGCATCAAGCAGCCGATCGCCGCCATCCTCGACGCCGCCGAGCAGCACCGCGCCGACGCCATCGGCATGTCCGGCCTGCTGGTCAAGAGCACGGTCATCATGAAGGAGAACCTGGCCGAGATGGCGTCGCGCGGGGTCGCGGAGCGCTGGCCGGTCCTGCTCGGCGGCGCGGCGCTGACCCGGGCGTACGTCGAGGACGACCTGCGGTCGATGTTCCCGGGCCAGGTGCATTACGCCCGCGACGCCTTCGAGGGACTCTCCCTCATGGACCGGGTGATGACCGCCAAGCGCGGTGGAGCGCCGGTGATCGACGCCGAGCGGGAGGCCGCCCTCGCCGCCCGGCGGGCCCGTCGGGAACGGCAGCGCGCCGTGGTTGCCGAGTCGTTGCCGGACCTTGATGACGCCTCGGTCCGCTCCGACGTGGCGCTCGACGTGCCGGTGCCGACCGCACCGTTCTACGGCACCCGGGTGATCAAGGGCGTGCCGCTTGCCGACTACGCGGCGCTGCTGGACGAGCGGGCCACCTTCATGGGCCAATGGGGGCTGCGCGGCGCGCGCGGCGGCAAGGGCCCCTCCTACGAGGAGCTGGTGGAGACCGAGGGCCGTCCCCGGCTGCGTTACTGGCTGGACCGCCTCATCGCCGACCAGGTGCTGGAGGCGGCCGTGGTGTACGGCTACTTTCCGGCCTACTCCGAGGGCAACGACCTGGTGGTCCTGGACGAGAACGGGCACGCCGAGCGGGCCCGCTTCACCTTCCCCCGGCAGCGGCAGGAGCGGCGGCTCTGCCTGGCCGACTTCTTCCGCCCCCGGGGCGAGGAACCGGACGTGGTGGCGTTGCAGCTGGTCACCGTCGGCCAGCCGGTCAGCGAGTACGCGGCGAAGCTCTTCGCCGCCAACGAGTACCGCGACTACCTGGAGGTGCACGGCCTTTCCGTGCAGCTCACCGAGGCCCTCGCCGAATACTGGCACAAGCGGGTACGTGCCGAGCTGACCCTGCCCGACGGCCGTACCGTCGCCGACGACGACCCGGCGGACCTGGCCGGCCTGCTACGCACCGACTACCGGGGCTGCCGGTACGCGTTCGGCTACCCGGCCTGCCCCGACCTGGAGGACCGGGCCAAGATCGTGGACCTGCTCGGCGCCGAGCGGATCGGCGTGCAGCTCTCCGAGGAGTTCCAGCTGATGCCCGAGCAGGCCACCGACGCCATCGTCGTGCACCATCCCGAAGCCAGCTATTTCAACGCCAAGTGACGAACGCAGGTCGGTAGGTGCGGCTGCCCTGCTCCGCGGCCGACGCGGAGCAGGGCATTGGGCGGGCCTTGGTGACCGCCGCTGACTAGTCCGCCGTCACGTACGCGTACCCGCAGTTGTGCGGCGAGCCGTTGGTGCCGTTCTGCCGGCACACCTCGATCTCGAGGCGGTCTCCCCGAACGAAGTACCCGCCCAGGGTGGCGGAGCCGCGCGTGCCATTGGCGCCGTTGGCGTCTTCGGCCGAACCGACATGCAGACCTCCCAGGCTCATGTTCCAGACCCAGGCCTTGACCCGCTCACCGTCGCCGTAGTTGTCCCAGACCGTGAGGACGCGGGTCTTGGTGTTGAAGCTCGCGCTGCCGATGTACGACGGGCTGTCCTGGTGCCGGCGGGAGGGGGAGATGTTCGTCATGCTGCGGTCGGGCCCCGGTCTTGGTGGCGCTCGGCTAGGTGTTTGAGGTTCAGCAGCTGCCGTCGGGCCATGACCAGTTGTCGATCCAGTCGTAGGCGTACGGCGCCAGCCGCACCTGGGCCACCCAGGGCCACACCGTGGCGGCCGGCGCGGCCACCCGTACCCCTCGCCAGGCTTGCAGCGTGGGGGAGCGGACGAATTCGTCGCAGGGGTAGGCCCGCCGGATCTCGCTCTCCGTCACGCCCCAGCGGTCACCGAGCATCGTCCTTTCTTCGCCCCAGCACCAGCGTGGTGCGTAGGTCGAGGACGACGGTGCCGCCGAAGTCGTCGACCAGGCGGCTCAGCGCGTCCAGGCCGCGCTGTTGCTGCTCCGGTGGTCGGGTCAGGTACGGACCGAAGGTGCGGATCAGGGCGAGGTAGCGCTGCTTGTCCAGCGGCAGGGCCCGCCGGAACACCGTCTTGCGTACGTCGGTGAACTCGCCCTGGGCGAGGACATCCTGGTGGAACCAGTCTGCGGGCCGTTCCTGGATGGTCGGGTCGACGGCGTGCAGCGCGGTCTGGATCGCGGCCCGCTGGTCGGAGTCGGCGTAGTCGTAGCGGTGCCCGAAGATCGCCAGGGTGCCGCCCGGTGCGAGAGCCTGCCGGGCGCGGGCGTTGCGGGTGGCCGGGTCCAGCCAGTGCCAGGCCATCGCGGCGGCCAGCAGCCCGACCCCGCCGGCCGGCGGTGACCACCCTTCGAAGGTGACGGCCTCGACGCGGGCGGCCGGGAAGCGTGCGGCCAGCTTGGCCGCCATCCCCGGATCCGGTTCGACGCATGTCAGCGGCGCGCCGATGCGGGCAAGCACCTCGGTGCCCTTGCCCGTGCCCGCGCCGATTTCGACCACCGACGCCGGCTGGCCACCGTGGTACGCCACGATCGCGTCGGCGATCTCCGTCGGATAGCCCGGTCGAGTCGTGTCGTACAGGTCAGCCACCTGCCCGAAGACATCCATGGTCTCGCTCCTCCCGTGCGCGGTCGATGACGTCGTTTCTCCTGGCCCGCGTGTTCGAGCCGAGCCGCTGAGGGATCAGTAGGTGTTGTTCGCCGTGATCAGGCGTACCTCGCCGGCCGGCAGGTCCGGGCAGACCGGGGCGCCCTTGTAGGTCGCGCCGGGTGGGGTGATCACCCATACCGGCAGGTTGGCGTTACTGCCGATCAGGTAGGTGCCGAGGTCGTTGCCGGCAAACCGGTTGTGGTAGGACGAGCACTCGTCGGCAGCCTCGTTCACCTCCTCCCGGTAGTGCACCATCGACGGTGAGGAGCGTACGAATCCGTTGGCGCCGAACACGTTCTGCTCGAAGCTGTTGAAATTGCTGCCGTCACGAACCTTGATCGGTTCGCTGCTCACGCCCGTCACCTGGTTACCTACGAACCGGTTACGGGAACTCTTGTGCGTCACGTAGATGGCGTGGATGTAGCTGTGCTCGGAGTTGCGCAGGTCCACGAAGTGGTTGTTCTCGATGCGGTTGTCGGACGACTCGGTGAGCACGATCCCGCCGTAGCCGCACCGCCGGAAGTCGGGGTCGTCACAGGAGCCACCGGTGTAGGCGTTGCCGAGCTTCGTGAAGCGCATCCCGAAGACGGTGTTGCCGTCGAGCCCCCGGGCCGACGGCATTCCCGGTGGCGAGGAGCGTTGGTAGCTGCCACCGCACGAGCCCGCCGAGCCGTCCAGCGACAGTGCCGAGTTGGCGTAGTACTCCACCTGGAGGTAGTAGAAGCGCAGGCCAGCCGTGCCGCCCTCGGCGAGTGGCTGGCCGCTGTTGCCGGGACAGGCATGGAACCACGGCCCGGTGATGTAGCGGCCCGACCCGCTGGCGCGGCGGTTCTGGAAAACCGGGCGTGCCGCGATGCCACCGATGCCTTCGCCGTACTCGTAGTCGTCGGGCATGAACGTGATCGTGTGGCCCGGCCGGTAGGTCTGCCAGACGATGCCCTGGGCCACGTAGGTGCCGGCGTGGATGCGGACCTCGACATCCAGGTCGGGTGGGCCAGCGGCGATGAGCTGCTGCACCCGCACGAGGCTGCTTACGGCGGTGGCAGGTGTCGCACCGTCGCGGCTGTCGTCGCCGGCCGCGTTGAGATAGATGGTCTGCACGTCCGCCGCGGCGGCGGACGGAGCGGCCACCACCACCGCAGACAGCCCGATCATGACTGTCACCAGCAGTCGCCTGAACATCTTCATGGATTTTCTCCCCCGTACGCAGATCTGCCCGCCCTCCATCGAGCTGGCGGACGCCGATCTCTGCGATTGTCATGATGCCATTGGGCCCGAGCCGCTGGTGCCCCATCGCTTCGGCGTGCACCATTGTCTGGTGCCTCCATCGTCGACTGTCGCCCCGGCCGAATTGCGGCCACGCCGGTTCTGGTTCGCCGTCGCGGCGTCGGTCGCCGTCGGCGGTGTGCTGGCCTCGGCGGTGTTGATGTTGATCGTGCTCGGTGCCGAGGGTGAGTTGGGCCAGCGTGTCGTCGCGGGAGAGCCGGTCGCGGTGGCGCTCTCATCCGACGAGAAGGTGGTGTGGGTCCGGGAGCCGGACGGGGGCGGGCAGCGCATCAGCTGTGCCGCGTCGCCGCTGGACGGCCTGACGATCACCGAGTACGGAGCGGCCCACCTGGAGGCTCACCGGCTCGAACTGACGGTCGACGGCGAGCGGTGGCGCGGCCGGGTGGGGCTCTCCGCAGATCCGGCCGGGCGGTACGAGGTGACCTGCACGGCACCGGGAGCCGAGCCGCCACCGGCTCTCGCGATCGGTGATCCGCCCCGGTTCTCCGGTCCCCGGTCCGCCGCCCTGGCCACCCTGACGGCCGTCGGCGTCTCCGCGCTGAGCGTGCTTACCGGTGTCGTGCTGGCGGGGGTGGTGGCGGTTCGTCGTCGCCGGCATGCGCGCGCGTCGCGCCCGGGTACGGCGAGCTAGCGCACCGGGCGGTGGTGCCTCAACGCGTCGCCGTCCCGGCGGGCCGGGCGCGGCGTCCTGGCCGGTGCAGCCAGGGCGCGATCCGGGGCGCGGCACCGACCAGGGCGATCGCGAGCAGTGTGATCACCGCCTGCCCGATTCGGCCCGGTGTGATCCCGCCGGTCGGGTCGAGCACGTAGTTGGCGTAGCCGTTGGCCGCCGCGTCGGTGACCAGTACGGCGCAGCCGAGCAGCAGCCCCTCGATGCGGCGCAGGGCCAGCAGCAGCGCCGCGAGCGGGTCGAACAGGGTCAGGGAGGTGAAGTACAGCAGCAGCCAGGTGGGTGTCGTGGCGGTGTCGGGGCCGCCGGGTCGGAGGCCGAACAGGTCGCCGAGGTGCGCGATCCCGCCGTAGGCGAACACGCAGACGGCGACGATGATGACGAGGCGTACCCGGCGGGGCACGCCGGTCCAGCGTCGTGCCCGTGTCGCCGTGCTCATCAGCCCTCGTTCCGCCCGTCCGCGCGGCACCGATGCTAGCGGCTGGTCGGGGACTCTCGCCGCTTCAGCCACTGATGATCATCACGGCTGGCAGGATGAGGATCATGCTCGCGTTGCGCCGTACCATGACCACCTGGACCGTGTCCGTGCCGCTGGCCGCCCTCGTGGTGCTGGCACTGACCTGGAACCAGAAGCTCAGCGGCGTCATGGTGGTCGTGGTGGGGGCGTTCCTGGCCGGCGCGGTGCTGGCCGCCGTGCACCACGCCGAGGTCGTCGCGCACAAGGTCGGCGAGCCGTACGGCTCCCTGGTCCTCGCGGTGGCGGTCACCGTGATCGAGGTGGCGCTGATCGTCACCCTGATGATCAGCGGCGGGGAGAAGACCCAGTCGCTGGCCCGCGACACGGTCTTCGCCGCGGTCATGATCACCTGTAACGGCATTCTCGGTCTCTCCCTGCTCATCGGCGCGCTACGCCGACGGCTGGCGGTGTTCAACCCGGAGGGCACCGGCGGCGCGCTGGCCACCGTGGCCACCCTCGCCACGCTCAGCCTGGTCGTGCCGACCTTCACCATCGGCCGGGCCGGCCCGGAGTTCAACCCCGCCCAACTCACCTTCGCCGCCGTCGTCTCCCTCGCCCTCTACGGCCTGTTCGTGATGGTCCAGACCGGACGGCACCGCGACTACTTCCTACCCGTCGGCCGCGACGGCGAGGTGCTGCCCGAGGAGATGCACGCGGACCCGCCCTCCACCCGACGTGCCCTGGCCAGCCTCGGACTGCTGCTGGTCGCCCTGGTCGCCGTCGTCGGGGACGCCAAGTCCGTCTCGCCGGCCATCGAGGCCGGCGTCGCCGCGGTGAATCTGCCGCCGGCCTTCGTCGGTGTCATCATCGCCCTGCTCGTCCTGCTGCCGGAGACCCTCGCCGCAGCCCGCGCCGCGCGTCGCGACCGGGTACAGATCAGCCTCAACCTCGCCCTCGGCTCCGCGATGGCAAGCATCGGGCTGACCATTCCCGCCATCGCGATCGTCTCCATCTGGCTGGAGGGCCCGCTCCTGCTGGGTCTCGGCGGCACCCAGGTCACCCTGCTCGCGCTGACCGTCGTCACCGGTGTCCTCACCGTCGTACCCGGCCGCGCCACCCTGCTCCAGGGCGGCGTGCACCTGGTACTGCTCGCCGCCTTCGTCTTCCTCGCCGCCAGTCCCTGACCGGCCTCCAGCCGGCCCTGACCCGTAGCCGGCGATCGACCGGCCGCAGCGCGGATCACTCCCGGTCGAGACGGTCCGCCCGGGTGTTCAGGTAGCGCTGCTGCGCCAGGTTGGTCGCCCGCCCGGCCGCCGCGCGGTACTCGGCGCGGGCCGCCGCCGGGTCGCCGCGCCGCTCCAGCAGATGCGCGCGTACGGCGGGCAGCCGCGCGTCCCGGGCCAGCCGTCCGTCGGCCGCCACCGCGTCGACAAGCGCGAGCCCGGCGTCCGGGCCCTCGGTCATCGCCACCGCGACGGCGTGGTTGAGCGCCACCAGCGGGTTGTCGTCGAGCCGCCGCAGCGCCTCGTACAGCGCGGTTATCTGCGCCCAGTCGGTCTCCTCGACGTTCGCCGCCTCGTCGTGCAGTGCGGCGATCGCCGCCTGGATCTGGTACGGGCCGACGCGGCGCCGGGGCAGCACCTCGGTGACCAGGGCGACGCCCTCGGCGATCTGGTCGGCGCGCCAGCGGGAACGGTCCTGTTCGGCCATCGGCACCAACTCGCCGTGCGCACCGGTACGCGCCGGCGCGCGGGCGTCGGTGAGCAGCAGCAACGCCAGCAGCCCGGTCACCTCCTCGGCGTCGGGCAGCGCCCGGTGCAGCAGTCGGGTCAGCCGGATCGCCTCGGCGGCCAGGTCGGGCCGGAGCAGTCCCGGGCCGGAGGTGCTCGCGTACCCCTCGTTGAAGATCAGGTAGAGCGCCCGCAGCACGGCCGCGAGGCGCGCGGGGTGCTCGGCCGGCGTGGGCATCGCGAAGGGCAGGCCGCTGTCGCGGATCCGCTGCTTGCCCCGGGTGATCCGCCGGGTCATCGTCTCCTGCGGCACCAGGAACGCCCGAGCCACCTCCGCCGTGCTCAGTCCGCCCACCGCGCGCAGGGTGAGCGCGACCTGTGACGCGGCGGGCAGCGCCGGATGGCAGCAGAGGAAGAGCAGGATCAGCGTGTCGTCGCCGTCGGGCGCCGCCTCCACCGCAGGCACCGGGCGCCACTGGTCGAGCATCCGCCGGCCCGCGACCTCCTCCCGTCGTCGCCGGGCCTGCTCAGCCCGGAGCAGGTCGGTCAGCCGGCGGGCGGCCACGGTGATCAGCCAGGCCCGGGGATTGTCCGGTACGCCGTCGCGGGGCCAGCCGGTGGCCGCCGCGATCAGCGCCTCCTGGGTGGCGTCCTCGGCGGCGTCGAAGTGACCGTAGCGCCGCACCAGCGCGCCGAGGACCTGCGGCGCCATGCCCCGCAGCAGGTCCTCGACGGCCGGTACGCCCATCAGTACAACTCGTCGGTGTGCTCGGCGATCGGGCGGATGTCCACGTACTCGCCGGGGTTGTCGGGGTTGACGAACCTGGCCGCGATCTCGGCCGCCCGGTCGAAGCTGGCGCACTCGACCACCGTGTAGCCGGCCAGCACCTCCTGGGTCTCCGGGTACGGTCCGTCGGTGACCAGCGGCGCGCCGTCGCGCACCTGGACCCGCCGGGCGTGCACCGGGGCGGTCAACCCCTGGGCGTCGACGAGTTCGCCGGCGTCGGCCAACTCCTGGTGCAACTTGCCCATGTACGCGTGCATCGCGGCGACCTCCTCCGCCGACATGGCCGGCCGGTCGGTGGCCTGGCCGGCCATCGCGTCGTAGTCGCGCTGCGAGCCGTACAGCATGATCATGTATTTCACGGGTGTCTCCTTCGCCTCCGGCGCCGCACGGTGCCGGTCACCGGAGACGTCGGAGCCGCACCGCCGATCCGGACACGGCCGGCCGCACCCGATGGCGACCCTACCGGCCGACCCGTTCGCCTCGGTCTGAACCAGTTGGCGCGGTAGGCCGTAGCAGACGGCAAAGGGCGTGACGGCCGTACCGTCGGGGTACTGGATCCGGCAGCGCCGAGGCGGGAGGATGCGGTGGCGGTAGCTGGGCGAGGGCAACGTCAGGGAAGGCTCGCCGGCCTTGCGGTGGCGCTGGTGGCGGCCGCCGCCTGCATGGTGGAGCCGGTGGACGGTCCGGCGGCCCCGACCGAACCACGGCAGTCGGCGTCGCCGAGCGGCGAGGTGACCCGGGCCGACGGCACCGACACCGTCGAGGAGTTTCGGCAGGACATGGCCGACGCCCAGCGGCTCGCCGAACGCTACTGGGCCGACCAGTTCGAGGACTCCTCCTTCCAACCGATCCGGCAGATCATCCCGTACCAGCGCGACGGTGAGATCTCCTGCGGCGGGCAGGAGGTGCCGCGCAACAACGCGGTCTACTGCACGGTGAGCGACTTCATCGCGTACGACATCAACTGGTCCTTCGGCGCGTTCCGGCAGATCGGCGACGCGTTCGTGTTCTACCTGCTCGGTCACGAGTACGCCCACGGCGTGCAGACCCGGCTCGGCATCCGCTACAACTTCACGATCCAGCAGGAGTTGCAGGCCGACTGCATGGCCGGGGCGTACCTCGGCGACTCGGTACGCGCCGGCCGGCTCACGCTCGACGACGGTGACCTGGAGGAGTTCAACGAGGGGTTGCTGGCCGTCGGCGACGACCCCGGCCAGCCGTGGTTTGCCGAAGGCTCGCACGGCACCCCGGAGCAGCGCTCCGAGGCGTTCTTCCGGGGCTACGAGCGGTCGCTGTCCGCCTGTGGCCTGAGTTGACGGAGGTCACTGCGGCGGGCACCGCCGGGTACCGGTCGCGGCCCGGCTGACAGGATCGGCCGGGTAGCCGTAGGTGCCCGGCCGGTCAGGAAGGTCGCCACCGTCAGCCGAGGAGGATCGTGACCAGTCGCCATCCCGCCGCCGTGCTCTTCGACATGGACGGCACCCTGGTCGACAGCGAACGGCTCTGGGACGTCGCGTTGGCCGAACTCGCGCAGACCTACGGCGGCACTCTCTCCGCCGCCGCGCGCCGCGCGATCGTCGGCACCGCGATGGCCGACTCGATGCGCATTCTGCACGACGACCTGGGCCAGCCGCACCGCGATCCCGAGGTCAGCGCGGAGTGGGTCAACGCCCGGATCCTGGAACTGTTCCGTACCGGGTTGCAGTGGCGCCCGGGGGCGCTGGCGCTGCTCGACGCGGTACGGCAGGCGCGGATTCCGACCGCCCTGGTGACCTCCAGTGGCCGGGCACTTGTCGAGATCGCGCTGGACACCCTGGGCCGGGAGAGCTTCGACGTGGTGGTCTGCGGCGACGAGGTCGATTCGGCCAAGCCGCACCCGGAGCCGTATCTGACCGCCGCCCGGCTGCTCGGGGTACCGATCGAGCGCTGCGTGGCGATCGAGGACTCACCGACCGGGGTGGCCAGCGCGGTGGCGGCCGGGGCGGCGGTGCTGGCCGTACCGGCTGAGGTGCCGCTCGCGCCTCGCGACGGCGTCCACCAGTTGGAGAGCCTGCTCGCCGCGGACCTGGAACTGCTGGCCGGGCTGCTGCACCGCGCCTCCGCCTGAGCGCCGCCGCAGAGAAGGGCCCCTGGCGTTAACCAGGGGCCCTTCCTATGCACGAGGCGTTAACAAGGGGCCCTTCCTTGCACCTCAGTCGTGGGCGATGGCGCCCAGGACGTTGATTCGCGCGGCGCGGATCGCCGGTAGGACCGCGGCGATCACGCCGATCATCGCGGCGAGGCCGAGGAAGACGCCCATCTGGCCCCAGGGCAGCACCAGCTCGGTGATCCCCTCGTCCTTGAGCGCCTCGACCACCGCGGCACCCAGGCCGCTGCCGACGACCACGCCGAGCAGCGCGCCGAACACCGAGATCACCACGGCCTCCACGGTGATCATGCCCATGGTCTGCGAGCGGCGCAGGCCGATGGCGCGCAGCAGACCCAGCTCACGGGTCCGCTCCAGCACCGACAGGGCGAGGGTGTTGATGATGCCGAGCACGGCGATCACGATGGCCAGGGCCAACAGGATCTGGATCATCTGGAGCAACCCGTCGAGCTGGCCGGTCTGCTCCTCGAGGAACGCCTCCCGGTCGGCAACCGACACCTCCGGGCTGTCCGCCAGCAGCGCCTCGATCCGCGGCAGCACATCGCTGACGCCGGTGCCCGATTCGAGCTGGATGAAGGCCTGCATCGGCTGGGTGACGCTGAAGTTGCGGGCGGCGTCGGCCGGCAACATCACCGGCCCGAAGATCGGCGAGCTCTCGTAGATGCCGGTGACGGTGTAGGTCTGCGGCTCACCGCGGGCGAGCTGGACCGGCACCGTCGAACCGACCGAGAGCCCGCGGGACTCCGCCGTGTCCGAGCTGATCAGCATCTGGCCGGCGGCCAGCCGGTCGATGTCGCCGGCGGTGGCCTCGGCCCCGTAGATCTGCCGCATCGCTGCCGGCTCGGTGACCGCACCCACCCAGGTCCGTTCGTCGCCCACAAGCGCCATGTCGCCGTACTGGCCGTCGACCATGCGAACCCCGGGGATCGCCTTCGCCTCGTCCAGCACGGCCGGATCGAAGGTCGGCGGGCGGGGGCCGCTCTGCACCCCGGCGATGACCAGTTCCGCCTTGACGTTGTCCTGGATCAGCCCGGTGATGCTGCTCTTGGCCGAGTCGAGGATCACCGTGATGCCGGTGACCAGCGCGATGCCGACCATCAGCGCGGCGGCGGTGATCGCCGTACGGCGCGGGTTGCGACCGGAGTTGAGCCGGCCCAGCTTGCCCGGCACCCAACCGGAGAAGATCGCGCCGAGCGCCGCCACCACCGGCTTGCTGATCAGCGGCGTCAGCAGGGCCACCCCGATGAACGCGAAGAGCACGCCGCCGAGGATGGTGGCCAGGGTGTTGTCACCCGCGTGGCCGCCCAGGCCGAGGAAGAGCAGGACGGCGCCGACCGCGGTCACCAACGCGCCGGCGACGGTGATCTTGGTCAGTGGCCGGTCGGGCGTGGCCACGTCCTGCATCGCCGCGATCGGTGGGATCCGCGCGGCCCGCAGCGCCGGCAGCAGCGCCGCCAGCACGGTGATCACCAGGCCGACGCCGAACGCGCCGATCACCGCCGACGCGGGCACCGCCACCCCGGCCAGCGCCAGCCCACCGGCGAGGTTGCCGAACAGGTACGCCAGCAGCGCGCCGATGCCGATGCCGGCGGCCAGGCCGAGCAGCGAGGCGATCAGGCCGACCGCGACGGCCTCCAGCACCACCGACCCGATGATCTGCTTGCCGCTGGCGCCGACCGCCCGCAGCAACGCCAGCTCCCGGGTGCGCTGCGCCACGATGATCGAGAATGTGTTGAGGATCAGGAACGTGCCGACCAGCAGGGCCACCGCGGCGAAGCCGAGCAGGATCCGGTTGAAGAAGGCGAGCCCTTCCTTCAGCCCGGCAGCGGCGTCGGCGGAGAGCTGCTCACCGGTCTTGACCACGAAACCGTCACCCACCGCCGCGGCCACCGCGTCGCGCAGTTGCTCGTCGGAGACGCCGGAGGCGCCGGTGACCACGATGTTGTTGTAGACGTCCGGCTCGCCCAGCATCAGTTGCTGCGCCACCGGCGTGGTGAACATGACCTCGTTGACGCCGCCGAGGGAGTCCCGGTCGCCGCTGTAGCCGAAGATCCCGACGATTGTGAAGTCCCGGCGGGGCTCTAGGGTGAGCACCCCCACCCGGTCACCGAGCGCCACCTTGCCGGCGTCCGCCAACCCCTTGTTGATCACGATTTCGTCGTCGGCCTGCGGCTCCCGGCCCTCCCGCAGGCGTACCAGATCACTCTCGCCGAGCCAGTTGCCGCCCAGCTGCGGCGGCCCGAACGAGGTGACCGCCTTGCCGTTGCTGCCGATCAGCCGGGCCCCGTCGGTGGCGATGACGCCGGTGGCCTCGGCCACCCCGTCCACCGCCCGCACCGTCTCCAGGGTGGCCGCCGGGAAGGGCGCGGCCAGCTGCTCGCCCTCCATCTCGCCGAGTTCGAGCCGCGGCTTGGCGGCCACGTTGACGTCGACCTCCTCGTACGCGTCGGCGAAGATCTGGTCGAAGGAGCGGCCGAGGGTGTCGGTGAGCACGAAGGCGCCGGAGACGAACATGACGCCGAGCACCACCGCCAGGCCGGACAGCACCAGCCGGACCTTGCGGGCCAGCAGGCTCTTCAGAGTCGCCCGGAACATCAGCCTGCCACCTCGGCGGGAGTGTCCAGCTTCTTCATCGTGTCCAGCACCGTGTCGGCGGTCGGCTCGATCAGCTCCGAGACGATCTGCCCGTCGGCGAGGAAGACCACCCGGTCGGCGTACGCGGCCGCCGTCGGGTCGTGGGTCACCATGACGATGGTCTGGCCGTGCTCACGCACCGAGTTGCGCAGGAAGTTCAGCACCTCGGCACCGGCGCGCGAGTCCAGGTTGCCGGTCGGCTCGTCGGCGAAGATCACCTCGGGGCGGGCGACCAACGCCCGCGCGCACGCCACCCGCTGCTGCTGGCCGCCGGAGAGCTGCGCCGGCCGGTGGTCCAGCCGGTCCCGCAGCCCGACCGTGTCGATCACGATGTCGTACCACGCCGGATCGGGCTTGCGCCCGGCGATCGAGAGCGGCAGCAGGATGTTCTCCTTGGCGGTCAGCGTCGGCAGCAGGTTGAACTGCTGGAAGATGAAGCCGACCTTGTCCCGGCGCAGCTTGGTCAGGCCGGCGTCACCCAGCCCGGTGACGGTGGTCTCGCCGACCTGCACCGTGCCCCGGGTCACCGTGTCCAGCCCGGCCAGGCAGTGCATCAGCGTCGACTTGCCGGACCCGGACGGACCCATGATCGCCGTGAACCGGCCACGTTCGAACTCGGCGCTTACCCCCCGCAGCGCGATGACCTGAGCTTCACCGCTGCCGTACACCTTCCACACGTCGTTCGCCCGAGCTGCCGCCGATGCCGGCTGACCTGTCGTAGCGGTCACGTCACGTACCTCTCCGTCGCTGTCGAATCGCACCGCCCCCGCTGGTCCGGCGCGAGTCCATCATCTGTGCTGCACAGCGGGGATCCGTCCGACTCCGGGCGGAGCCGGGGCGGATTTCCGGCTGCGGGTACCCCCCACTCGGAGTCAGGGTTGTCCCCGACCCCACGCCGACCACATCACGGCCGACGTCAGAACGATCATCAACCCTCTCACCACGAGAGGGTCAACCGCTGCGCGCACCAGATCGTCACGGTAGGTGATGGATGCAACGAACGCGTTACGCCCCAGGCCGGACCAGGCCCGTCTCGTACGCCAGCACCACCGCCTGCACCCGGTCCCGCAGCCCGAGCTTGGTCAGCACGTGCCCGACATGGGTTTTGATCGTGGTTTCGCTCACCGACAGCGCCCGGGCGATCTCGGCGTTGGACAGGCCCCGCGCGACGTGCACCAGCACCTCCCGTTCGCGCTCGGTGAGCGTACTGAGCGCCTTCGGCGGCGACGCCGCCGGATCGGGCAGCACGTCGGCGAAGCGGTCCAGCAGCCGGCGCAGGATCCGCGGGGCCACCACCGCGTCCCCACCGGCCACCGTGTGGATCGCGGTGACCAGGTCCTCGGCCGGTACGTCCTTCGCCAGGAAGCCACTCGCTCCGGCCCGCAACGCGCCCACCACGTACTCGTCCAGGTCGAACGTGGTCAGGATGAGCACCCGCACGGGCAGCCGCGCGTCGACGATGGTCCGGGTGGCGGTCACCCCGTCCATCCGGGGCATCCGGATGTCCATCAGCACCACGTCGGGCAGCAGCCGGCGGGACAACTCCACCGCCTCCACCCCGTCGCCCGCCTCGGCCACGATGTCCAGGTCCGGCTCGGCACCGAGCACCATCCGGAACCCGGTGCGCAGCAGCGGCTGGTCGTCGGCGAGCAGGATGCGCACCGGCCGGGCCGGCGCCGTCGGGTCGACCATTCAATCCTCCCAGGTGGCGCTAACGGGTGACGCCGTCGGCCAGCGGCTCCACCGGGATCCGCGCGTACACCCGGTAGCCACCGCCGGGCCGCGCTCCGGTCCGTAGGACACCACCGTAGAGGGCGACCCGTTCCCGCATTCCGACCAGGCCGTGGCCGACCCGCTGCGGGTGCTCCGGTGCCGGTCCCCGGCCGGTGTCGGTGATCTCGACCTCCAGGGCACTGTCGGTGAAGCTCACCCGTACCTGCGCGGTGGCCGTGCCGGCGTGCTTGAGCGCGTTGGTGAGCGCCTCCTGCACGATCCGGTACACGGTAAGCGCCTCGCCCTCCTCCAGCGGCCCCGGAGTGCCCTGCACCGTCAGCGTCACCGGCAAACCGGCCTCGCGGACCTGCTCGGTCAGCGCCTCGATGCCGGCGATGCCGGGCTGGGGCGCCAGGTCGGCCGCCGGCTCCGCCTCGGTACGCAGCACGTCGAGCAGCCGGCGCAGCTCCCGCAGGGTGGCCCGGCTGGTCTCCTCGATGGTGCCGATCGCCTCGGCGGCGGCGTCCGGGTCACGGCGCAGCACCCGGCGGACCCCGGTGGCCAGCACCCCCATCACGCTTACGTGGTGTGCCACCACGTCGTGCAACTCCCGGGCGATGCGCCGCCGCTCGTCGGCCACCGCCTGGTCGGCCAGGGCCCGCTGGTTGGCCTCGGCGGTCCGGGCCCGCTCCCGCAGCGCCTCGGTGGAGGAGCGCCGGGCGTGCACCGTACGCCCCACCGAGAACGACACGATCCCCACCAGCAGGTTGTTAGCCACCACGTAGGCCGCGCTGATCTGCGGCAGCACCTCGGGCGACGCAAGCGTGTTGGCTGCCGCCACCGGCACCCAGAGCAGCACCGCGGCCAGCAGCGCCGGACGCATCGGCCGGTACGCGGCCAGCGTGTAGGTGAGCACGACGAAGGTGAAGCTCTGCGCGGCCGGCGCCACCTTGAACGCGACGGGCAGGACCAGGGTCGCCAACGCGGCCAGCACGGCGGCCCACGGCGCGATCCGGCGCACCAGCACCGGTGCGGCGCAGAGCAGGCTCCACCCCAGCGCCGCCGGCAGCGACCGCGGCCAGAACTCCCGCGGGGTGAGCAGGGTGAACACGACCTCGCCCAAGACCAGCCCGCCGGCCAGCAGCGCGTCACCGGCCAGCGGACGCCGGCGTAGCCACTCCCTCAGCTCGGTACCCACGCCCCGACGCTAGCCGCCCCCGCCGCCGAAAGATCGTCTTGCGCGGTGAGTCTGCCCTCATCCCTGGGGAGGAGACCTACTCGTCGGCGCCGGGCTGCGCCGGCCGGGAGCGGGCGTCACGCAGCGGATCCGGCGCCGCCGCCTGCTCGGGGAAGGGTGGCGGGGTGCCACCGTAACTGGGACAGTGCGCCTGGTGGCTGCACCAGTCGCAGAGCCGGCTCGGCCTGGGCCGGAAGTCCCGCGCGGCGGTCGCCTGCTCGATCGCCCGCCACAACGCCACCACCGTGCGCTCGAACCGCACCAACTCCTCGGCGTCGGGGGTGTAGTCGCACACCTCGGCGTCCTTGAGGTAGAGCAGGCGCAACACCCGGGGGACCACGCCCCGGGTGCGCCACAGCACCAGCGCGTAGAACTTCAGCTGGAACAGCGCCCGGGCCTCGAACGCCTCACGCGGCGCCCCGCCGGTCTTGTAATCCACCACCCGCAGCGCGCCGTCCGGTGCCACGTCGAGCCGATCCAGGTAGCCCCGGATCAGCAACTCGTCGTCGACCACGGCGGAGATCAGGGCCTCCCGCTCGGCCGGCTCCAGCCGGCGCGGATCCTCCACCGTGAAGTAGCCCTCCAGCAGGGCCGCCGCCGAACGCAGGAACTCGGCCGGATCGGCGTCGGCGAAGAGCCCGGCCAGCTCCGGCTGCTCGGTGACCAGCCGGTCCCACTGCGGGGCCACCAGGTCGCCGGCGGCCTGCGGGGTGCGCCCCGCCGCCGGCAGGTCGAACAGCCGCTCCAGCACCGCGTGCACCAGCGTGCCCCGGGCCTGCTCGATGGTGGGACGCTCGGGTAGCCGGTCGATGCTGCGGAAGCGGTAGAGCAGCGGGCAGGTCTTGAAATCCGCAGCCCGCGACGGGGACAGCGACGCCCGCACCGTGGCCGGCAACTGCGTCGGAGTCGGAGTCGGAGTCTGCGTACTGATCACCGGATCCGCCGTCATGCCCGGAAGAGTAGGGCACCGGTGTGACAGGACGGCCAGCGCCGCACCGGTACGTGATCTCCCGCCGCGTAGCATCAGCCCGATGGAGCGCAGCAGGAGATCGCGGCCGGCCCGGCGTCCCGGCCTCCAGGTGGGTCGGGTCTTCGGGGTGCCGCTCTACCTGAACGCCTCGATCCTGCTGCTCGCCCTGCTGATCATCGTGCTCTACGGCGAACTGGCCGGTCAGCGGTTGCAGCTCTCCCCGGCCGGCGGCTACCTGGTGGGCGCCGGCTTCGTCGTCTCGCTGCTCGGCTCCGTGCTGGCCCACGAACTCGGCCACGCCCTCACCGCCCGGCACTTCGGCATCGGTGTGCGGGGGATCACGCTGGAACTGCTCGGCGGATACACCGAGATGGACCGGGACGCGCCCTCGCCCCGAGTCGACCTGCTGGTCTCACTGGCCGGCCCGGCGGTCTCCGCGGTGCTCGGCGTGGCCGCGGTCGCCGCGATGCTGGCCCTGCCCGACCGCACCGTGGCCGACCAACTCGCCTTCCAACTGGCCGCGAGCAACATCATCGTCGCGCTCTTCAACATCCTGCCCGGGCTGCCGCTGGACGGCGGGCGGGCACTGCGCGCCGTGCTCTGGGCACTGACCCGGGACCGGCACCGGGCCACCGAGGTGGCCGGTTGGGCAGGCCGGGTCCTGGCGGTCGCCACCGCCCTCGCGGTCGCCCTCCTCTACGCGATCGACGTGCTCAGCCTGCTCGCGCTGCCGCTTACGGCACTTGTCGCACTGACGCTGTGGCACGGCGCCGGCCAGTCCATCAGGCTCTCCCGGATCAGCCGCCGGCTGCCCCTGGTCGACCTGGCCCGACTGGCCCGCCCCACCCTCGCCGTACCCTCCGGCACCCCGCTGGCCGAGGCGCAGCGCCGGGGCACCGAGGCGCAGGCGACGACGAGTCAGCCGGTCGCGTTGCTGGTGACCGACTCCGCCGGCCGGCCGGTGGCCGTGGTCGACCCGGCCGCCGCGGCCGCCGTACCACCGGAACGGCGGCCCTGGCTCGCCGTCGACATGGTCGCCCGATCCGTCGCCGACCTGCCGAGGATGCCCGTGGCGACAAGCGGGGAACAGGTGCTGGAGACCGTACAGGCCCACCCGGGCGCGCAGTACCTCGTGACGGCAGGCGAAGATGTCGTCGGCATCCTGCACATCGCGGATCTGGCTCAACTGCTCGAACCTCACCGGAAGATGAACACGTGACCGTGACCCATTCGACCCCGGCCGCCCCGGGCACCGACGTGCCCGCCGAGACACCGGAGCTGCCCGCCGTACGCCGTGGGCCGTTCCGGCCCGGTGACCGGGTGCAGCTGACCGACCCGAAGGGGCGGATGCACACGGTCACCCTGGAACCCGGCAAGGCGTTCCACACCCACCGGGGCATCCTCGAACACGACGCGCTGATCGGCCTGCCCGACGGCAGCGTGGTCACCACCTCCGGCGGCGGTACCGCGTTCCTGGCGCTGCGCCCGCTGCTCTCGGACTACGTGCTCTCCATGCCCCGCGGCGCCCAGGTGATCTACCCCAAGGACGCGGCGCAGATCGTCGCCATGGGCGACATCTTCCCCGGCGCCAAGGTGCTCGAGGCCGGCGCCGGTTCCGGCGCGCTGAGCTGCTCGCTGCTGCGCGCGGTCGGCACCGACGGCGAACTGCACTCGTACGAGCTGCGCGACGACTTCGCCCAGATCGCCCGGCGCAACGTCGAGGCGTTCTTCAACGGGCCGCACCCGGCCTGGCGGCTGCACGTGGGAGACGTCGCGGAGTGCGCCGAGACCGGTTTCGACCGGATCATCCTGGACATGCTGACCCCGTGGGAGAACCTCGACATGATCGAGCGGGCCCTGCTGCCCGGCGGGGTCTTCATCGGCTACGTGGCCACCACGCCGCAGCTCTCCGAGCTGGTCGAGGCGCTGCGCGAGCGGGGCGGCTGGACCGAGCCGCGGGCCTGGGAGTCGCTGGTGCGGGACTGGCACGCCGAGGGGCTGGCCGTGCGTCCCGACCACCGGATGATCGCCCACACCGCCTTCCTCGTCTCCGCGCGTAAGCTCGCACCGGGGGTCACCGCCCCGCCGCGCCGGCGCAAACCCAGCAAGGGCACCGAGGCGTACGCGCAACGGCGGCAGGCGCTGCGCGAGGCGGAGGCGGCGCGACAGGCGACAGGCGACGGGACGCGACCCGAGGCGATGCAGGAGGCGGACAGGCCGTGACGGCGGAATGGGGCGGCTGGGCGTGAACGGGCTGATCCTTCCGGCCCAGGTCGGCGCCGAGCGCAGCGAGGTGACGGCATGAGCCGTCCTGGATTCGGCGGGGGTGACCTGCCCGCCGTCTTTCCCGACTGGTCCCCCTACACCGATCTCGAATCGGCGGCCCGGGCCTACCTGCGGGACCCGGACGTCGCCCTGGAGGCGCTCGGCGGAGTGCTGCGCGGGGCGTCCGTGCTCGGGTTCACCCTGGAACGCTTCGTCAACGAGGTGAACGGGGTGTGGCAGGAGGTCGTCGTCTGCGACGGCAGCCGGCTGGTGCTCTGGCACGGCGAGGACGTGCCGGCGGGGGAGGGGCCGCCCGGTTCGATGACCTCGTCGCTGCGGGTGGTGCCGGTCTCCTCGGTCACCGAGGTCGGCTGCCGCCGCCGGCTGTTCCGGCACGACAACGGCGAGATCCGGGTCGACAGCATCGACGTCTACCTGCTGCTGACCTCGCTGGACGAGACCCCGCCCAGCGAGGAGGCCGCCGGCGCGCCCCGGCACGACGCGTTGCGATTCGGCAAGACCCTCGACGACGGCGGCGCCGGCCAGATCGCCCGGCTGGAGGAGTTCGCCCGACTGGTCGCCTCGGTGGTCGGTCGTCCGCTGCTGTAGCGGGCGGTCGCGTCCGCGCGTTCAGGTCGCGGGCGCGGTCACTCCTCGGCGTCCGGCCCGGCCACCTCGACACCGTCGCTGCCCCGGACCACGTGGATGCACTCGCCCGGGCACTCCTTCGCCGAGTCGATCACCTCGAGGCGCAGGTGCTCCGGGACCGCCACCCGTTGGCCCGGCGCCTGCCGCAGCTCACCGTCGGGGCCCTTGACGTACGCCAGACCGTCGACGTCGAACTCGAAGACCTCCGGTGCGTACTGCACGCAGAGCCCGTCGCCCGTGCAGAGATCCTGGTCCACCCAGACCTCCAGCTGATCGGTCGCGACCTCGGCCACCGGTGCACCCCCCATGTTCTCCCGTCCCACCCCCCGACGGTACCCGAATGCCGGTACCCGCCCGCCAACCCACCCTTGGCGATCAAGCTTCGGTGACGGGCGCGTTGCGGAGGACCGAATCGGGCTCATAGCGGCTAGTGTTAGGTCAGAACGTTCAAGCCCCCCGGGGAGGTGGGACGTGGCACGCAGCGACGACGCGGACTCGCGCGCCGCACGGTGGGAGAAGGAGGCCCACGATCTCTCCACGCAGGTCGCGTTCCTTCAAGAGGAACTCGCTCTGGTGCGGCGCAAGTTGACCGAAAGCCCCCGACACGTCCGGCAGCTCGAAGAGCGGCTGGCCGCCACCCAGGCGCAGTTGGCACGGCTGACCGAGAACAACGAACGGCTCGTGAGCACCCTCAAGGAGGCTCGCGCGCAGATCGTGACGCTCAAGGAGGAGATCGACCGTCTCGCCCAGCCGCCAAGTGGTTACGGCGTCTTCCTGGCCCGTCACGACGACGGCACGGTCGACGTCTTCACCGGCGGGCGCAAACTGCGCGTAGCCGTCTCGCCCTCGCTCGACGTGGGTGAGCTCCGGCGTGGCCAGGAGGTACTGCTCAACGACGCGCTCAACATCGTCGACGCGTTCGGCTACGAGCGGGTCGGCGAGGTGGTCATGCTCAAGGAGATCCTCGCGGGTCCCGACGGCGCACCGGGCGACCGGGCGCTTGTGGTCTCGCACTCCGACGAAGAGCGGATCGTGCACCTGGCCGAAACCCTGATCGGCAGCGCGATCAGGGCCGGCGACTCACTCATGATCGAGCCGAGGTCGGCGTACGCGTACGAGCGGATCCCGAAGAGTGAGGTCGAGGAGCTGGTCCTGGAGGAGGTGCCGGACGTCGACTACACCGACATCGGCGGCCTCCATTCCCAGATCGAGCAGATCCGGGACGCGGTGGAACTGCCGTTCCTGCACGCCGATCTGTTCCGGGAGCACCAGCTGCGCCCGCCGAAGGGCATCCTGCTCTACGGGCCGCCCGGCTGCGGTAAGACGCTCATCGCCAAGGCGGTCGCCAACTCGCTGGCGAAGAAGATTGCCGAGCGGCGGGGCGAGGAGAAGCACACCAGCTTCTTCCTCAACATCAAGGGCCCCGAGCTGCTCAACAAGTACGTCGGCGAGACCGAGCGGCACATCCGGCTGATCTTCCAGCGGGCCCGCGAGAAGGCCGGCGAGGGCACCCCAGTCATCGTCTTCTTCGACGAGATGGACTCGGTCTTCCGTACCCGCGGCTCCGGCGTCTCCTCCGACGTGGAGAACACAATCGTCCCGCAGCTGCTCAGCGAGATCGATGGTGTGGAGGGGCTGGAGAACGTCATCGTCATCGGTGCCTCCAACCGGGAAGACATGATCGACCCGGCGATCCTGCGCCCCGGCCGGCTCGACGTGAAAATCAAGATCGAGCGGCCGGACGCCGAGGCGGCCAAGGACATCTTCTCCAAGTACATCCTCTCCGGCCTGCCACTGCACGCCGACGACCTGGCCGAACACGGCGGCGACGCCCAGGCCACCGTCGCCGCCATGATCGACGCGGTGGTGCTCCGGATGTACTCGGAGACCGAGGAGAACCGCTTCCTGGAGGTCACCTACGCCAACGGTGACAAGGAAGTCCTCTACTTCAAGGACTTCAACTCCGGCGCGATGATCCAGAACATCGTCGACCGGGGCAAGAAGATGGCCATCAAGGAGTTCCTCACCTCCGGCCGTAAGGGGCTGCGGTTGCAGCACCTGCTCGACGCCTGCGTCGACGAGTTCCGCGAGAACGAGGACCTGCCCAACACCACCAACCCGGACGACTGGGCCCGCATCTCCGGCAAGAAGGGCGAGCGGATCGTCTACATCCGCACGCTCGTCTCCGGCGGCAAGGGCACCGAGGCCGGCCGCTCCATCGAGACCGCCAGCAACACCGGCCAGTACCTCTGACCGGCGCGCCACCAGGGCCCGTGACGCCAGGCGTCACGGGCCCTGCGCGTACTCCAGCGCGGCCTGGCCAGCGCGGGCCGCGGGCCACGCGACGTCCCTCGTCGCGTCGATCTTGCACTTTTGGTCGGCCTTACGCGTGTTATACGCGAAATGTCGCGACCGAAAGTGCAAGATCGCGGAGTGGCGACGGGGTGGTGCGAACGCGCCGACCACGGGAGGGCCCCGTCGGCGGGGGCGCGGACTACTCTCGACATGATGGGGGAGCCGGTCGGGCAAGCGGGAGCGGGTAGGTCGATGAGCGTAAGACGGATCATGGGTACCGAGGTCGAGTACGGCATCTCCGTGCCCGGTCAGGCCGGTGCCAACCCGATGGTCACCTCGTCCCAGGTGGTGAACGCCTATGGCGCCCGCCCGGAACTCAACCGCGGCGGCCGGGCCCGCTGGGACTACGAGGAGGAGTCGCCGTTGCGCGACGCCCGGGGCTTCACCTACTCCGGCGCCGCCTACGACCCGGCCGAGGCACTGGCCGACGAGGACCTCGGGCTGGCCAACGTCATCCTCACCAACGGGGCGCGACTCTACGTCGACCACGCCCACCCCGAATACTCCACACCAGAGGTGACCAACCCGCTTGACCTGGTCCGCTGGGACAAGGCGGGGGAGCGGGTGATGGCCGAGGCGGCGCGCCGCGCCGCCACCATCCCCGGCACCGCACCGATCCACCTGTACAAGAACAACACCGACAACAAGGGCGCCAGCTACGGCGCGCACGAGAACTACCTGATGCGCCGGCAGACGCCCTTCGCCGACATCGTCGCGTACCTGACGCCGTTCTTCGTGACCCGGCAGATCGTCTGCGGCGCCGGGCGGGTCGGCATCGGCCAGGACGGCGGCCAGAGTGGCTTCCAGATCTCCCAGCGTGCCGACTTCTTCGAGGTCGAGGTGGGCCTGGAGACCACCCTCAAGCGGCCGATCATCAACACCCGCGACGAGCCGCACGCCGACGCGGACAAGTACCGCCGGCTGCACGTCATCATCGGCGACGCCAACCTCTCGGAGATCTCCACCTACCTGAAGGTGGGCACCACCGCGCTGATCCTCACCATGATCGAGGAGAAGGCGCTCGGCAGCGACCTCGGCATCGCCGACCCCGTCGGCGAGCTGCGCGCGGTCAGCCACGACCCGTCCCTGACGCACCTGATGCGGCTGCGCGACGGCCGTCGACTCACCGCGCTGGACGTGCAGTGGGCGTACCTGGAGCGGGTCCGCGAGTTCGTGGCCGACCGCTACGGCGACGACGTCGACGAGCAGACCGCGAACGTGCTGGACCGGTGGGAGGCCGTGCTGGACCGGCTCGGCCGCGATCCGATGCTCTGCGCCGACGAGCTGGACTGGGTGGCCAAGCTGCGCCTGCTGGAGGGCTACCGGGATCGGGAGAAGCTCGGCTGGGGCTCGCACAAGCTCCAGCTGGTCGACCTCCAGTACTCCGACGTGCGGCCGGAGAAGGGGCTCTACCACCGGCTGGTCTCCCGCGGCTCGATGAAGACGCTGCTGACCGACGAGGAGAGCCGCACGGCGATGACCGACCCGCCGGAGGACACCCGCGCCTACTTCCGGGGCCGCTGCCTGGCCCAGTACGCCTCCGAGGTGGTCGCCGCCAGCTGGGACTCGGTCATCTTCGACGTTGGGCGGGAGTCGCTGGTGCGGGTGCCGATGATGGAGCCGGAGCGCGGCACCAGACGGCACGTCGGCGCCCTCTTCGACCGCTGCGCCAGCGCCAAGGACCTGCTGGAGACCCTGACCGGCGGCTGACCGCGGGTCGATTGGAACGCTTGTCGCGCGTCGGGTTCCATCCCGGCGCGCGGTGAGCGTTTCGTCGCTCCCGCGAGGTAAGTTCATCGCAGGGAGATCGTGGAGGAGGCAGCAGTGGCCACTCGTGACAGCGGCGGTCAGTCGCAGTCGGGCAAGTCCCGCCAGGGCGAAGAGGTCGAGGACGTCACCGTCGAGGCGAATCCGGAGGTCGCCGAGCGGCATGCCGAGATCACCGAGGACGTCGACGACCTGCTCGACGAGATCGACTCCGTCCTCGAAGAAAACGCCGAAGAGTTCGTGAGAGGATATGTCCAGAAAGGGGGGGAGTGAGGCGTATGTCTGATTCGCCCTCCCCGGCGGAGAAGACATGCCCACAGTGCCAGCGCTCACTGCCCCCGACCTAGTTCCCGGGCACCATCCGGAAGGCCAGCTGGCAGAGCAGGGTGGGGTCTGCGGGGTGTGCGGTGACCCCGATCCGGAACATGTGGACCACGATCATCGCACCGGATGGATACGCGGGATACTCTGCTTCAACTGCAACGGTGGTCTTGGCCAGTTCCGTGACAGTCCGACGAGGCTGGCCAGGGCCATCACGTACCTGAGAGGAACCACGTGGCAGCGGGTTTTGATCCATCCGGGCGTCTACCAGATGTGTTCACCAACGCGGGGACGTCCTCCTTCACCACGTTTCTGAGCAAGGTCGCCCCCGAGATGCTGCCCGGCCGCCGGCCGCTGCCCCCGGGGATGGCGGCCGAGTTGGCCCCGCACGCCACCACCATCGTGGCCATCTCCGCCGCGGGTGGCGTGGTGATGGCCGGCGACCGGCGGGCCACCATGGGCAACCTGATCGCGCAGCGGGACATCGAGAAGGTGCATCCGGCCGACGCGTACTCGTTGGTGGGCATCGCCGGCACCGCGGGCGTCGGCATCGAGCTGATGCGGCTGTTCCAGGTGGAGTTGGAGCACTACGAGAAGATCGAGGGCGCGATGCTCTCGCTCGACGGCAAGGCCAACCGGCTGGCCTCGATGATCCGGGGCAACCTCGGCGCGGCCATGCAGGGGCTGGCCGTGATCCCGCTCTTCGCCGGCTTCGACCTGGCCGCGAAGGACCCGGCTCGGGCCGGTCGGATCTTCAGCTTCGACGTCACCGGCGGCCCGTACGAGGAGACCGGCTACGACGCGATCGGCTCCGGTTCGCTCTTCGCCAAGTCGGCGCTGAAGAAGCGGTACCGGGCCGGGCTCTCGGTGGACGACGCGGTACGGCTGGCCGTGGAGGCGCTCTACGACGCGGCCGACGACGACACCGCGACCGGTGGACCCGATCTGAGCCGGCGAATCTTCCCGGTGGTGATGACCGCGACGGCGGAGGGGACGTACCGGCTCACCGACGCGGAGACGGCGGCGCTCGGCGAGAGCGTGGTCGCCGGCCGGATGGAGAACCCGGGCGGCTGAGCCCGTCCTGCCCCGTACTGACCCCGCAGTTCCCAGCACAGCGCCTGAAGGAGAGCCGCCGCCGTGGCCATGCAGTTCTACGCCTCGCCCGAACAGATCATGCGCGACCGTTCCGAGCTTGCCCGCAAGGGCATCGCCCGGGGACGTAGCGCGGTGGTCCTGAGCTACGCCGGTGGGGTCCTTTTCGTCGCGGAGAACCTCTCCAGCACCCTGCACAAGGTCGGCGAGATCTACGACCGGATCGGCTTCGCGGCCGTCGGTCGGTACAACGAGTTCGAGAATCTGCGGCGGGCCGGGGTGCGGATGGCCGACCTCAACGGACTGAGCTACGACCGGCGGGACGTGACCGGGCTGGCGTTGGCCAACACCTTCGCGCAGATCCTCGGCACCATCTTCACCGAGCAGTCGAAGCCCTTCGAGGTGGAGATCTGCGTGGCGGAGGTGGGTGCCACGCCGGACGAGGACTCGCTGTACCGCCTCACCTACGACGGCTCGGTGAACGACGAGCCGGGCCGGATGGCGATGGGTGGACAGTCCGAGGCGATTGCCGGGGCACTGAAGTCGAATCACCGGCCGGACATGTCGCTCGGTGACGCGGTTCAGGTGGCGGTGCAGGCGCTGGGCAGCGTCGGCGGTGAGGGCGGCGCGGCCAGGACGATCGCCGCCAACCAGCTCGAGGTGGCGGTGCTGGACCGCAACCGGGTCGGGCGTACGTTCCGACGGATCACCGGGGCGGCGCTGACCGCGCTGCTGGATGGCGGTGCGGCGGAGGATGCCGGGCCCGAGGGGAACCGGGAGAAGACCCCGACCACGCCGACCGAGGAGGCGCACAAGCCGACCACCTCGGCGGGCTCCGCGGACCTGGAGGACAAGCCGGGCGACAAGTCCGAGGAGAAGCCGGGCGAGAAGTAGGACGGTCAGGCGGGGGCGGCCGGCGTACCGGTGGTGGCTGCGTCGTGCAGTGTGGCGTGCCAGTCGGGCAGGGTCGGCAGCCCCGCTTCGGCCCACCGGTCATGCCCCAGGACGCTGTAGGCCGGTCTGGCGGCGGGACGCGGAAAACGGGCGCTGCTGGTGGGCCGGATCCGTTCGGGATCGAGTCCGTGCCGGGCGAACACGGCGCGGGCCAGCCCGTACCAGGTGGTCTCGCCGGAGCAGGTGCCGTGGTAGGTGCCGGGTGCAGCCCGACCGGCCAGGGCGGCCTCGGCGAGCGCGACCAGTTGCCGGGCCAGGGCGTACGACCAGGTGGGTTGGCCGCGCTGGTCGTCGACCACGTCGAGGAATTCGCGCTGCTCGGCCAGGCCGAGCATGGTGGTGACGAAGTTGCGGCCGTGGGTGCCGTAGAGCCAGGCGGTCCGCACCACGTATCCGGCGTCGGGTAGCAGCCGGGCGACGGCCTGCTCGCCGACGAGCTTGCTGCGGCCGTACGCGTTGATCGGGGCGGTCGGCGCGTCCTCCGGATAGGGGCTGGCGGCGTCACCGGAGAAGACGTAGTCGGTGGAGATCTGGAGCAGTCGGGCGCCGTGTGCGGCGCAGGCCGTGGCGAGGTTGGCCACCGCCGCGCCGTTGGCCGTGGTGGCCGCCGCCTCGTTCCGCTCGGCGCCGTCGACGTCGGTCCACGCGGCGGCGTTGATCACCACGTCGTGACCGGCCACGGCGGTGTGCGCGGCGGTGGCGTCGGTGATGTCGAGTTCGGCCCGGGTGGCGGCGGTCGCGACGTGTTCCGGGTGCCGGTCGAGCAGGTCGACCAGGTCCCGCCCGAGCATTCCGGCGGCACCGGTCACCAGCACCCTCATCGGGCCGCCGCCGTCCGGAGCGGCTCCCACCAGGAGCGGTGATCGCGGTACCAGCGGACCGTGTCGGCCAGGCCGGTGTCGAGGCTGATGCTCGGGGCGTACCCCAGCTCGGTCCTGATCTTGGTGATGTCGAGCGAGTAGCGGCGGTCGTGGCCCTTGCGGTCGGGGACCGCGACGACCCGGTCCCAGCTGGCACCGCAGGCTTCGAGCAGTCGGGCGGTCAGTTCCTTGTTGGTGAGCTCGGTGCCACCGCCGATGTGGTAGATCTCGCCGGCGCGGCCCCGCTGCTGCACCAGGGCGATGCCCCGGCAGTGGTCGTGCACGTGTAGCCAGTCCCGTACGTTGCCGCCGTCGCCGTAGAGCGGCACGGTGCGCCCGTCGAGCAGGTTGGTCACGAAGAGCGGGATGACCTTCTCGGGGTACTGGTACGGCCCGTAGTTGTTGGAGCAGCGGGTCAACACCACGTCCAGGCCGTGGGTGCGGTGGTAGGCCAGGGCGAGCAGGTCGGAGCCGGCCTTGGAGGCGGAGTACGGCGAGTTGGGCGCCAGCGGCCACTGCTCGGTCCAGGAACCTTCGGCGATGGAGCCGTAGACCTCGTCGGTGGAGATGTGCACGAACCGGCGTACGCCGTGTCGCAGCGCGGCGTCGAGCAGCGTCTGCGTGCCGAGCACGTTCGTGGTGACGAACGGCGTCGCGCCGGCGATCGAGCGGTCGACGTGCGACTCGGCGGCGAAGTGCACGATCACGTCGTGTCCCGCGACGACCTCGTCGACCAGTTCGGGGTGCCGGATGTCGCCGGGCACGAAGCGCAGCCTGGGGTCGTCGCGAACCGGGGCCAGGTTGGCCAGGTTGCCGGAGTAGGTGAGCGCGTCGAGCACCGTCACCTGGCTGGGTGCCAGCGAGATGAACTCCTCCGCGTCGCGTCCGGTTGCCGACAGTAGCAACCGGACGTACGCCGAACCGATGAACCCGGCGCCGCCGGTGACCAGGATCCTCACAGGACGAGGAGTCTACGGGACACACCTGGGCTTAGGGTGAGCGACACGTGACCGATTGTGCTGCCTGCCGGTACGCTCCCCGAGTGCGTGGAATCCTGCTCGCCGGCGGCACCGGATCGCGGCTGTGGCCGATCACCCGGGCGGTGTCGAAGCAGCTCATGCCGGTCTTCGACAAGCCGATGATCTACTATCCGCTCTCCACTCTGGTGATGGCCGGGGTGCGGGAGATCCTGGTGATCACCACGCCGGAGGAGCAGGGCCAGTTCCGGCGTCTGCTCGGTGACGGCAGTCAGTTCGGGCTGCGGCTCGAGTACGCCAGCCAGGCCCGGCCCGAGGGCATCGCCCAGGGGTTCGTGCTCGGCGCGGACTTCATCGGTGCCGAGGCGGTGGCACTGATCCTCGGCGACAACATCTTCCACGGGGTGGGGTTGGGCCGGCAGTTGGCCGCGGCCGGTGATCCGGTGGGTGGGCGCATCTTCGCCTACCCGGTGGCGAACCCGCAGGCGTACGGGGTGGTGCAGTTCGATGCCGACGGTCGGGTGCTGTCGATCGAGGAGAAGCCGCAGCGCCCCGCATCCCGGTACGCGGTCCCGGGGTTGTACTTCTACGACAATCGGGTGGTGGAGATCGCGCGCGGGTTGGTGCCGAGCGCCCGTGGGGAACTCGAGATCACCGCGGTGAACGAGGCGTACCGGCGGGCGGGGGAGTTGTCGGTGACCGTACTGGACCGGGGCACCGCCTGGCTGGACACCGGGACCTTCACCTCGCTGGTGCAGGCCGCCGAGTTCGTCCGGGTGATCGAGGAGCGGCAGGGCATGAAGATCGGCTGTGTCGAGGAGGTGGCCTGGCGGGCCGGGCTGATCGACGACGACCAGCTGCGGGCGTTGGCCGAGCCGCTGACCAGGAGCGGCTACGGCGAGTACCTGCTCGAGCTGCTGGCCGCCGGTCGTGACGGGTCGATGTCGACCCCCGGTCGGGACGAGTCGGCCGGGAAACCCGTCGGCTCGGTGGTGGGGCCACGGAAGGAGATGTCGTGAAGATCCGACCGATGGGCATCGAGGGTGCCTGGGAGATCAGCCCGCAGCAGTTCACCGACCCGCGTGGCCTGTTCCTGGAGTGGTACCGCTTCGACCGGCTCGCCGAGGCGGTCGGTCATCCGCTGCGGCTGGCGCAGGCCAACATCTCCGTCTCGGCCCGGGACGTGGTGCGGGGCGTGCACTTCGCCGACGTGCCACCGGGACAGGCGAAGTACATCACCTGTGTGCGGGGGGCGGTGCTCGACGTGGTGGTCGACCTGCGGATCGGCTCACCGACCTTCGGGCGCTGGGAGGGCGTCCGCCTGGACGACACCGACCGGCGCGCGGTCTACCTGGCCGAGGGGCTCGGTCACGGCTTCTGTGCGCTTACCGACGACGCCACGATCGCCTACTTCTGCTCGACCACCTACAACCCGTCCGGCGAGCACGCGGTGCATCCGCTGGACGAGGAGTTGGGCATCGAGTGGCCGCCCGCCGCGCCGCTGCTCTCCGCCCGGGACGCCGCCGCGCCGACGCTGGCGCAGGTGCGCAGCGCGGGCCTGCTTCCGCAGTACGCCACCTGCCGCGACTACGCGGTGAGCCTGGACGCCGGGGCACATTCGGGCCTGCTCTGACCCGGCCAGCTCCGCCGCGCTGACCCGGACCGGGGGCCGTTCTGATCCGTACAGCTGCCGCGACAGTGACGAAGAGGGCCTCGATACGGCTAATGTCTCATCATGGAACGGCGAATCTTCGGTCTGGAGACCGAGTACGGCGTCACCTGCACCTACCGTGGGCAGCGGCGGCTGTCCCCTGACGAGGTCGCCCGGTACCTCTTCCGCCGAGTGGTGTCCTGGGGCCGGTCGAGCAACGTCTTTCTGCGTAACGGCGCGCGGCTCTACCTGGATGTCGGCTCGCACCCGGAGTACGCCACCCCGGAGTGCGACTCCGTTGTCGACCTGGTCGCCCACGACCGGGCCGGTGAGCGCATCCTGGAAGGGCTGCTGGTCGACGCGGAGAAGCGGCTGCACGACGAGGGCATCGCCGGGGAGATCTACCTGTTCAAGAACAACACCGACTCGGCCGGCAACTCGTACGGCTGCCACGAGAACTACCTGGTCTCCCGGCACGGCGAGTTCGGCCGGCTGGCTGACGTGCTGATCCCGTTCCTGGTCACCCGCCAGTTGATCTGTGGCGCGGGCAAGGTGCTGCAGACGCCGCGCGGGGCGGTGTACTGCCTCTCCCAGCGGGCCGAGCACATCTGGGAGGGCGTCTCCTCGGCGACCACCCGCAGCCGGCCGATCATCAACACCCGGGACGAGCCGCATGCGGACGCCGAGCGGTACCGCCGGCTGCACGTCATCGTCGGTGACTCCAACATGAACGAGGTCACCACCCTGTTGAAGGTGGGTACGGCCGACATCGTGCTGCGGATGATCGAGGCCGGGGTGGTGATGCGCGACCTGACCCTGGAGAACCCGATCCGGGCCATCCGGGAGGTGTCGCACGACATCACCGGCCGGCGCAAGGTGCGGCTGGCCTCCGGCAAGGAGATCAGCGCGCTGGAGATCCAGCAGGAGTACCTCGCCAAGGCGATCGAGTTCGTGGAGCGCCGGGGCGGCGACCAGACCGCCAAGCGGGTGGTCGAGCTCTGGGGGCGGGTGTTGCGGGCGGTGGAGACCGGTGATCTGGAGCCGGTCTCGCGGGAGATCGACTGGGTGACGAAGCTCCGGTTGATCGAGCGTTACCAGCGCAAGCACGACCTGCCGCTGTCGCATCCGCGGGTGGCGCAGATGGACCTCGCGTACCACGACCTGCGCCGGGGCCGCGGGCTGTACGCGCTGCTGGAGCGGCGGGGAGACGTGGACCGGGTGGCCACCGACCCGGAGATCTTCGAGGCCAAGGAGACGCCGCCGCAGACCACCCGGGCCCGGCTGCGCGGCGAGTTCATCCGGCACGCCCAGGAGAAGCGGCGCGATTTCACCGTCGACTGGGTGCACCTGAAGCTCAACGACCAGGCGCAGCGCACCGTGCTGTGCAAGGACCCGTTCCGGGCGTACGACGAGCGGGTGGAGCGGCTGATCGCCAGCATGTGAGCGTGACCCGGCCCGTCCGCAGCGGGCGGGCCGGGTAGGCTGGCCGCGTCATGATTCCTCCCGAGCAGCCCCCGCGCCGTGCCGGCCACGGCACCGAGCCACAGACTTGGCTTGACCGCCGCCGCGAGAAGGTCCGCGCCGAGATCGAGCGCAACCGGCGCGGCGAGTACACGGTTCCGACCTGGGTGTTGGCGCTGGCCCTGGCGCTGATCGTCGGCGCTTGGATCGCCTTGATCATCTTCGCCTGAGGTGTAAGGAAGGGCCCCCTCTTAACGCCTGCGGTAGAGGAAGGGCCCCTTTTTAACACTTCCGCGGGTCGCGCTCGGCGTGCGGCGTACCGGCTGCGGCCAGTCGCGCGGCGTGCCGGCCGGCCGCCGCGGCGGCCAGGAAGTAGGCGTGGTCGGCGTCCAGCCCGCGCCCCATCGTCGACAGCGGCACCGGGCTGCGGCGCAGCGCCGCGTCCAGGCCGGCGGTGTCCACCCGGAGCACGTCGTGCCGCTCGGCGAGCGGCGTGAGTGCCTCGGCGACCTCGGCGTCCAGCGTCGGATCCAGGCCGTCGGGCACCACCAGCTCCGCGCGCGCCAGCGCCACCCGGCCGTACGCGGTGATGCTGTGGTGTGAGACGCCGCGGTGCCGCGGGCGCGAGTCGGCGGCGGAGATCCGCAGCGAGCCGACCGCCCGCCCACCCAGCGCGGCGACGGCGTTGACCGCCTCGCCCACCGCAACCCCGGAGAAGCCCCACCGGGTGCCGGTGCCGAGATTGCCCGGGCCCTGCGCCACCACCGCCACCTCGGCATGCAGTACGTGCCGGGCCGCGAGCAGGCCGCTGTGCAGCGTGGACGCCTCCAGGTCGCCGCCGAACGCCTGCCCGACGCTGATCGTGCCGACCAGTTCGTCGCGCAGCCCGGCGAGGGTGCGGGAGAACCAGGCCGGCAGCGCCCCACCGTCGGTGAGCAGGTACGCCACCCGCAGCTGCGCAGCGTCGGCGCGGATCCCGGCCAGGATCGCCGGCAACGCCGAGTGCAGGTCGGCGGTGACCACCGGCAGGCCGCCGAGGTCCTCGGCGGCGGCGAGCACCTCGTGATGTGGAGACGCCGGCTCGTCGACGCCGAGCAGGATCGGTTGCAGCGGCGTGTAGCGGGCCTTGACCAGGTGACCGGCGTCGCGGGAGTCGAGGGCCTGCGGCGGGTCCGGCGGCAGCCGGTCCGGCAGCGCGACGACCAGGGCGTACCCGCCGGTACCCAGGCCCATCAGCAGCGCGCCGGCGTTGAGCAGCACCCGGTCGCCGGGCTCGGGCATGCCGACCAGCGACGGGTACGCCAGGGCCCGCATAGTGCCGCCGTCGGCGAGTTCGACGTCGAGCTCGACCGCACCGGTCCACTGCCGCCGCAGCGTCGCCACCGTACCCGCCCGCCATCGCACCATGCCCCGCACGCTAGCTTCCACGCCACACCACCGGACGCGGCGGGGTGCGCGCGCCGATGTGGATCATGTGCGCCGGTTGGCGTGGTGTCGACCGGCGGCGTGGTGTCGATCGGTAGCGTGGTGTCGATCGGTGGCGTGGTGTTAACAAGGGGCCCTTCCTATGCACCAGGCGTTAACAAGGGGCCCTTCCTTACGACCGTGTGGGGTGCGTGCCGGGGGGTGGGTGGGCTGCTAGCGTCTACGGGGTGTCGCGTAGTCGCACTGAACGCCTGGTCAACCTGGTGATCTGCCTGCTCTCCACGCGGCGGTTCCTGACCGCCGCGCAGATCGCCGCGACCGTGCCCGGTTACGAGCACGACCCGGACGACGCCCGCGAGCACGAGGCGTTCCAGCGCAAGTTCGAACGGGACAAGGCGGAGCTGCGGGAACTGGGCGTGCCGCTGGAGACCGGGACGGCCAGCGCCTTTGACGCCGAGCCCGGTTACCGGATCGCTCGCCGGGAGTACGCGCTACCCGACATTCCGCTCAAGCCGGACGAGGCCGCCGCGGTGGGGATCGCCGGGCGGCTCTGGCAGCATGCCGGGCTCGCCGCCGCCGCGTCGTCCGGGCTGGCGAAGCTGCGTGCCGCCGGGGTGGATGTGGATCCGCAGGCCACGCTCGGTCTGGAACCGATGGTCACGGTCGACCCGGCGTTCGCACCGCTGACCGCCGCCGCCCGGGACCGGCGCGAGGTGCGCTTCGACTACCGGGTCCCGGACCGGGACACGTCCGACCGGCGCCGCCTGCAACCGTGGGGCGTGGTCTGCTGGCGGGGCCGCTGGTACGTGGTCGGTCACGACCTGGACCGCGACGCCACCCGCTGCTTCCGGCTGTCCCGGGTGGTCGGCCCGGTCCGGGTCACCGGCGACGCCGGCGCCTACCAGCCACCGTCCGGGGTCGACCTGATCAGCCATGTGGCCCGCTGGTCCGGTCCGGCCGAACGCGCCGGCCGGGCGACCGTGCTGGTCACTCCCGGGCGCGCCGCCGGGCTGCGCCGTTGGGCGGTGGAGGTCACCGCCGGGCCGGCGGGGGACCGGCTCGTCCTGCCGTACGCCGACGCGGACCACCTCGCCGGCCACCTCGTCGGCTACGGTCCCGACGTGCGGGTGATCGACCCGCCCGAGTTGCGCGAGGCGGTCATCCAACGGCTCAAGGAGATCGCCGCCCGACACGAGTCGCTGGCGGCGGCCCGGTGAGCGCGTTCGCGGTGACCGTGCTCCGTCTCGGAGGGGAGGTCCGGTGAAGGCTGGTTCGCGTACCTCCGCCGACCGGCTGGCGCGGCTGCTCAACCTGGTGCCCTATCTGCTCGCCCGGCCCGGGATCGAGATCGCCGAGGCGGCCGGCGACCTGGGCGTCACCGAGCGGCAGTTGCGCGAGGATCTGGAGCTGTTGTGGGTGTGCGGGCTGCCCGGTTACGGCCCGGGTGACCTGATCGACATGGCCTTCGACGGCGACCGGGTGACCATCACCTACGACGCCGGCATCGACCGGCCGCTGCGGCTCACGCCGGACGAGGCGCTCGCCCTGGTGGTGGCGCTGCGGATGCTGGCCGAGACACCCGGTGTGGCCAACCGGGACGCCGTCGAGCGGGCCCTGGCCAAGATCGAGGACGCGGCCGGCGACCTGGTGGCCGCTCCGGTTGAGGTCCGGCTGCCCGGCGACACCCGGCGGGCGGCGGAGCTACGCGCGGCGGTGGAGAGCGGCCGGGCGCTGCGCATCACCTACTACACCGTGGCCCGGGACGAGACCACGGAGCGCGTGATCGATCCGTTGCGGGTGCTGATGGTCGGCGGCCGGACGTACGTGGAGGCGTGGTGCCGGCGTGCCGAGGCGGTGCGGCTGTTCCGGGCCGACCGGATCGACGCCGTCGCCGAGCTGGCCGAAGCGGCCGTGGTGCCGCCGCAGGCCCGTCCACAGGACCTCAGCGAGGGAGTGTTCCGGCCGTCGCCGGACCTGCCGCTGATCACGCTGCGGATCGGCCGGGGAGAGCGCTGGATCACCGAGTACTACCCGTGCGAGCGGGTGGAGTCCGACGGCGAGCGGTGGGTGGTCTCGCTGCGCGTCACGGATCTCAGCTGGGCTCGTCGGTTCGTGCTCGGCCTCGGCCCGGACGTCACAGTCGTCGCCCCGGCCGAGTTGGCCGACCAGATCCGGGACGCGGCGGTGGCCGCGCTGGACGCGTACGCGACGCCGGTGCCGCCTGGTGCGGACCCGGCGGCGACCGCGGTCAGGCAGTAGGCTGGCGTCCGTGCTGAAGTGGATCGTGCTCGCGCTGGTGCTGGTGCCGTTGATCGTGCTCGTGCTGGCGGTCCGACCCGTGCTCGCGCGGCTGCCCCAGCTGCGCCGGGCGGTGCTCAAGCTACAGCGACGCGCCGACGAGGCGGTGGCGCTGCGGGAGGCGGCGGAGAGCCTCCAGCAGCGGGCCGAAGGGTTGCAGGGCCAGCTGGCCACCACCGAGCAACGGGTCGCTCTGATCCGTTCCCGACGCGGCGACTGACCACGAAGATCCAGGGAACTGGTTGACGGGACGCGCGCGGTTGGTCGAAACTTCACCCACCGGGATCAACCACCACCGTCCCGGTGGGTGGCAACAGCCCTGGACGCACGTACGATGGGCTGCGGCACACTCTCATCAACACAGTGCGACTGGAGCCCCCATGCATGCCCTCAAGCCCTGGCACATCGCCGTACTCGTGGTCGTGCTGATCCTGCTCTTCGGTGCGAAGCGCCTCCCCGACGCGGCCCGTTCCCTGGGCCGCTCGCTGCGCATCATCAAGGCCGAGACCAAGAGCCTCTCCGACGACGACCGCGACCTGGCCAGCAAGGCCGACGCGCAGGCCGGCTACCAGCCGTACCCGCCGCAGCAGCCCACCCAGCAGGCGCCGCAGCAGCAGGCGTACCCGGGAGCGGCGCCGCAGCAGCCGTACCAGGGCACGGTCCAGCCGCCGGTCGTCGACCCGGTGCAGCGCGTCCGCGACAACTGATCACGGGGGCCGATCACCGTGGCCTTCGGACTCCGCAAGCGCGGTTCGAGCAACTTCGAACGGGCCTCCGACGGCTCGATGACCCTCGTCGAGCATTTTCGTGAGCTGCGTAACCGGCTGTTTCGTGCCTCGCTGGCGATCGTCATCGGTTTCTTCGTCGGTTTCGCCCTGGCGGACCTGGTCTTCGACCTGCTCGCTGGCCCGTACTACCGGCTGCTGCCGGACCAGAGGTTCATCCAGCTCGGGCCGGCGGACGCCTTTCTGTTGAAGCTCAAGCTCGCGCTCTGGATCGGGCTGATCGTCGCCTCGCCGGTGTGGTTCTACCAGCTCTGGGCGTTCATCGCGCCGGGCCTGCACCGGCACGAACGCAAGTACGCCTACATTTTCGTGGCGATCGCCGCGCCATTGTTCATGGCCGGCGCGGCGCTGGCGTACTTCGTCGTGGACAAGGGCCTGACGTTCCTGCTGGAAGCGGGCGTGACCGGGATCGACACCTCCCTGGAGGTCACCCGCTACATCTCCTTCGTCACCAACATGATCCTGATCTTCGGGGTGGCGTTCGAGTTCCCACTGGTCGTGCTGATGCTCAACTTCGTCGGCATCGCCAGCGCGAAGCGGCTGCTCAGCTGGTGGCGGGTGGCCGTCTTCATCTTCTTCGCCTTCTCCGCGGTGGTCACGCCCACGCCGGACCCGTTCGGCATGACCGCGCTGGCGCTCTGCCTGTGCGCGCTCTACTTCGCCGCGGTGGGGGTGGCGTTCCTCAACGACAAGCGCCGGGGACGTGGCAAGGAGATCTACGCCGGTATCGACGACGACGAGGTTTCCCCGCTGGAGTTCGACAACCAACCGGTCGAGGCCGCTGCGTCGGTCGACGCGCCAACCCCGGTAGATGCCCCGGAGCCGGTCGCGGCGCCCGCCCCGATCGAGCGCCGTTACGACGAGATAACCTGACCGGCTGCCCGGCGTCGGGCAGCCGACGGTGCGGCGATGTTCGATGAGCATCGCCGCACAGTCATGCCTACGTCGTACCTGCTGGCGCTTTAGCGCACAGCCCATCCCGCTGTCAGCGGTGCAGTCGGTAATCCGTCATCGGGCTTCCACGATGCGAGTTCGGGTAATGACATATTCACGAGTGTCATCCCACCACCTTTCACCCACCACCCGACTGACCTCACCATCTCGCTGACCGACTGGCCGAAAGCTGCCACGGCGGGCGATATCCCGTCCGCCGACTCGACCTTCGTCGTGGACGGGTCGGGCGCTGATACGGCCGGCAGGTCGGCGCGCGTCCAGGGGCACCACCGTCCACCACCCCCGGCTGGGCGAGAGAGTCCTGTCAAAGGGACCCGGCCGCCGCAGCGTATGTGCCAGATCGGAGCAAGATATTGATCCGCGTCGCCGTCGTCGAGGAGATGAGCCTGCTGCGCACCGCGCTGTGCGCCGCCTTGTCGAGCGAGGAGGGGATGGAGGTGGTTGCCGAGATCGCCGTGATGGGGGAACTTTCCGCAGTGGTGCGGCAGCATCGCCCCGACATCGTGCTGGTGGACCTGGCGTCGGACGTTCCACAACCGGTCGAGGTGGTCAACCAGATCATTCGGGCGGCGCCCGGCGCGGCGGTGCTGGCGATGGGACGTCGGTGGGGTCCGGCGCTGGTCGGGGACCTGATCGGCGCCGGGGTGCGAGGGCTGGTCGGTAAGGATGCGCCGGTGGAGGCCCTGGTCGCGGCGGTGCGGGAGGTTGCTGATGGGGGGCGGGTGATCGATGCGGAGGCTGCCGCGACCGCGCTGCGTCCGCCGCGCAGCCCGCTGACCCGCCGGGAGGCGGAGGTGCTGCGGGCGGCCGCCGAGGGTCTGCCGCTCAAGGACATCGCCCGTCAGCTCTTTCTGGCGCACGGGACGGTACGAAACCACCTGTCGGCAGTCATGCGTAAGACGGGTGCCCGCAACCGGATGGAGGCGGTCTGGCAGGCCCGCTGGCACGGTTGGATCTAGCCGGGTGGCCGGCGGATGGCTTTCCGAATGGCCGGCGCCAGCGCCGTCAGCGTCACCGAGCGTTACTCATCGGTACGTGTTTGACTGTTGACGGTTCGTGATCCAACTGGCGATTTCTCGGGAAGGTCGACTGTGATCCGTACCCTGCTCGCGCTCGACGGTGCCCTGATCCGTGGTGCCCTCTCCCTCGTTCTCGCCGCCGAGGAGGACATCAGTGTGGTGGCGGAGCTGGATCGGGGTGATCCCCTCACATCAGCGGTCCGGGCCAAGCGTCCGGACGTCGCCGTGGTCGACCTCGACCTCGTCGACGACGGCCGCGCCGACGAGGCCGGCGTGCCGGGTCAGTGCCCGATGTTGGTGCTTGCCGACCGGCGACGGGTCCACCGGCTGCACCGGATTCTGGTGCCGGGGCGCACCGTCGGCATCCTCGGCAGCGACGTCGCCCCGCAACGGGTGGTGGACGGGGTCCGGCGGCTGTCCCGGCAGGAGTCGGTGATCGACGCCGACCTGGTGCTGGCGGCGTTGACCCGGGAGAGCCCGCTGACCTCGCGGGAGACCCAGATTCTCGCCCTGACCGCAGCTGGTGCGCCGGTCGTGGAGGTCGCCCGGACGCTCGGCCTGGCCCCGGGCACCGTACGTAACCACCTTGGCCGGATCGCCCGTAAGGCGGGCGCGCGTACCCGGGTGGAGGCGGTGCGGGTCGCCCGCGAAGCCGACTGGATCTG
>NZ_JCANNB010000046.1:0-49169 GCF_059553435.1 Micromonospora sp. PRAS1
GCTCTGGTGGTGGGTGGGTCTGGTGGTGGGGTGGGGTTAGAGGTCTTGGGTGAGTTTTTGGAGGACGGAGGGGGCGACCAGGCCGAGGGCGGCCAGCACCGAGACGATGGTCAGCCCGGTGCGGACGAAGACGATCTCCACACGTCCGCCGGCGCGCAGCGCGATCTTGTCGGGCAGGCTGATCGGTGTCCACATCCGGCGCTTGATCGGAATCGGCCAGAGGATCGGCACCCCGGCCCGGGTGATCATGTCGCCGATGATGTGCACGAAGGCACCCACCCCGACCGCGAGGCCGATCATCGGATAGCCCCGGTCGCCGGGCAGGTTGGCGGCGGTGAAGACGGCCGCGCCGGCCGAGACCAGGGTGACGATGAGCCAGCCCGCGCGTTCGGCCCACTTGTCGAACAGGCCGCGCAGGGCCAGGCCGATCATGAAGAAGAGGATGCCGATCACCGCCCACTTGCCGTAGTTGGCGCAGAGCGTGGTGGTGCCCCAACCCAGCAGCACGGTGAACGGGATGGTGTGGGTCAGGGTGCGGTGGCCGTTGTTGCGCTTCGGATCGCGGCTCAGCTTGGTGGCGTAGTAGACGCCGAGCGAGATCTTCTCCACCACCTCGGCGATGAAGAGCGAGAAGACCCCGAACGTACGGGCCACGGTGGCGCCGCCCTTGTTGCGGGTCACCTTGCCTGACAAATCGAGGTCGGGCAGCAGCGCGCCACCGGCGCAGACGGCCGTACCGACGGCCAGCGCCAGCGGCGACTGCTCGTAGTCGTAGAAATGCTGTAGCGCCCAGGACCCGCTCAGCCATACCGCCGCGCCGGACAGCGCGTGCGACGGTCCCATCATCTCGGCTCGCCCTCCCCAGGGATCTTGAGCGCCAAAACTACGTCACTGTAGTTCGCGGCGGGACGCAGGGGACGCCCGGGACCATCCACAAGGGACGCCACCGGGCCGCGTTCGGCGGACCGGGCCGATCAGCAGGCAGTATGTCAGCGTGCGGTCGCGGCGCAGGGCACTGTGTCGGCCATGGGACGCGGCCGGGGCCGTCGGCGCGTCCGGCCGGCGCGTGGCCCCGTTCGGTCAACCGGCAAAAGACGAGGCGGTGTTCGGCGATCGGTCAAGAGGCGGTGTTCGGCGATCGGTCAATCGGCAAAGGCGAGGCCGTGCTCGGCGAGCGCGGCGGCCAGGATGCGGATCGCCTTCGGCCCGACCCCGTGCAGGGCCAGCAGCTCGCCGCGGCGGTGCGCGGCCACCTGGGCGAGGGTCGTGATGCCGGCTTCGAGCAGGGCGCTGTTGGCCGGTCGCCCGAGCGGCGGCAGGTCACCGATCTGTGCCGGCAGATGGCGAGTACTCACGCGAGCACGATAGCCAAGGAACACCACGCGACCGGCCGGGCCGCCCGCTGTTGCTGAGCGGCAGTCACCACCAGCGCTTGCCCTTGCGTGGCGGACGGACGACCACGTCGCCGAAGATGGCCCGACAGCGCACCTCGATCACCGGGCCGCCCGGCGTGATCGGTCCGCTCAGCTTGGACTTCTTGTCGCCGAAGATGGCGCTGCCGGAGAGCCGGACGTCGGTGCCTTCGGGCACCACGACCGTCACGTTGCCGAAGATCGCCTCCGCGTCGATCGTGATCTGACGGGGCAACTGGGTCTCGTGCAGCTCGATCCGGCAGTCGCCGAAGACCGCCCGGGCGTCGATCTGGTCGGGCACCGACCAGCCGCCCTTGCGTACGTCGTTGCCGAAGACGGCCAGCAGCTTCTCCGGCGCCGGGACGAGTCCACCGGGCCGGCGAACCGGCGGACGACCGGGCGCGCCCGGCAGGTCGGTGGTCAGCCGGGCCAGCTCGCCCCGGGTCTGCGCGGCGTGTGCGGCACCGGCCCGCTCGGTGTACTCGTCGAGGGTGAGCCGGCCCTCGGCCGTGGCCTTGCCGAGCAGTTCCACGACCTCCTCCCGCTCCCGGTCGGAGACGCGCAGCCGGTCATCGTCGTCGTGCCGTTCCAACTCCACCTGCCCGAGCCTACTGGCGTTGCCCAGGACGCCGGGAGCCAGCCAACCGGGGCCGGGGCGACGACGGCGACCACCCTGCCGCCGAGGTGACCGACCGGTCGGCGGGCCATCGATGGTCAGGGGGCGGGCGGCAGGCCGGGACGGGTGCCGAGGGCCGCGGCGGCGTTCACCGTCGCCGCCCTGGTGATCAAGGGAGACTTCCGTTCGCCGAGGAAGGCCGCCGGGTCCTCGATGCCCATCGGGTACGGCCAGTCGCTGCCGAGCAGCAGCCGGTCCGGGCCGAACACCTCGGCGGCCAGGCTGGTCAGCGAGGTGTGGTGGCTCAGGCAGTCGGTCCACATCCGCCGTACCGCCTCGGTGGGGGAGAGCGTGAGCGGCAGCAGACCGGGCCGATCGGTCGCCACTCCCCGTTCCCAGCGACCGACCACCGCGGGCACGACGCCGCCGCAGTGCACCAGCACCAGGCGCAGTCCCGGGTACCGGCCCAACACGTCACCGAAGACCAGTTGTCCCACGGCGACGCCGGTCTCTACCGGGTTGCCCAGGAGGTTGCCGAGGTAGAACTGCTCCAGCCGGGGATCCGGGGAGGCCGAGGGGTGCAGCAGCACCGCGCGTCCGTCGTCGTGCAGGATCTGGAAGAGGGGGGCGAAGGCCGGGTCCGCCAGGGACGGGATCCGTCCGCCCGCCCCGATGGTCACCCCCCACCAGCGCGGGTCGCTCCGGATCCGGTGGTACTCGGCGAGCGCCACCGCCGGCTCGTGCAACGGCAGCAGGGCCAGCGGCCGCAGCCGGGGCAGCTCGGAGACCCGGGCCAGCAGGCCGTCGTTGACGGCCACCGCCCAGCGGGCGCTGAGCGGGCCGGTGAGGTGCTGACCGTGGTACGGCGGCGGCACGCTCACCACCGCGACGTCCAGCCCGGCCGCGTCCAGGTGCGCCAGCAGTTCGGCTGGCCGGTACAGGGCGGGCGGTCCGGTGGGGTGTCCGGCCACCAGATGCCGCCCGCCGTCGGTGCTGACGCCCAGCTCCTCGGTGCCGGTCTCGGGTAGCAGCGGCGCCAGGTGGGTGTGCACGTCGACCGAGGGCAGCGCCGGGGTACGGTCGGCCGGCTCATCCTCGGGAAGACCACTCGGGCGCGGCACGGTCATCGCTGCACCACCCGGTTGCGGAGGGTGCCGAGCCCGTCGACCTCGGTGGTGACGACGTCTCCCGGGCGCAGGAAGATCTGCGGGTCCCGGGCGTTGCCGATGCCGGCCGGGGTGCCGGTCAACAGCAGGTCTCCCGGGCGTAGGGTCATGCCCCAGCTCAGCTCGGCGATCAGCCGGGCGATGGAGAACGCCATCTGACCGGTGCTGGCGTCCTGCAACACCTCGCCGTTTACCTGGCAGCGCAGGCGCAGCGCCGCCGGGTCGCCGAGTTCGTCGGCGGTGGTCACCCAGGGCCCCAGCGGCATGGTGTCGTCGATGCTCTTGCCCTTGAGCCACTGGCCGCCATGGGCCCGCTGGAGATCCCGCTGGGACACGTCGTTGGCCACCAGGTAGCCGAAGACGTGTTCCAACGCCTGCTCCTCGGGGATCGAACGCCCCTGCTTGCCGATCACCAGCGCCACCTCGGCCTCGTAGTCCCACTTGGTGGAGACCTGGGCGTCGTACCGGATGTCGTCGTACGGGCCGATGACCGTGTCCGGTCCCTTCGTGAAGAAGGTCGGGTGGCGGGGACGTTCGGCGGGATCCTGCCCCTCCCGGCGTCCCTGCGACTCCTCGTAGTGGGCCCAGTAGTTCCATCCGGTGCAGAGGATGTCCCGGTTGAAACGGGTAAGTGGAGCACCGAGCAGGTTCGGGTCGAGCCGCTGCCGGGGCGCGTCGGCAGCGGCGGCCCGCGCCGCTGAGAGCGCCTGCCGGCCGCCTCGAACCAGGTCGTCGACCGTGCCCAACTCGGCGGGTAGGACCGTGACCTCGTTCTCTGCGAGCTGGACGGAGACCGTGCGCCAGTCGCCGTCCAGGCGCATTCGCCCCAACTTCACGCCGATTCCTCTGTGTCGACGACCGCGATGGCGTTGATCTCGATCAGGTAGTCCGGGTGCACGAACCGGGACACCTCGACCATCGTCGACGCGGGCGGAGGGCCGGTGAAGTACTGCCGTCGTACCGCGTGGATGGCGTCGAAGTGGGTGATGTCCAGGACGTAGACGTCCACCCGGGCGACGTCGTCGAGTGTGCCGCCGGCGGCACGCACGGCGGCGTCGAGGTTGCGGCAGACCTGGTGTGTCTGCTCGGCGACGTCGCCGATGCCGGCGATGCTGCCGTCGGCGGTCCGCGCGGTCATGCCGGAAATGAAGACCATGCGGCCGGGACGTACGACGGTCGCCTGGGCGAAGTGCCCGTTCGGCGGCGCCAGGTCGGGGGAGACGAGCAGTTCCTTCGGCATTTCTTTCCTTCCCTGCCCTCAGTGGGCGTCGTCGGCGCTGGTGTACCAGTCGGGTTGCGTCGGATAGTGCGGACCGTCGTAGACCTCCAGCAGCACCGACTCCTCCTCGGCCCGGGTGGGGCCGTGCATGCTGCCCTTCGGGTTCCAGTAGAAGGAGCCGGGCACGAGGGTGATGCCGGTGGGCTGGTAGGTGTAGCGGCCGGAGAGGCAGTACATGAACTGGTTCGAGGCGTGTGCGTGCGCGGAGGGGATGCCGGCACCCGCCTGGAAGCGGACCAGGGCGATCGAGGCACCGGTCTCGTCGTCCCGCCAGAGCATCTTCTGCGAGAGCCCGGCCAGGGTCTTGTTCACCCACTCCAGGTCATTGACGTTGACCATGATCTCCCGGAACCGGCGCAGCGCCGGATCTGTGCCGGCCGGTTCGGCCGAGCGATCGGGTAGCTCCCCGGAGTACGCGGCCGGGGCGGAGAGGTTGTCGACGGAGGGGTTGTCGGTGGGCATCAGTCAGCTCCTTCGGACGGTGCCGGTGGGCGGGACGAGGATGGGATCGGCACCCCCAGCTCCGCCGCGAGGGTGGTGAGGGTGTCCACGAGGGACCGCTCCAGGACCACCCCTCGGCGCGCGGAGGCCCGGAGCCGTTCGTTCGAGCGTTGGCCCGGCAGGCGCACCCGGTCGACGCCGGGGGCGTACGGCGGCGCGGTCACCTCTCGGCCCAGCTCGGTCAGGCGGGCGGTGAACTCCGCCGGATCGCCGAAGGCGGCCGGGTCCAGGGCCAGGAAGAGATGCGCGCAGTCGTTGGGCACCGCGGTGTCGGCGTACAGGCCACGGACCCGCTGGCCGAACCCACCGCCGGAGAGCACTCCGGTCAGCGCGTCGATCATCAGCGCCAGTCCGAAACCCTTGTGCCCGCCGGTGGGCAGCAGCATGCCGGCCAGGGCGGCGGTGGGGTCGACGGTGTCCCGGCCCGCCTCGTCGGTGGCCCAGCCGACGGGAATCGGGGTACCTGTGCTCTCGGCGAGCCTGATCCGACCCAGCGCCACCTCGGAGAGGGCGATGTCCAGCACCACCGGTTCGGTCTCCTGGTCCCCAGTCGGCAGGCCCACGGCCAGCGGGTTGTTGCCGACCACCGGATGCCCGCCGCCGGGCGCCGGCATCAGGGGGCGGGTGTTGGACATGGCCACCCCCACCAGCCCGGCGCGGGCGGCGGCCCGCACGTATCGGCCGGCCGCCCCAAAGTGGAAGGCGCGCCGGACGCTCACCACCCCGACTCCGTACGCGCGGGCCTTCTCCACGGCCAGCTCCATGGCCTGGTCGGCGGTGAGGACCCCGAGGGCGTGCCCGGCGTCGAGCACGGCCACCGCACCGAGGTCGAGCACTGGCTCGGCCCGCGTGGCGGTGCTCACCGAACCCTTCCGGAGCCGACCGAGGTACATCGGCACCAGCATGGTCCCGTGCGAGTGCACCTCTCGGCAGTCCGCGTCGACAAGCGACCCGGCGACCGTGCCGGCCGCCGCTGCCGGCAGCCCGGCTGCCGTGAAGATGCGGCTGACCAGCGTGGTGAGCCAGGCCGGATCGACCTGGACCCGGTCGGTCAGGGCCGTCTCGGCGGTCATCGCTGCGCTGCCTGTTGCGGGAGGCGGGCCGGCATGGACTCCCGGATCCGCCGCATGGCGTTCTCGAGGTGCAGGGTGAGGGCGGCCACCGCCGCGTCCGGGTCGTTCGCCACGCAGGCGTCCAGGATCGCCTGGTGTTCGGCCTGGATCTGGGCCAGGCCGTCGGGGGTGGGTCGGGTGGCGAACCGGTACCGCTCGCTGTTCTCCCAGACCGGTTCGATGGCCCGGGGCAACCAGCGAGATCCGCAGGCCCGGTAGAGGCTGAAGTGGAAGGCGGTGTGTGCCTGCCGTGCCGGCAGGGGGTCGTTCGCGCCGACGAGCTTGGTGTGATCGAGCAGTGCCTGACGGGCGATCTCTCCGTCCTGCGCGGTGAACCGCTCGGCAGCCATCCGGATGGCAAGCGTCTCCAACGCCAGCCGGGTCTGGTGGGTGTCGACGAGGTCGTCGAGGGAGACGTCCCGAACCCAGGCGCCCTTGTGCGGAATGATCTCCACCAGCCCCAGCGCCTCAAGGCGACGTAGCGCTTCCCGGACCGGCATGGCGCTCATGTCCAGCGTCGCGGTCAGATCCGCCAACCTCAGGTGGGTGCCGGCCGGCAACTCACCTGACATGATCATTCTGTGTAGTTCAGCCGCGGCTGTCTCCGCCATCGTGCGCTGCCGCGCACCGCCCTGCGGCGTCAGGCGAAACCCTCGTTCCATGTCGGCTGTTCTCCTGTCCCGATGCCAATTCGTTCCCGCCACCGCGTACGCCGTCAACAGCGTCGACGTCATGTCCCTTGCGGACGGTGGCGGAAGAGTATCCGGCCCACCAGACCGACCAGCCCGACGCAGACCAGGGCCAGGATCACGATGAAGAGGATCACTGCGTACAGCTTGTCCATGCTGAAGACGGTGCCGTACCGCTTGACCAGACCGCCCAGCCCCACGATGGCGATGAGCACCTCGCCGTTAATGAGTCCCTTGACGCCCCGGGCGACCCCGAGTCGCAACCCCTCCAGCAGATACGGCGACGCCTCCACCAGCCGGATCTCCCGCAACTGCGCGGTACGGGACGCGCCGAAGGAGCGGGCCATCTCCAGCAGGGCGGCGTCGCTGCGCCGGATGCCGGTGGCGGTGTTGACGATGACCACCCAGATCGAGAAGGCGACCACGGTCGCGATGCGCGTCGTGCTCCCGATGCCGAACACCAGCAGGAACAACGGCACGAAGGCGATGATCGGCGCGGCGAGCCCAGCCTTGACGTAGATGTCGAGCGCGGCATCGACCGCGGGGGAGAGCCCCATCGCAACCCCGATGATCGTGCCGACCACGATGGAGATGGCCAGGCCGATGCCGAGGGAGCGGAGACTGTCGGCCAGCGGGTCGACAAGTTCGCCGCTGGCCAGCATGGCGCCGAACTGGCGCAGGACGGCGCTGAGCGGCGGCAGGGTGATCAGGTCGGCGGTACGACCGGCGACCTCCCAGACCACGGCGACCACCGCCAGGGACAGCAGGAAGGGCGCCGGGCCGGCGAGGGCCCGGCGCGCCGCCAGGCCGTTCACGCGCTCGCCCCGGCGGGTTCGACGTTCTCCGTCCCGCCTGTGACGATCATGCCCCGGAGTTGGTCCCACACCTGGCCGGTGAGTTCGACGAAGCGCGGGTCCTGCCGGGTGCGCTCGGTACGCGGCCGAGGAAGGTCGATGTCTATCACCTCGTGCACGGTCCCGGGCCGGGGCCGCATGATGACCACCCGGTCGGAGAGGAAGACCGCTTCGTCCATCGCGTGGGTCACGAAGAGCACCGACATCGCGGTCTCGTCCCAGATCCGCAGCAGGTCGGTCTGCAACAGCAGCCGGGTCTGGGCGTCGATCGCGGAGAACGGCTCGTCCATGAGCAGCACCGAGGGGTTAACCGCCAGGGCGCGGGCCAGTCCCACCCGTTGCTGCATGCCGCCGGAGAGTTGCCGGGGGTAGTGGTCGTCGAAGCCGCGCAGCCCGACCCGGTGAAGCAGGTCCCGGGCGGTACGGGTGCGCTCGGCCCGACCGACGCCACGTTGCTTGAGCCCGAAGGCGACGTTGTCCACCACGGTCAGCCAGGGCAGCAGGGCGAAGCTCTGGAACACCACGGCGCGTTCCGGGCCGGGGCCGCGTACCGGGTCACCGAGCACGTCGATCTCGCCGTGGTCGAAGGGAATCAGGCCGTCGACCATCTTCAGCAGCGTGGTCTTGCCGCAGCCGCTCGGGCCGATGATGCTGACGAACTCGCCGGGTCGCACAGTCAGGTTCACGTCCTGTAGGGCGACGACCTGGCGGCGTCGTTCGTCCACGTACGTCTTGCCGACCCCGCGCACGTCGATTGCGGCAGGGGCGGTGTCGCGCTCCGTCATGTCGTGCCTCCCTTCCATCGACTGAGTCGCTTCTCGCACATCGCGGCCAGCGACAGCAGCAGCACACCCTCGGCCACGACGACGAGCGTCACGGCCATCACCGAGGCGACCTGGAAGCGCCCCTGGTACTCCGCGATGAGGCTGCCCACCCCGGCACCGACCAGGGCGAGTTCCGCCACCACCATGCCGATCAGGGCCTGGCCCAGACCGACCCGGACCCCGGCCATCAGGCCCGGTACCGCCGCCGGCAGGATCACCTCGCGGACCCGGGCCAGCCGGCCGGCGCCGAAGCTGCGGGCCATCTCCAGCAGCGCCGGGTCGGTGGACCGCACACCGACTGCGCAGTTGACCGCCACGTACGCCACGCTGAAGAGGAAGACCACCGCGACCCGGGCGGAGAGCGTCAGCCCCAGGGTGGCCTGGATGACCGGGATGAAGGCGATCACCGGAACCGCGATCAGCAGGCTCAGGTAGGGCCGTACCGTGCGGTTGACCAGGTCGAGCCGGCCCATCAGCAGCCCCAGCGGCAGGGCGACCGCGACGGCGAGGCCGAAGCCGAGCAGCAGCGCCTGGTTGGTTGCCCAGAGGGCCTGGTAGAAGGCCGGCTCGCTGAGCAGATCCGTCAGGGCCGTGGCGGTCCGGGTGAGGCTGGGCAGGCCCACCCCGCCGGCGGTGCCGGCGAGCTGCCAGCCGCCGAGCAGGAGGATCAGGGTGAGGCAGCGCAGCCCGGCCCGTCCCCAGCGCTGGTCGACCAACCGGACCCCTCCGGTACGCGCCACCTTCAGCGGGTGGCGCGCCGGAAGGATCTGGCTGCTCACGTCAGTTCCGCTCGGCGAGAACGGCATCGAGGATGCTCCGGTCGGTCACGTCGGCCGGCGCCTTGACCTTCTGGTACGGCTTGCCGTCGGCGTTGAAGAAGTCGATGGTCGCCTGTACCGCCTCGGGCTGGAGGCCGCCGTCCTCGGGCCACACCTTGGCCTTGATGAACGCGTCCACGATGGCCGGCAGCGCCTCGGCGTCGATCTCGGGCAGCAGTTCCCGGCCCTTCTCCACAAGCAGTTCCGGCTTCTGGTAGATCTCCTGGTAGACGTCGAGGTGGGTGCGCACCCAGGCGGTGGCGAGGTCCTTGTTCGCGCTGAGGAAGTCGGGCCGCGCGGCGAACGCGGCTCGCATGATCGGGAATGTCTGGGTCAGGTCGGCGACCATCGTGAAGTCTCCGGGGCGCTCCCGGGACAGCAGCGTCCAGTCCTGGAGGTCGATCGGGCTCGCGTCCATCTGGCCCTGGAGCATCGCGGCGAGCCGGTTCTCCGAGCCTTCGACGACTGTGTATTTGGGCTTCGTACCCGGGCAGTCCCGCTGCACCCACTGCATGGCGAGCTGCCCGACGAAGGAACTCTCGGACTGGATGCCGACGTTGCGTCCGTCGAGTGCGGCGCAGTTGGTGTAGTTGGCCTGCGCCGCCATCACGAACTCGTTGGAGTTGCCGCCGAGGAAGAAGCGCAGGGGCACGCCCTCGTCGACCGCGTCCATCACCTGCGCGATGGCGGTGATGTCCACCTGCTGCTGCGCGGCGGCCTGCAACTGGTTGGCGTTGCCGCCGAGTTCGACGGCCTCGATGGTGAAGCCTTGGTCCTTGAGTCGGTCGATGGCGATCGCGGTCGGCAGGTAACCGACGGCCCAACCGCTGAAGCCGAACTTGGCGCTCTTTGTGCTGCTCTCTTCGTCGTTGTCGTCGGCGCCGCAGGCGGTGAGCGCCACGGCGAGAGCGGTGATCAGGCAGGTCGCCAGGGTGCCACGTCTCAGGTTCATGTGATGTCCCTCCCTCTGGCGTTGATCTGATATCAAATATCTAATCCAGCCAACGGCATCCCGCATCGTGGGATGAAAGAAGGGGCATTTCAGTCTGGCGGCCACGAACAAGACCCGGGTGCCGCCAGCTCTACTGCGGCACCCGGGTCAGCGACCGTGCGTTCGGTCGGTTGGTTAGCAGGCGGCGCTGCTCAGCGCGAGCAGATTGCCGTCGGGGATGGAGATCGGCTGACGGGGCACCGGCACCTCGGCGGGGCGGCGGGTCTGCGCCGGGGCGTGTTCGCGGCGCGCGGTGCCGTACGACTCGGCGGTGCGGGCGGCGATGGTGGCCCAGCCGTACCGCTGGCCCACCATGTTGCGGGCCCGGCGGGCGACCCGACGGGCGAAGACCTCGTCGCCGAGGAGTTGACCGACCGCGCCGGCCAGGGCCGGCGGATCGCTGTGCGGGAAGGTGACCCCGGTGACGCCCGGCTCGACGATCTCGGCCAGGCCGCCGGTGCGCGCCACGGCCAGCGGTGCGCCGGCCGCCGCCGCCTCCAGGGCCACCATGCCGAAGGGCTCGTAGAGGCTCGGTACGACTGTCGCGTCGGTGGCGCCGAGCACCGCCGGGAGCTGGGTGTTGTCGAGGAACCCGGTGAAGCGTACGGTGCCGGCGAGCCCGAGCTGGCCGATCCGCTCCTCCAGTTCCCCCCGGTAGGGGCCGTCGCCGGCGATCAGCACCCGCAGCCCGGGGTGCCGGTCGCGCAGCTGCGGCACCGCGTCCACCAGGTGCTGCACACCCTTCTCGTAGACCAGCCGGCCCGCGTACCCGATCAGCGGACCGTCCCCGGCGAAGCGGGCGCGGGCCGAGGCGACCGCCCGGGGGCGGGCCCGCCAGGCCCGGTCGTCGACGCCGTTGGGTACCACGTCGACCCGGCCGCCGGGTACGTCGAAGAGCGTGCTCACCTGCTCGCGCATGTAGCCGGAGCAGGCGATCAAACGGGTCGAGGCGTTGCTCAGCCAGTGCTCGACGCCGTGAATGGTGCGGTTCATCTCCTCGGGCAGCCAGCCCTGGTGCCGGCCCGCCTCGGTCGCGTGGATGGTGGTCACCAGCGGCAGGTGCAGGTGCTCGGCGAGCGTGATCGCGGTGTGCGCGACCAGCCAGTCGTGTGCGTGGATGACGTCGTAGTCGCCGGTGTCGGCGGCGCGCAGGGCGGCGCGGGTCAGGGTGTGGTTGAACGCCATCGTCCAGGCCAGCAGCGAGCTGGTGGCCAGCGGGAAGGTGACCGGGTCCTCGGCGGCGCGGATGATCCGTACCCCGTCGAGCTGCTCCTCCAGCGGCGCGCCAGCGGCGTGCCGGGTGACGACGGTGACCTCGTGGCCGGCGGCGGCCAGGGCGACGGAGAGGGCGTGCACGTGTCGGCCGAGACCGCCGACGAGAACGGGTGGGTACTCCCAGGACAGCATCAGCACCCGCTGCGACCGTGCGGGGTTGATGTCGATCACGTTGGCGTTCGGTGACATACGCGCCCCCTTTGAGTTGTCTCCGCGCAGCCGCCCGCCGGCCCGTGGCGGGCGGCGTTGGTATCGCGGGTGGATCGGGACCAATCCTTATCGCACCTGGATAACCTGCGGAGACGTATCCGTTGCGGGGGTGTAAAGCGCTACCGGCGGGCGCGCAGCAGCTCTGCCACCGACCACGCCTGGAAGGGGCAGCCGGTGGCGGCGTGCGGGGCGAGACCGTCGGCGGTCTCGCTTACCGAGCCGAGACCGTACTCGCTCAGGTGCGCCTCCAGACCGACGAACAGCTCGTCGACCGGCAGGCCGGCACGGCGGCTGGCATCGGCGTACGGGCCGATCAGCCAGGGCCAGACGGTGCCCTGGTGGTAGGCGCTGTCCCGCTCGGCCGGTCCGCCGCCGTGCCGGCCGGTGAAGCCGGGGCAGTCGGGGGAGAGGCTGCGCGGGCCGAGCGGGGTGAGCAGCCCGGCACCGACCCGGCCCAGGGTCACCGGGTCCGGCTCCAGCGGTGCGAACGGCAGCGACCAGGCCAGCAGCTGGTTGGGACGGAGCAGGTCGTCGTCGTGGACCGCCGCGCCGCCCAGCGGGTACGCCGGTGCGGGCGCGTCGACCACGTCGTGCAGCCAGCCGCCCGGAGTGGGGAAGCGCTCCCGGAACGACCTGGTCGCCCGCTCGTGCAGCCGGTGCAGCGCGTCGGCGTCCCGGCCGGCGAGTTCGGCCAGCTCGGCGATCCCGGCCAGGCCGTTGATCCACAGCGCGTTGACCTCGACCGGCTTGCCATGCCGAGGGGTGACCGGCACCCCGTAGACCCGGGCGTCCATCCAGGTAAGCGCGGCACCGGGAGCACCCTGGGTGAGCAGGCCGTCGGCCGGGTCGACGCCGATGCCGTACCGGGTGCCGGCCAGATGGGCGTCGATCACCTCGTGCAGCGCCGGCAGCAGTTCGTCGCCGAGATCGGTGTCGCCGGTGACCGTGACGTGCCGGCTCACCGCGTGCAGGAACCAGAGCGTGCCGTCCACGGTGTTGTACTCGACCCGGCCGGTGTCGGCGGTGTTGGCAAGCATCCCCTCCGAAAGCGTCGCCGCGTACGAGCGCAGCAGCTCCCGGCCGAGTTCGGCCCGGCCGGTGCAGAGGAACAGCCCCTCGTAGGAGATCATCGTGTCCCGCGACCAGGCGCCGAACCACGGGTAGCCGGCGACCACGTCCGGCCCGGTGGCGGTCTGCACCACGAACGCGTCGGCGGCCAACGCCAGGGTCGCCTGGACCGGATCGGCCGGCTTGGCCGCGGCCACCACCGCCCGGTTACGCTGCCGGGCCGTCGCCACCACCTGCGGGGCCGGTGGCGGTTCCTGCGCCAGGTCACCCGCCCAGGCCAGCACCGACACCGTGTCGCCGGGCCGACGCAGGGTGTCCCGGAACTGGCCGGCGTACCAGAGATCCTCCTCCGGGTGCAGGCCGCGCGCCGCCTCCTCGCGGTGGTAGGCGCCCCGCCACCAGTGGCCCTGCGGCGTCCAGCCCGGCCCGGCCAGCCGGTACGCCCCCTCGATGATCGTGCCGCCGTCGACCGGGTCCATCCGCAGCGGCGGCCCGTCGGCCCGGCGCTCGCCGTGCGCGTCGCGCCAGGTGCCGGCGGCGGCGAGTTCCAGCTCCACCGGACCGCCGCTGACCAGCCGGTGCACCACCGCCACGCAGGAGCGGCCGGGCAGCATCGCCAGTTCCCGCTCGATCACCACGTCGCCGATCCGCCACCGCCAGCGGGGCAGCCCGTCGGTCAGGTCGAAACGCTCCAACAGTTCGAAGCCGCGCGGGTCGACGTCGCCGGAGATCCACTCGTGTGCGCCGAGGCGTACCCGGGCGCCGGAGGGCAGCAGCACCGCCGGGTCGAGGCTGGCCAGTCCCACCTTGCGCGAGGCCGGGGTTTCTCCCGGCACCACAAGCAGCCCGTGGTAGCGGCGGGTGCGCAACCCGCCGACGGTCCCCATGGCGTAGCCGCCGAGGCCGTCGGGCACCAGCCACTCCCGCCCGGCGGCGCTGGTCAGCTCGCCGCAGACCTGGGAACCGAAGCGAATCTCACTCAACTTTCCTCCACCGGCGGCGATGTGTAACAGGGCACGACGACAATGGCCGCTGTGGTGAAGTACCCCGGCGGCGTCGAAAATGGTCAGGTGATCACCGACGGTACGCCCTCCGCCCCGGCTCCCGACGCCGAGCGCATCCGGCTGGCCCAGGCCGACGCCGGCGAGCAGGACTGGCGCGCATGGGGCCCCTATCTCTCCGAGCGGGCGTGGGGGACGGTGCGGGAGGACTACAGCGAACACGGCACGGCGTGGGACTACTTCCCCCACGATCATGCGCGTTCCCGAGCGTACCGGTGGTCCGAGGACGGCATGGCGGGCGTCTGTGACGACCGGCAGACGTTCTGTTTCGCCCTGGCGCTCTGGAACGGCCGTGATCCGATCATCAAGGAGCGGATGTTCGGGCTCGGCGGCGACAGCGGCAACCACGGCGAGGACGTCAAGGAGTACTGGTGGTACGAGGACTCCACGCCCACCCACTCGTGGATGCGCTGGCGCTACCACTACCCGCAGGCCGCCTTCCCGTACGACGAACTGGTCGCGGTGAACGCGCTGCGCGGCCGGGACGACACCGAGTACGAGCTGGTCGACACCGGCATCTTCGATGACGACCGGTACTGGGCGGTGACCGTCGACTACGCCAAGGCCGGCCCGACGGATCTCTGCGTCGTGGTGACCGTGGCCAACCGGGGAGACCGCGCCGAGCGGCTGCACGTGCTGCCGCACCTGTGGTTCCGCAACACCTGGGCGTGGGGGCTGCCGGGCAGCGACGAGCGGGTGCCGCGGATCGTCGGCGGAGGACGCCGGTTGGTCGGCGAGCACTGGGTGCTGGGACAGGTCGTGCTCGAAGGCGACGGCGCTCCGACGCCCCTGCTCTGCGACAACGACACGAATGCCGAGCGGCTGTGGGGGTTGCCCAGCCGCACGCCGTACCCGAAGGACGGCATCAACGACCACGTGGTCACCGGGGCGGCCACGGTGAACCCGGACCTGACCGGCACCAAGGGAGCGCTGCACTACGTGCTGGAGGTACCGGCCGGCGAGCAGCGGCAGATCCGGCTGCGGCTGACCCGTACCGCGCCGCCGCCCGGCGACGGTGACCCGCCGCCGGCCGACCTGGGTGCCGGCTTCGAGGCCGTGATCTGGGCCCGGCGGGCCGAGGCGAACCGGTTCTTCGCCGGGGTGATCCCGGCCGAGGCGAGCGCCGACGAGGCCCTGATCGCCCGGCAGGCCATCGCCGGGCTGATGTGGGGCAAGCAGTTCTACCACTTCGACGTCAAGCGGTGGCTGGAGGGCGATCCGGGTTCGACGCCGCCGGCCGGGCGTCGGCACGGGCGCAACAGCGCCTGGTGGCACATGACCAGCTTTGACGTGATCTCCATGCCGGACCCGTGGGAATATCCCTGGTACGCCGCCTGGGACCTGGCCTTCCACTGCGTGAGCATCGCCCGGGTCGACCCCGGCTTCGCGAAGGATCAACTGCTGCTCCTGCTCCGCGAGTGGTACCTGCACCCCAATGGACAGATCCCGGCGTACGAGTGGGCGTTCGGTGACGTCAATCCGCCGGTGCACGCCTGGGCCGCGTTGAAGGTCTTCGAGATCGACGGCAGCCGGGACCACGACTTCCTGGCCCGGATGATGCACAAGCTGCTGATGAACTTCACCTGGTGGGTAAACCGCAAGGACACCGGCGGCAACAACGTCTTCGAGGGCGGGTTCCTCGGGCTGGACAACGTCGGCCCGTTCGACAGGTCGGCGGCCCTGCCCGTGGCCGGGGTGCTGGAGCAGTCCGACGGCACCGGCTGGATGGCGATGTACGCGCTCAACCTGCTCGACATCGCCATCGTGCTGGCCGAGCACGACCGCACCTGGGAGGACACCGCGACGAAGTTCTTCGAGCACTTCGCGTACATCGCGGCGGCCGCGTACGACCAGGGGCTGTGGGACGAGGAGGACGCGTTCTTCTACGACGTGCTGCGGCTCGCCGACGGCACGAAGGTGCCGCTGAAGGTACGTTCGGTGGTCGGGCTGCTGCCGCTGGCCGCGGTGACCCGGCTGACCGCGCGTACCCTGCACCGGCTGCCCGAGCTGGGTGCCCGGCTGCGCTGGTTCCTGACCAACCGCCCCGAGTACGCCGCGGTGGTCGGTGCCCGGCGGCTCGGCCCGGACGGTCGCCAGCAGCGACTGCTCTCCATGTGCGGGCCGGAGCAGGTGGTGCGGCTGCTGGCCCGGATGCTTGACACCGAGGAGTTCCTCTCCGAGTACGGCCTGCGTACGCTCTCCCGCGCCCACCTGGACAAGCCGTTCGCGGTGACCCTCGGCGGGCAGGAGTTCTGCGTCGGCTACGAGCCGGCCGAGTCGACAAGCGGCCTCTTCGGCGGCAACTCCAACTGGCGCGGTCCGATCTGGATGCCCACCAACTTCCTGCTGATCAGCGCGTTGCGCGACTACGCGGCGTTCTTCGGCGACGACCTCCAGGTGGAGTACCCGACCCGGTCCGGGGTGAAGAAGACCCTGGACGAGATCGCCGACGACCTCTCCGCCCGGCTGATCGCGCTGTTCACCCGGGACGACTGGGGTCGCCGGCCGATCTACGGGGCGGCCCAGCTGTTCCAGACCCACCCGGACTGGCGCGACCTGATCGCCTTCCCCGAGTACTTTCACGGCGACAACGGCGCCGGTCTCGGTGCCTGGCACCAGACCGGCTGGAGCGCCCTGGTCGCCGACCTCATCCTCACCCTCCGCCGCTAGCGCTCCTCCGCACGAGCCGCCGGTAGCTCGCCGGCGAAGCCGCCGGTAGCTCTCCACACGAGCCGCCGGTAGCTCTCCGCGCGAAGAGTCGCCAATCCGTCGCCGCAGAGTCACGCTGAGTTTCAGGCCGCTAGCATCGGCTGCGTGTTGGGCGCAGACGACCCGGGCACCGAGCAGGGCGAAGGCAATCCGAGCACCGGGCGGAACGGAAACGACCCCGGCAGCGGGCAGGGCGGGGACGATCCGGGCACCGAACGGAACGGGGACGGTCCTGGTGCCGGGAGCGGTCCGGGCACCGAGCAGGGTGGCGACGGCCCTGCTGCCGAGCAGGGCGGGGACGGCCCGGGCACCGAGCCGGACGAGGACACGATCGTCGCCACCGCGTGGCGGTTGGCCGAGGCCGAGGGTTGGCCGGCGGTGACCGCCCGCCGGTTGGCGGAGCGGGCCGACGTCGATCTCGGCGAGCTCTACCAGCGCTTCGCCGACCGGGACGCGGTGGTCGCCGCGGTCGCGGTGCGCGGCTTCGCCGACCTGGCCGCCGCGCTGACCGCCGCGCGTACGGCGGTCGACCGGCCGCCCGAGGTGTGGCCGGCGGTGATGACGGCCTACCTGGACTTCGCGTACGCCAATCCGGAGATCTACGACGCCATGTTCGCGTACACACCGGACCTGACCCTCGGTGCCGAGCAGGTCCCCGAGACGGTCGCGGCGACCTTCGACGAGTTGCGTACGGCGTTGACCCCGTTGGCCGCCGGCCGGGACCCGGACACCCTGACCGAGCTGGGCTGGAGCCTGCTGCACGGCCTGGTCATGCTCACCCGAGGCGGACGCCTGCGCCCCGAGGCCCAGGACCAACGCGAACACCTCCTGACCACCCACCTCTTCCCCCCTCCCTAACCCCCACCCGCCGCGTCGATCTTGCAGTTTCGGTCGCCGGAATGCCCTTTTCGTAGCCTTTTGCGAGGGCGGGAAGTGCAAGATCAACGTCCGAAGCTGTGTGTGCGGTGCCCTTTGGCGCGTCTTCGGCGGGGCGAGTGAATCGGGGTGACGGGGGTGCGATGGGGCGGTAGGGTCGCGGCACGCCGTCGAGTGGGAAGGAGGTCAGGACGATGTCCAACGTTCTGCGCCCCCTCCGCGGTCCGGCGTCCACGCGGATCTGACCGGGGCGCCGCGTTCCGGAGGATCCGCTCATGACCGATCTGGTCATCCGCCCGCTCGTCGCGGGCGAGGAAGCACTGTTCGACTCGATGCCCGACCCGTTGCCGCAACTGCGGCAGGTGAGCTACGCCGACGGGATCGCCGGTGGCGGCTACCGTCCCGAGCACACCTGGATCGCGCTGCGCGCCGGCCGGGTGGTCGGCCGGGCCGCCTGGTTGTTGCCGCCGGGCGCCGTGGGGGAGCCGTGGCTGGAACGTTTCGACCTGGCCGCCGAGCCGGAGGTGGGTGCCGCGCTGCTGCGTACCGCCCATGCGGCGCTCGGTGGCCCGAAGACGTACTACGCCTCGGCGCCGGCGTACTGGCGGCGGCAGCCGCGGGTGCGGGCCACGGTCGAGGCCACGATGGCGGCGGCCCGGTCGGCGGGGCTGGTCGAGGGCGGCGAGCGGCTGCGGTGCTCGTGGACTGGCGGCCCGCAGCCTTTCTCTGCCAGCGGCTCGTCGTCTGGTCCGGCCCTGGAAAGCCGGTCGTCGTCTGGTCCGGCCTCTGCCAGCCGTTCGTCGCTGCTGCCGGCCGTCGCCGGTCGGTTCTCGATCCGGCCCGCCGCCGACGCGGCGGAGATCAGCTCGTTGGTGGCCCGGATCGCCGAGCCGGAGTTGCTTACCGGTGCGGAGACGGCACGAATGGTCGGCGGGGTGGACCTGGCCCGTGATCCGCTGGCCTGGTTGACCGGCCCGGCGTCGGGTTGGCGGGTGGCGCTCGACGGTAGCGAACCGGTCGGGCTGGCCGCACCGGCCGGCGACGCCTGCTATCCGATGATCGCCTACTTCGGACTGCTCGACGCGGCGGCCCGCAGTGAGCTGCTGGTCGACGCGGTCGCGACGCTTGCCGGCGCCGGGGCGTACGAGGTGATCGCCGACGTGGACGCGCACCGGGTGGCCGTGGTGGCCGAGCTGGAACGGACCGGCTTCCGGCGGTTGCGTTCCCGGGTGGTCTTCACGCCGGCCTGAGCCGGCCGATCTGAGCCGGCCGATCTGAGCCGGGCCGATCTGAGCCGGGCCGATCTGAGCCGGGCCGATCTGAGCCGGGCCGATCTGAGCCGGCCGATCGGGGGAGTCCTGCCCTCGATCTTGATCAGCGTCAGCGGTCGGCACGGTGTTACAGCAGGTTGCCGTTTTTGCACCCTGCTGGTAATCGCCCAGTCTGACGATCGTCGGCTCGTCGGGGCGGGCCTAGCCTCGTCTTCGGTGCCGCGGCTTGCCGGGGTGGGCCGCGGCACCGAAGTTCGGTGTGTGGGGCACCGTGGAGCTGAGTGCGAGACGGGCCGGCACCGTGCTGGGGCTGGTTGACAGGGCCGCCCCAGCGCTTGGCCTGGCCCGCTGCCCACGCCGGACCGGGGTCAGGGCCGGCGCCTGCGGGGCCGGTCCTGACCCCGCGAATCCTTCAACGTCCGCGGCTGGACCGGCTCAGGTGGTCTCGCCGCGCACGATGGCGACGGCGACCCGGCAGAACTCGTCCATGTCGGGTTCGAAGCCGGCGGCGATGTCGGGGTGCAGGCCGCCCCGTGTCTCGTCGAGCAGCCTTTGACACACCTGCTCCACCGGCTCACCGGCGTAGCTGTCCCGGATCCGGTCGGCTGCGGCCTGGAGGGCGGAGGTCAGCTGCTCCTCCAGGGGGCCACGTAGCTTCTCCTGAACCGGATCGCGAGGCTCCAGCGTGACATGTGGCTCCGACATCGGCGCTCCCTTCGTCGGCGGCTGCCGTACCCCACGACGGCCGGCGGTCAAACCGGCTGTGGGACGGCGGTGACGCGTACCTGATACGAGAATTCCTCCGCCGGCTCTTCGACGTACGACAGCCGGCGGATCTGCTTGTCGTCGTCGTAGACGGCGACGTCGACCAGGACGCCGAGGTGGGCCAGGCCGATGTTGGCGATCCGCTTCTTGTCCTGCAACACCGCGCAGACCCCGCCGAGCAGGGTGCTGGCGTCGGAGGTCCGGTGTCCGGGCGGGCAGCGCAGGGTCACGTCCACCTCGATCGGCCCGGACAGCGGGGTCCAGCCGGTTTGTTGCGCCGCCTCGCAGGCGGCCTGGAGCAGGGCGCGTACTCTCGTCGCCTGCCGGTGCCCGGCGGCGAAGATGGACAATGCCTCGGTCTTGACCGGTGGCAGGCCATTGACCTCGAACGTCAGGGTGAGAGCGCGGGTGTCCTGCACCACGACGACACCTCCTCGTTGGGGACGATCCTGCCCAACCGGTAAGCCGGTGAGGGGCTGTTCCCGCGAGAACCAACCGATCGGGCGGGTCGGGGTCGGCCGGTGGCGTATCGACGGCGACGGCGTACGCGCTGGCGGCGATGCTCCGCTAAACGCTAGTGCACCGTGCGGCCGCTCGGTAGCACCGCCGGGCACCTCTCCAAGATCAGATGGTGATGACCACCTTCGCTCGGGCGTGTTCGCCTTCGAGGTACCGGAGGGCCGCGGGCACCTCGGGCAGCGGATAGCTGCGGTCGATGACCGGGGTGAGCCGGCCGGCCTCGACGTGGGCGCGGAGCGTGTCGAGGTGGTGCCGGCCGGGTGCTGCGGCGGTGGTGAGGATGCGCTGCCGGACGAAGGGTGCCAGCAGCCGGCCGCGGGTGAGCAGCCAGACCGGTCCGACGAGGCTGCCGCCGCGATACACGCCGCCGCCGGAGAGCACCAGCCTCCCGGTCGGGGTCAGCGCCCGCCGGAGCGCGGTGAGTGAACGGTTGCCAACCAGGTCGAACACGACGTCGTGGCGGTGGCCGGCGCGGGTGAAGTCGGCGCGGGTGTAGTCGACGACGTGGTCGGCGCCGAGGGAACGGAGCAGGTCGACGTTGCGGGTGCTGCACACCGCGGTCACGGTCGCGCCGAGCACCTTGGCCAGTTGGACGGCGAGGGTGCCGACGCCGCCGGAGGCGCCGTTTACGAGGACGCGTTGACCCGGCTCGACCTGCCCGGCGTCGCAGAGTCCCAGGAGCGCGGTGATGCCGGCGAGCGGCAGGGCGGCGGCCTGCTGGGGCGTCAGGTTCGCCGGCTTCGGCGCGACCAGCGTCGAGGCCGGCGACACGCAGACGTACTCGGCGAAGGCGCCGTTGGCGTCGCCGAGGTCGCCGAAGACGGCGTCGCCGGAGCGTAGCTCCTGGATCTGGCTGCCGACGGCGACGACCCGGCCGGCGAAGTCGCGGCCCCGGATGCGCGCCCGGGGTGCCGATCGGCCGAAGGCCAGCCGCGCCATCCGCGGGTCGCCGCGCATGACATGCCAGTCGTACGCGTTGAGCGAGGCCGCCTCGATCCGGACGAGCACCTCGTCGGCGGCGGGTACGGGCGTGTCGACCTCCGCGAGCCGGAGCGTCTCCGGGGGACCGTAGCGGTCCTGGACGATCGCCTTCATCTTTCCTCCCCTCGGTGTACGGCGTACACCTCATGAGAGGAAAGCTAGGTGTACGCCGTACACCTGTCAAGACGGTTATGGTTCAACCGCCGCCGACGACCGAGGATGGGAATGTGGCCGAGCAGGCTGAGACGCTGCGCCGGACGCCGCTGAGCAGGGAACGGATCCTGCGCGCCGCCGTCGCGCTCGCGGATCAGGCGGGCATCGAGTCGCTAAGCATGCGCAATCTCGCCCAGGATCTCGACGTCGTGCCGATGGCGCTCTACAAGCACGTGGCGAACAAGGATGAACTGCTCGACGGCATGATCGACGTGGTCGTCGGCGAGATCGAAGCGCCGGTGCCGGACGTCGACTGGCAGATGGCGATCCGGGCCCGCATCCTCTCGGCGCGGCAGGTGCTGCTGCGCCACCCCTGGGCACCGCTCGCGATCGAGTCACGGAACATGGCCACCCCGGCCGTCCTGGCCTACCTCGACTCGACGATCGGGATCCTGCTGGCCGGCGGGTTCACCGTCGACCTCACCCATCATGTGATGCACGCGCTGGGCAGCCGGGTCCTGGGCTTCAGCCAGGAACTGTTCGACGCCGCCCGGCGGGCCGGGCGGACCGGCGCGAGCGAACCGGAGCCGCCGACGCCGCTGCCGCCGGAGGTCGCGGCCCGGTTCCCGCACGTCGCGGCGATCGCCCTGGCGGCCTCGCACGACGAGGCGTCGGTGGTGGGGCAGGGCTGCGACGACCAGTTCGAGTTCGAGTTCGCGCTGGACCTGCTGCTGGACGGCATCGAACGGCTGCGGCGGCAGGGCTGGACGTCGTCAGACCCGCACGGGCGACCCGAGCACGTCCTTGGCGAGGGAAACAACGCCGTCCGACCCGGCGGATGACACCGGCGCATAGCCCTCGCGCTGGTAGAGGCTGAGGTTGTGCAGGCTCTTCGCGCCGGTGAACAGCACGATGCGACGGCACTGCGGGTCCGCGGCGGCCTCGGCGGTACGCAACAGCCACCGCCCCAGCCCCCGGCCGCGCAGGTCCGGCACGACGGCGAGCCGGCCCAGGTGCAGCTCCGCCCCGACGCGGCGGGTCCGCACCATGCCCAGCAGCCGGCCGTCGAGCCAGAGCCCCGTCGCGTGCCAGCTCGCGAGCCACTCGCGTACCTGCTGAGGCGATTCGTGCAGGGCCGGTATCTGGAGGGTGTCGTTGATCAAGGCCTCCTCCACCCAGCAGCACCGCTGCAACACGGTGACCTCTGGCGCGTCGTGCGGGGTCAGGCGCCCCGCCCAGGAGCCGGGCAAGGGGCCGGAGCGGGTCCCGGCCCGCTGGCGTACGCGCATCGGCCGCAGGCAGTGGGCGAGGCGGACCAGTTCGTCCAGGAGAGCGGCACCGGCCGCGTCCCGGGTGCCGTCCGGTCGCAGCCGCCCCTGCTGCACCGAGTCGCCGATGCGGATCGCGACCGTGGCGCCCAGCGGGACCATTCGTAGCGTGGTCACCACCTGCTTGGCGTGCTGGACGGCCCGGGTGCCGGCCGAGGTGTTGCCGTAGCTGACGAAGCCGACCGGCTTCCAGGCCCATTCGGCGCTCAGGTAGTCCAGCGCGTTCTTCAGCGTCGCCGGCATCCCGAAGTTGTATTCCGGCGTGACCACGATGAACCCGTCCGCCGCGTCGACGATCGCGCTCCACCGCCGGGTGTGCTCATGCCGGTGGACGCCCGAGGACGGATGTTCCTCCTCGTCGAGGAAGGGCAGGTCCAACTCGCCGAGAGACACCGGTACGACCTCGACGTCGAGTTCCCCGGCCCGAGGGGCGACCGCCTCGATCAACCACTCGCCGACGGCGGGACCGAGGGCGCCGGGGCGGGTGCTGGAGATCAGGACAAGGACGCGGAGCGGTTTCGTTGACATGGAAACGAAGCCTAGATGGTAGATTGATTACATGTCAACGAAGTCGCCGACTGACGGCGTACGCTGGCTCGAAGCCGACGAGGAACGGGCCTGGCGGGCCTTCCGGCGGGTGATGGTCGCGGTCCAGACCGGCACCGCACGCGACCTGGCCGCGATCGGCCTCTCCGAAGCGGACTACGAGGTGCTGAGCACGCTGTCGGAGCGCCCCGCGCACACCAGCACCCTCGGCGACCAGGCCGACAAGATGGGCTGGTCGCGCAGCCGGCTGTCCCGGCACGCGGCCCGGATGGAAACCCGCGGTCTGTTGCGCCGCGAGCCGGACCCGTCCGACGGCAGAGGCTGCCTGCTCGTGCTCACCACCGAGGGCCTGGACGCTCTCGCGGACGCCGCACCGGCTCACGTCGCGTCCGTGCGGCGGCACTTCATTGACCGACTCGCCCCACAGGACCTCGCCGCCGTTGAACAACTCGCCCGAAGGCTGGCCGAACCGTAGCCGGTCTCGCTCAGTCGTCGGCGGCGTCCACCGGGGGCGCGAACGCGCAGAACTCGTTGCCCTCGGGGTCGGCCAGCACCCACCACCGCGCGGCGTCGGTCGGCTCCCGCAGCAGGGTGGCGCCGGCCCTGATCAGCGCGCTCGGCTCGGGGCCGGTCAGGTCGACGTCCCAGTGCAGCCGGTTCTTGACCGTCTTGCGCTCCGGCACCGGGTCGAAGACCCAGTAGTCCCAGGGGAAGCCGGCCGCGCCGACCACCGAGGCGTACGCCTGCTCGCTGGTGTCGACCTCGCCACCGACCACGCCGGCCCACCAACGGGCCTGAGCCACCGGGTCAGCCGAGTCCACCACCAGCTCGAACGGGCCCGGCCGGGTCTCCTCGCCGGGGGCGAAGGCGCAGAACAGGTTGCCCTCCGGGTCGGCCAGCACCCACCAACTGATCTCCGCGTCGGGCTCCCGGATCAGCCGGGCGCCAGCCGCCAGCAACGCCGCCGGGCTCGCCTCGGCCAGCCGCAGGTCCAGGTGTACGCGGGTCTTGACGGTACGCGGTTCGGGCACCCGATTGACCCAGATCGACTCGGCTGCGGAGCGGCCCGCAGCCGGCGCCACCCGAGTGTCCCCGTCGCCGAGGTCGACAAGCGTCCCGTCCAGGATGCCGGCCCAGAATCCGCCGAGGGCGTGGGCGTCGGCGGCGTCCAGGCAGATGTCCTTGAAGCGCGCGATCATCCGCCGATCATGCCTCCCGACTCCGACATCCGCATCCGCATCCGGACCGACATGGTGAAGGACCGTGGGTCGCCTCGTCACGGAGACGACCCACGGTCCCGTCGTTCAGGGTTGACTCACGGTCCCGCCGGGCAGGGCTACGGAGTGCCGTCCTTGATCCTGACGAAGAAGGCGTTGGCGGGCATGTTCGACAATCCTCCGTCGGAGGTTCCGCTGGTGAATACCCGATAGCGGGCGTAGAAGGCACCCAGGTCACGTCCGGCGGCCTGGTTGTGCGCCGTACTCACCATGCGAAGTGAGGCGTTGAGGGACGGCACCCAGACGCCGTTGTCCATCTTGCCGTCGACGCCGATCGCCTGGAAGGTGGATCGGAACGGATACTCGTCGCACTGCTTGTTCGGATCGTCGCGTCCGGGCAGGTTCTTGCAGTACCTGTCCCGAAGGTTTCTGTTCTTGGAGTTGAACAACACGCCGTCCGGGGCACGTTCACTGTTGATCCGTCTGGTCAGGGGAACCTTCACGCATCGCGTGCCGCTGGGCACCCCCACACACGCGTCGTAGTTTCCGGGGAACTTCTTGGCAATCGGTCTGCCCTGCTTGTCCACCTTCGGGTCCGTGCCCTGCGGGTTCTGGAAGGCGGCCTGGATATGCCGGGCCACTTCGCCGCGGTGCGGGTCGCCGGTGTACATCGTGTACACCCGGTCGGCACCGAGGAACCGGCATCCGCCCGTGTTGCCGGCCCAGCCGAAGCTTCCGTTGCTCCGGACGATGGGATAGCTGATGCGCCGACTGTCGCACCTGGCGACGAAGGGCAGATCGCCCGTCCTGGTCGGAGCCCCCTGTTCCGTGGTCAGGTACTGCCACAGGCGGAACGGAGTGGGGTCCAGGAAGAGGAAGCTCTTACCGGGATACAGCTTGGGGCGCAGCGTGCAGTTTCCCCACGCCGTTCCCTCGGACCGGAAGACGAACGCGTCCTCGCCGTTGCGTTTGAAGTCCCCGATGGTAGCGGTCCGGTCCCGTCCCTTGGTCTTCGTGCAGTCGGAGTTGTCGGATCCCTGGGCATAGGCCCGGAGCTGGATCGTCTCGCCGTCGAAGGCGTTTGTCGGTGTGCAGTTGGGACCCACCGTCTGGATCTCGGTGATGCTGGTCCAGAGGCTGATGTCCCTGGCCGTGAGGTCCGGCGTGCTCTCGCCGCCGACAACCGGTGAGCCGTTCTTCGTGCCCAGGTTGGTGTACACGATCACGTTGGCCGTCATCATCACGCCCTGGGACTTCGGGCATCGGGTCTTCGGCAGGCCGGTGATGAGGTCCACCTCCCAGTCACCCCAGCCCAGGATCCTGCTGTAGCAGGCCGAGTAGGGGTGCAGGACGGTCCAGCCGAACCCGTGGTACGGCCGGGGTGAACTCCGACGTGCGTTGTTGCAGTCGGTGCGGCTCATCCGCTGGTAGTCGAAGGGCGTCCCGGTGTTCGGGTCCTGTGCGGCGGCCGGGGCCGGCGCAGGTAGCTTGCCGACCGACCGGTCGTCGCCGACCCGGAACGTCTGCCACCTGGACCATTCGCCGGTTGTGCCGGAGACCGTCGGCCGGGCCCGCCACCGCATCCACTGGCCCTGCTCGACCTTCCCGGACGGCATCCGCAGCGTGTGCCGCGACCCGTCGGGCTTTCCAGTCACCGTTCCCGACCAGGTCAGCTCCTTGGCGACCGTCCACTTGCTCTTGGCTGACTTGGTCGGCTGCGGCGCCACCTCCACCTGCACCGTCGTCGGGCGGTCCTGCGCATCGGTCACCCAGGTGGTGAACGTCGGAGTGGTGCCCTTGCCGGTGGCTGTCGCCAGCTTCGCGATCTGCGGCGCGGTGCTGGTGGCGGCGGCGCGCGGTGCGACCTGGGCGGCGCCGGCCGGTGCGGTGCCGATCGGGGTGTTCATGTCGCTCTGGATCTGAGCCGCGGTCAGCGCGCGGTTGTAGATGCGTACCTCGTCGATCAGGCCGCTGAAGTACTCGCCCCAGATCTCGTTGCCGCCGATGGTGACCGTTCCGCCGTCGTCGCGGATGCCGCCGGTGGCGGCCACCTCACCAGCCTTGGCGCCGTTTACATAGATGGTGGCCCTGCTCCCGTCATAGGTGAGCGCCACGTTGCTCCACGCGCCCTGCGGCAGCGGTGTGGACCCGCTGGGCCCGAAGGGATCCCCGGTGGTGGTGAGCCAGCCCGCGGGCACGCTCCCCTCGGAGGCGTACAGGCCGTAGGAGGCGCCGTATCCGGAGGCCATGTTCTTCAGCACCACCGTGCGCCAGCCGTCCAGGTCATCGGGTTTGACCCAGGCCGAGAGGGTAAGCGCTCCGGTGAGTCGGAGCGAGGGCGCGTGGGTGACATCGACGAGACTGGTGCGGCCGTTGAACGACAGCGCCTTGCCGTACTTGCCATTCGTGGCCCAGGTCGTGTCCGCGGCGGTGCCGGTGTTGTGTTGCCCGGAGGAGTCCGACACCGTGCTGCCGGCGCCCTCGTTCATGCCGTACGCGGCGACCAGTCCGGGCACCTGGGCCGGCGGCCCGGTGGGCGTCGGGGACGGGGTCGGGGTCGGGCTGGGAGTCGGGGTGGGGTCGGAAGCGCCGACGGGAGTGTTCATGTCGGCCTGGATCGACGCCACGTCGAGGGCGCGGTTGTAGATGCGTACCTCGTCGATCAGGCCGCTGAAGTACTCGCCCCAGACGTCGTTACCACCGATGGTGACCGCCCCACCGTCCACGTCGAGCGCCCCGGTGAGTGGCGTCTGAGCGACCCGGGTCCCGTTGACGTAGAGCCGAGCGGTGGTGCCGTCGTAGGTGACCGCCAGGTGGCTCCAGGCGTTGGCGGGGAGTGGCGCCGAGCCGTTCACCTGATATGACTGGCCGCCGGTTTCCAGCCAGCCCGAGGGCGCGGTCCCGTTGGCGGCGTACAGCACGTAGGAGGCACCCTGCCGTTGGGTGAGTCCCTTGCCGACGACGGTACGCCAGTTCGTGACGGTGGTGGGTCGCACCCAGGCGGACAGGGTCAGCGTGCGGCCGAGCCGCAGGGAAGGAGCGTCGGCGACGGTGACCCGGCTGCTGCTGCCGTTGAACGACAACGCCTTGCCGTACCTGCCGTTGGTGGCCCAGGTCGTGCCGGTGGCCGTTCCGGTGTGGTGCTGGCCGGAGGAGTCGCTCACGCCCGTCCCGGCGCCCTCGTTCATGCCGTAGGCGGCCACCAGCCCGGTGGGTGGTCGCACGCCTGTGGTGAACGACCAGGTGTGCGGCGCGACCATGGTGTTGCCCGCGTCGTCCTTGGCCCCGGCCACCTCGGCGCTGTACGCGGTGCTCTCGGCCAGTGGCGCGGCGGGAGTGAACGTGAGAACCCGCTGGGTGGCGTCCATGGCCGACGTGCCGGTCACCACCGTGTCGGCAGCGCCCTTCAGGGTGAACCGGGCGTCGGTGACCGGTTCGCTGAACGTCACCGTGACCGGAGTCGTGACGGGCACGTTCGTCGCCTGGGCCGCCGGGGTGTTCGCGGAGACGACAGGTGGCGTGGTGTCGTTCTCGGTGGTGAAGCGCCAGGAATGTGGGGCCATTTCGTTGCCGTCCGCGTCGTAGGCCTCGCTCACCTCCGCGCTGTGGACGGTTCCGGACTTCAGGGGTTGGGTGGGGGTGAAGGTGGCGACCTTGTTGGTGGCGTCCAGGGCAGTCGTTCCCGAGACCGCGGTTCCGGCGATGTCCTTGATGGTGATCTGGGGTTCCCAGACGGGTTCGCTGAAGGTCACGGCGACTGTGGTGCCGACCGGGACGTCGGCGCTGTCGGCGGCGGGGCGTACCTCGGTGACCGTCGGTGGCGTCTCGTCGCTGGGCAGGCTACCGGCCGGGGCCTCGTCGGGATCCATGGTGGCCGGGTCGACCTCGACGTCGCTCGGTGATGGTTGTAGTTGGCTGGCGGTGATCTCGTTGGCCACGCCCAGGCCCAGCTGCTCGATCCCGTCGGCCTCCTGGGTCGTCAGCGACCAGTTGGCGGCGTCGTCCAAGGGCTCGGCCGCCAACGCCTTGGCCTGCTGGTAGGTGGGAAACTCGGTCAGGTCGTCCGCCTCGAACTTCACCCACTGGGTTTCGGTGGGTGGCGGGGTGTACTCGACCATGAGGGTGGGTGGGTGGCGGTAGCCCGGGTACGGGTTGCCGCTGTATTCGCTTGCGTAGTACTGCCGCCAGTTGATTGCCGCGGTCTCGCTCGCGGCCCGCAGCACCAGCCCGTGGTTGGGCACGTCCTGTTCGATCCAGGCGCGGGCCATGCCGGTGACCCGATGCCAGAGCTGCTCGTCCTTGGCGCACCAGGTGCCGCTGGCGTCGTAGTTGTAGCCGGCCCGGTTCAGCCCCTCGGTGCCGCCGGCGGTGGCGGGCTGGTTGTACCAGCTCAAGCCGGAAGGGCTCCACGAGGAAGAGACACGGGCGGCGACGATGCCCGCCCCCAGCGGATCCCCGCACAGGGCACCGTTGGGACCGCCGGACTTGTAGTTCCACATGATGAGGTCGGCTTGGACGACCGTCGCCCCCTTCAGCTGCGGGGCCGCGGTGTTGAACTTGAGGTAGACCCGCGCGATGTCCGCGCTGGTCTGGGTGGTGCCCGCACGTAGCCATCCGTCGGCCGCGTGGTTGTTGTAGGGGTCGTTCTTGCTGACCCAGGCATCGTCCGGAACTCCGCCGCCGAACCATTCCGAGGCGGCGGCGATCGTCACCGGATAGGTCACCGCCGGGTCGGCCAGGAACTCCGGATCCGGCGTGAAGACCAGCTCCGACTTCGCGCGGGAGGTCTCCACCCGGGTGGTGACCGGGACGCTCCTGCCGCCCTCTGCCGAGGCTTCCGCCTTGGCGTCCACCGCGGTCAGTACGATCGGCGCGGCCTTCGCCCTACCCTTGGCGTCCTTCAGCTGCGGCAGGCCGCCGGAGGTCTTGCCGAACGTGGTGCCCTTGGGCAGCGTGAGCGGCAGCCGCACCGTCACCGGGCCCGTCGGCTTACGCCGGAAGACCACCTGGGAGACGAAGCCGTCGGCCTGGGACTGCACCACCAGGTCCGCACCTGCCGCCACGGCGTCGGGGTAGGTGATCGTGCTGCCGGAGATCTTCGGCTCCGGCAGCGCCCGCCGGACCTTGAGTCCAGCGGTGCCCTGCGTTCCGGCCGCAGAGACCAGCTCCCTGCTCCCGCGACCGCCGAAGGTCAGCGGCGTCTTGGTGCGTACCGTCCGCAGCTCGCCGTCGCGGGCGACGATGCTTGTGTCGATGGGCTCCCAGACGCCACTGTCCGGGTTTTTGAGCTGGATGGGCCGGGTGTGCAGCTGGGCGCGCAGGCGCTTGCCGTCGGGTTCGGCCCAGACCTTCATGGTCTCGGTGAACCGATCGGGAACCTCGACGGGCGTACCCGTCTCGGCTGCCTTCGCCCAGGCGGCGCCGAGTCCGGCGGTGGTCGCCTGGCCAGCTGACGTGGGGTCGGGCGGCGCGGCGCCCGCGGGTACTGTCGCCAGCGTGACGGTAAGTACCACCGTCAGCGCCATCGCGCACCCGAAGATGGGTTTCTTCAGCATGCGCCAAGCGTCGATTCAACCGCTGGAACATACCTTGGGTGAACCTCGAATCCAGTGGTCAGCCAGGTTCGACGGCAGCGCGCCGGATCGAGGTCGCCGCGCTCAGCGGCGCCCGCGCTTGATCTCGTGGAAGGCGGGCAGGCGCATCAGCGGCACGATGCTGTCCCAGATCGTCAGCGCGTCGTCGAGCTCCGGCACCTCGGTCAGGATCGGCCCGTGCAGGCCCCGCTCGGCGTCGGGAACCATAAGCACCGGGGAGCCGATGTCCGGCCCGGCCGAGCCGAAGGCAAGCGCGTGCGAGGCGTGCACGGCGTCGTCCCAGCCCGCGTCGTCCAGGGCGGTCGCCGCGTCGTCGAGCCCGGCGGCCTCGACGGCCGCCGCCACCAGCTTGCCGCTCGGCGGATTGCCGGCGTCGTGGGTGAGCGCGCCCAACTCGGCGTAGAACCGGCCGGCGTCGGCGTGGCGGCCCTCGGCGCGCAACGCCTCGACCAGGCGCAGCGCCCGGCCCGAGGCGGTCATCGCCTCGGCGTACTCCGGTGGCACGTCACCGCCGTTGAGGATGGCCAGGCTGAACGCCCGCCACTCGATACGCAGGTCGCGAGGATCGGCGACGGACACCAGCCAGCGTGAGGTGCGCCAGGTCCACGGGCAGATCGGGTCGAAGAAAAAGGTGACGTCCACCGCCCGAGGCTAACGCCGACGGCGACGGCCGGCAGTGCGGAGCGTGACGCTAATTGCATGTTTAAGTCGTCTCATTCTGGTGAGGTTTCGCGACTTCGCAGCTCGGGCAGTGTTGCAGCCACGAAACGTGACGGGCGGGAAACCAGCAGGTGGACGCCTTGACCGTCGCGCCGTGCGCCGGGGCACGGAGACCTTCCCCGGGTTGTTGCCGAGGTGCGAGGGGAGGGTCATGAGCGAGCGTGGCGAGCGACACATCCGGCTCAGCGTGCCGGTGCCTCATGGCGGTGCGGAGCGCAGCGGGGGCCGACATGAGTGGGCGTGACAAGATCCGGCCCCGGCGGCGAGCCCGCGTACGGGTGGCCGCGACCGCCGCGGCGCTGACGTTGGTGGCGCCGATGGCGGCCTGTTCCTCCGGCGGCGGCGACGGCGGCGTACCCACGATCAACCTGTACTACCCGCCGGAGCAGAACCTCCAGCAGGTGGTCGACAGGTGCAACACCGAGGCCGAGGGGCGGTACCGCATCGTCAACCGGGTGCTGCCGCGCGAGGCCGACGAGCAGCGGGTGCAGATGGTGCGGCGGCTCGCGGCCGAGGACGACGGCATGGACGTGCTCGGTCTGGACGTGACCTGGACCCAGGAGTTCGCCAGCGCGAACTGGATCCTGGAGTGGACCGGCCAGGACCGGGCCGAGGTGGAGCAGGGCACTCTCGAAGGCCCGCTGGACACCGCCCGGTACGAGGACAAGCTCTACGGGGCGCCGAAGCACACAAACGTCCAGCTGCTCTGGTACCGCACGGACCTGGTACCCGAGCCGCCCGCCACCTGGGACGAGATGATCTCGATCGCCCAGGACCTCAAGGGGCAGGGCCAGCCGCACCAGGTGCTCGCCACGGGCGCCCAGTACGAGGGTCTGGTGGTGCTCTACAACAGCCTGGTCGCCAGCGCCGGCGGCAACATCCTCAGCTCCGACGGCACCGAATCGCTGCTGGACGAGGGGGCGGTGCGGGCACTTGAGGTGCTGGCGAACTTTGCCACGTCGGGCGTGACCTCGCCGTCGTTCAGCAACGCCACCGAGGACCCGATGCGGCTGGAGTTCCAGGCCGGTAACGGCGCCTTCCAGATCAACTGGCCCTACGTCTATCCGGCGATGCAGGAGGCCAACCCGGACCTGGCGGAACGGGTCCGGTGGGCCCGGGTGCCGGCCGTCGACGCGGACAAGCCGAGCCGGGTGACCATCGGCGGGATCAACCTCGCGGTCAGCCGGTTCTCCCAGCACCCCGAGGAGTCCTTCGCCGCGGCCAAGTGCCTGCGCAGCGCCGAGAACCAGAAGTTCTCCGCGATCAACGACGGAGTTCCGCCGACCATCGAGAGCGTCTTCGACGACCCGGAGATGGACGAGGCGTACCCGATGAAGGAGGCCATCCTGGAGCAGCTGCGGGAGCCGGCGGTGCGGCCGCTGACCCCGGCGTACCAGAGCATCTCCACAGTGATGTCGGCGATCCTGTCGCCGCCGTCGGCGATCGACCCGCAGGCCACCGCCGACGAGCTGCGCGACGCCATCGCCGACGCCCTGGAGTCGAGGGGGGTTCTGCCGTGAGCGAGCCGATCCACCGGGAGGTGAGGGCATGAGCATCAACGCCACCCCGGCCGGTGCGGACGTGGCCGCCGACGAGGCCGACCCCCGCACCGGCGGGCAGCACGCCGCCGTGCCCGCCCAGCGGGCCAACCGACGCCGGCGGGCCCCGCTGAGCGAGAACAAGCGGGCCGAGCGCAAGCTGGGCTGGCTGCTCTGCGCGCCGGCCGCGCTGGTCATGGTTGCGGTGACCGGCTATCCGATCCTGTACTCGGTATGGCTGTCGTTGCAGCGTTTCGACCTGCGCTTTCCGGCCGAACGCGAGTTCGTCGGCCTGGACAACTACATCACCGTGCTGACAAACGAGTTCTGGTGGACGGCGTTCGGCGTCACGATGCTGATCACGGTGGTCACCGTCGCCGTCGAGTTGGTGCTCGGCATGGGGCTGGCGCTGATCATGCACCGTACGCTTGTCGGCCGGGGGATCGTGCGCACCGCGGCGCTGATCCCGTACGGCATCGTCACGGTCGTGGCCGCCTTCTCCTGGCGGTACGCGTGGACGCCCGGCACCGGATACCTGGCCAACCTCTTCTCCGACGGGGCGCCGCTCACCGAGCGGGCCAGTTCCCTGGCGATCATCATGTTGGCGGAGATCTGGAAGACCACCCCGTTCATGGCGCTGCTGTTGATGGCGGGCCTGGCGCTGGTGCCGGAGGACCTGCTCAAGGCGGCCTCCACCGACGGGGCCACCGCCTGGCAGCGGTTCACCAAGGTGATGTTGCCGGTGATGAAGCCGGCGATCCTGGTCGCCCTGCTGTTCCGCACCCTGGACGCGTTCCGGGTCTTCGACAACATCTACGTGCTGACCAACGGGGCCAACCAGACCTCGTCGGTGTCGATGATCGCCTACAACAACCTGATCCGGGGTCTGAACCTCGGCATCGGCTCCACCATGTCGGTGCTGATCTTCATCACCGTGGCGATCATCGCGTTCATCTTCGTGAAGCTGTTCGGTACCGCTGCTCCCGGCAGCGACGACGGGGAGAGGCGCTGAGATGGCCGACACCACCACCCGAGCCAGGCTCCAGTGGGGCGTGATGAACACCATCGTGGTCGTCTTCGCGCTGATCCCGGTGTTGTGGATCATGTCGCTGTCGTTCAAGACACCGGCCACCCTCACCGACGGCAACTTCATCCCGCGCGAGTGGACGCTTGAGAACTACCGCAACATCTTCGCCACCGACCAGTTCGTCCGGGCCCTGATCAACTCCATCGGCATCGCGCTGATCGCCACCACGATCGCCGTCGTGCTCGGCACCATGGCCGCGTACGCGATCGCCCGGCTGGACTTCCCCGGCAAGCGGCTACTCGTCGGCGTCGCCCTGCTGATCGCGATGTTTCCACAGGTGTCGCTGGTCTCGCCGCTCTTCGAGATCGAGCGGCAGTTGGGGCTCTTCGACACCTGGCCGGGGCTGATCCTGCCGTACATCACCTTCGCGCTACCGCTGGCGATCTACACACTGTCGGCGTTCTTCAAGCAGGTTCCCTGGGATCTGGAGAAGGCCGCGAAGATGGACGGCGCGACCCAGGGGCAGGCGTTCCGCCGGGTGATCGCTCCGTTGGCCGCGCCGGGCGTGTTCACCACGGCGATCCTGGTCTTCATCTTCTGCTGGAACGACTTCCTCTTCGCCATCTCGCTGACCTCCACCGAGCGGTCCCGCACGGTGCCGGTGGCGCTGTCGTTCTTCACCGGCGAGTCGCAGTTCGAGGACCCCACCGGGGCGATCTGTGCCGCCGCCGTGGTGATCACGGTACCGATCATCCTGTTCGTCCTCTTCTTCCAGCGCCGCATCGTCTCCGGCCTGACCTCCGGCGCCGTCAAGGGATAGGTGAGTCAAAATGCGAAGCCAAGGGATCAGGTGGTAACGGTGGCTGACATCGTGCTCGACAAGGTGAGCAAGAAGTTCCCGGACGGCACCACGGCGGTGCGGGACGTCGACCTGGAGATCGCCGACGGCGAGTTCGTGATCCTGGTCGGCCCCTCCGGTTGCGGCAAGTCCACCACGCTCAACATGATCGCGGGGCTGGAGGACATCAGCTCCGGCGAGCTGCGCATCGACGGGGAGCGGGTCAACGACAAGGCTCCGCGCGACCGGGACATCGCCATGGTCTTCCAGTCGTACGCGCTGTACCCGAACATGACCGTGCGGGAGAACATGGCCTTCCCGCTGCGGCTGGCGAAGCTCGACAAGGAGACGATCAACCAGAAGGTCGAGGAGGCGGCCAAAGTCCTGGAGCTGACCTCGCTGCTGGACCGCAAGCCGGCCAACCTCTCCGGCGGCCAGCGGCAGCGGGTGGCGATGGGCCGGGCGATCGTCCGCCAGCCCAAGGCGTTCCTGATGGACGAGCCGCTCTCCAACCTGGACGCCAAGCTGCGGGTGCAGATGCGTACCGTGGTCTCCCGGCTCCAGAAGCAGCTCGGCACCACCACCGTCTACGTAACCCACGACCAGACCGAGGCGATGACCCTCGGCGACCGCGTGGTGATCATGCGGGGCGGCGCGGTGCAGCAGGTAGGGCCGCCGCAGGAGCTGTACGACCACCCACGCAACCTCTTCGTCGCCGGGTTCATCGGCTCGCCGTCGATGAACTTCCTGACCGCCACCGTCGAGGAGGGCAAGCTGCGTACCGCCCTGGGCGACGTGCCGATCGGCGACCGGATCCGCCGCGAGCTGGAGGGTGCGGAGGCGCCCCGCGAGCTGATCCTCGGCATCCGCCCCGAGCACTTCGAGGACGCCGAAGTGATCGACGAGGAGACCCGCCGTCGGGGCATGGTGTTCGAGGCGCCGGTGGACATCGTCGAGTCGATGGGCTCGGACAAGTACGTCTACTTCACCGTCGAGGGGGAGCGGGCCACCGCCGCCGAGTTGGAGGAGCTGGCCGCCGACGCCGGTGCCGCCGACTTCAGCGGCGCCGGCTCCAACCTGGTCACCCGCCTGTCGGCCGAGTCGACCGTCACCGAGGGCCAGAGCCACCGGGTCTGGTTCAACCTGGAGAAGATCCACCTGTTCAACCCGGCGGACGGCCGCAATCTCACTCTGCACGAGGGCCGCGCCGCCGGCACCTTGATGTAAGGAAGGGCACCTTATTAACGCCTGGTGTAGAGGAAGGGCCCCTTTTTAACAGTCGGACCGCCTCGGGCCCGCGACGCAGGAGCGTCGCGGGCCCGAGGCGTCGGCATTCACCGGGGCAACCTTCAGCCGCAGTATCGCCACACCGTGCTGGTGGTGCCGTAGATCCCTCCGCCGTAGATCGCCCCGATGGCGCCCGTCCACCTGATGCAGGTGCCGGCGGCGTACCCGCGGGCCGCCGCGTAGTGGGCATAGTTCCCTGAGTCTCGGATGGTGCTCATGCCCTGACGCTCCAGGACGGCCTCGGTGTAGCTGGCGACGCCGTCTGCCCGGCCGACCCGGAGGGTGAGCACGCAGTTCTGCTGATAGCTGCTACTCCACAGGACGTAGACCTCGCCCAGGGGCATGTTGTTCCGGTCGTCCCAGAGATCCGTTCTGGTGAGCACCGTGTAGACACCGTTGGACCAACCGCAGCCCTGCGATGCGACGACGGCCTGGTTCAGGGTGTGAGCCGAGGCGGGGGAGGCCACGAAGGTGATCGAGGCGAGCACAAGGCCAAGGGCCAAACCGATCCGCGCGAGTACGCGCCGGTACGTCCGAGACACTACATATCCTCTCTGATGCAGCTACGTCCGCTCCGGCAGGGAAACCTCCCCGTGCGCAGCGCCGCTCGTGTGCCAGAGCCACCCTGGACAGCGGAGATCGCCGTAAATGTGGACATCGGCCGGATCCCCCGCCAGCTTGATCCCAGTATGGCGCACACCGACACACGTACTCTGCGCGTCCGGTCGCTGACGCTGACGCCGACGCCGACGCCGACGCCGACGCCGACGCCGACGCCGACGCCGGAGTCGGAGTCGGATCCGAAGTCGGAGTCGAGCGGGGCATCGCTGTGCGATGTGGTGCCCTACTCTTCGTATGGTGATCCCGATGACCGAGCACTCGACGACCATTGTGGAGCTACCGAGTGGCCGGGTGGAATATCGGTTGGAGCGGCGTGGCGACCCCGTCGTGGTGGTGTTCCACGGCGGGCACATGCGGGCCGGCCTGACGTTGGACGAGCGGGTGTACGCCGAGGCGAACGTCAGTGTGCTGGCACCGTCGCGTCCGGGCTACGGTCGCACCCCGCTGACCACCGGGACGACCGTGCCCGGTTTCGCCGACGTGACCGCCGACCTCTGCCGGCACCTGGGCATCGAGCGGGTCGCCGCGTCGGTCGGCATCTCGGCCGGCGGGCCGACGGGGGTGGCCCTGGCCGCCCGGCACCCGGCCCTGGTCGAGCGGCTGATCACGCAGGCTGCCGTGGGGCCGCTGCCCTACCCGGACCCCCGCACCCGGCTCCTCGCCGGCCTGATGTTCTCGCCCTGGACCGAGGGCCTGACCTGGGGCGGGATGCGGGCGCTGCTGCGCCGCTCGCCGGATCGAGGCCTACGGCAGCTGCTTGCCGGCCTCTCCGCCCTCCCGCCAGAGCAGGCGTTGGCCGAGCTGACCCCGGAGCAGCGTACGCAACTGGTCTGGCTCTTCTCCCGGATGCGTTCCGGCAGCGGATTCCGCAACGACCAGCGACCCCGCGAGGATCTCACCAGCCAGGTCAGCCAGCCGACCCTGGTGATCGCCAGCCGCCGCGACGGCGCCGTGCCGTTCACGCACGCCGAGGCCCTGGTCGCCGGGATCTCCCGAGCGCGCCTGGTGGAGAGCCAGGCGAACCATCATTTCTACGAGTTCGCCGGCGACTGGCCCGCCGTCACCGCAACCATCCGCGCCTTCCTGGCCGCCGACCCGACCTCCTGACCGACCGACGCGGCAACGTCGGTGCGGATCAGCGGCCTTCGGTCGGTTCGACGACCGCGGTCACCCGGATCTCGACCCGCATGCCCGGGGCACCGAGCGCGGGCACGCCGGTCTCGGTCCAGACGGGGGCGCGGTCGCCCATGTGCTTGCGGAACTGCTCGACCATCACGCGATTGTGCGTCTCGCCGATGAAGCCGTCGACCTCGGGCACGTGGTACGAGTTGACGTGCACCACGTCGCGCCAGCTGGCCCCGGCGGTTGCGAGGGTGCGTTCGATGTTGTCGAAGGCCCGGACGATCTCGTCCTCCAGGGAGTCCGGGAAGCGCAGGTCGTCGTCCCAGCCACCCTGGCCCGAAATCTCGACGCGGTTCCCGATCCGGACGGCCTGGTGGTAGCGCATCCGGTCCAGCTGCCGCTCGCCGTAGCCGGGCGTAGCGAAGAACTCCGGCCGTGGGTCGGCGGCTCCGGGTGCCGGATCTCCGACGACCGCGGTGGCCTCGACCTCGACCAGATGCTCCGGGGTGTGCAGGGCGGCGACGCCGATCAACGTGGCCGGTGGCGTCGCGGTGCTGCCGAGCCGGGCTGTGGCGCGGGCCACGCCGTCGAGGAATGCCGGCATCTTGTCCGGCGTCCAGTCCACGACGTAGACGGTCAGTCGGACGACGTCGTCGATCCCGGCGCCGACCCCGGCCAGGGCGGTGGCGACGTTGAGGTAGCTCTGCTCGACCTGGGCGGCGAGATCGCCGGCGCCGACCGTGACGCCGTCGGCGTCCCAGGCGACCTGGCCCGCGACGAAAACCTGCCGGCCACCGGTCGCGACCGCGACATGGTGGTACGCGGTGTTCTCGGGGAGCCCCTGCGGATTGGTGAGCGTGACGGCCATGACGTTTCGCTTCCTCTCTCGCCACGTGATCTGTAGTCCCGACCACCGTGGTCACTTGAGGTTACTTAGAAACCGTAACCGTAGGAGAGTCATGGCGAACATGGAAGAAGGCACTTTTCGGTGACGGAGGAACCTGATGGTGACCACCCGGTCCAGCGATCCGGCCCAGGACGACATCATGCGTGCCGGCACCCTGGCACGGGAGATCTTCTCGGACGTCGCAACAAGTGGGCCCTGCTGATCATCGAGACCCTGGGTGACGGCACGCTGCGCTTCAGCGAGCTGCGCGACGCGCTCGAAGGCATCAGCCACAAGATGCTGACCCAGAACCTGCGCATGATGGAACGCAACGGCCTGGTCGAGCGCACCGTGCACCCGACGGTCCCGCCCCGGGTCGAGTACACGCTTACCGAGCCCGGCCGCGAGCTGCGCGCCACCGTCGACCTGATGTGCGAGTGGACCCGCCGCAACATCGGGAACATCGAGAGCGCACGCCACAGCTTCGGCAGCTGAGCGGGCAAGTCCGCTGCCTCCGGCGGCCGGAGGCAGCTGAGCGGGCGAGCCGGCGCCTCCGGCGTCAGGAGGCAGTTGAGCGAGTCCGGTGCCTCAGGCGGCACCGGCCGAACGGGGCATGGCGGCGAGCAGCTCCGCCTCGCGGGCGGAGCTCAGTCCGGCGGGCCGTTCGCGGTGCAGTCCGGCCTCGCGTTCCCAGGCGAGGGTGTCCGCCAGCAGGTCGGTGCGCGGTCGGTGGCGCAGCCCGGCGGCGACGGACGCCGCGCCGCTGCGCGCTGACCAGCCCGCCCAGCCCGGCTCGACCAGCCACATCGGCAGCGACCCGGGGCCCATGTACTGCGCCACGCCCTGGGTCAGCAGCCAGTCCGGGTCGGCCTCGACGACCGGGCCGGTGTGCCCACCGACGGCACGGCACCGGCCGATCCACTCACCGAAGGGCACCACCGGGCCGACCGCGTTGAAGGTGCCCACCGTGCCGGCCTGGGCGCTGTCGAGCAGCCAGGCCGCGAGATCGCGTACGTCGATGACCTGGGTCGGTAGGTCGGGGGTGCGGGGGACCAGCATCGGCGCCCCGGGGGCGCGGGCGGCGCGGGCCACCCAGTAGCCGGAGCGGCCGGTGTGGTCGCCGGGGCCGCCGATCAACCCGGCGCGGGCGACCAGCAGCCGGTCACCCACCTCGGCCCTGGAGAGCTGCTCGCAGGCGACCTTGGCCTCGCCGTACGCCGTGCGGTCGACCACCTCCCGGGTCGTCGGCGGCAGGGTGGCGGCGGTCTCGTCGGCGTCGGGCGTGTCGTGTGCGGCGTAGGCGCTGACCGAGGAGACGTAACTCCAGTGCCGGGACCGGTCGCCGAGCGCCCGCAGGGCGTTCCGGACGAAGCCCGGCTGCCACGACACCTCGACGACGGCGTCCCAGTCCCGGCCGCGCACCTCGTCGTAGGCGGCGGAATCGGTGCGGTCGGCGGCGACGAGGATGGCGCCGGGTGGCACCGCGCCGCTCTCGCCCCGGGCCAGGCAGGTGACCGCGTGCCCCCGATCGACCGCCTGCCGGGCCACTTCCCGACCCAGCCACGCCGTCCCGCCCAGCACCAGGATCTGCATGCCCACCAGCCAAGCAGCGGCGATGCCAGGCAGCCAAGGATCTTCGCCGTGGGCAGAACACCGACTCGGCGACGGCTCACCGACTCCAGGTCACCCGGGGTGGCAGGGCGAGGAAGTCGGCGTACCGGTCGAGGGCCTGCTCGACCTGCTTGCGGCGCACGGCGTCGAGGTCGACCAGGGGCGCAACGGTCAGGGTGACCCGGGTCTTGGCGAGGCTGCGCTTCCAGGTGCCGACCACCCGGCCGCCGACCACCACGGTGGCCTGGAAGACGCCGTTGCCGCCGGGGATGATCGCCTGCTTGTGTTCCGGGTCGAGCATGAGCGTGCGGTCCTTGTAGCCGAGCAGGTACTCGTCGAAGCCGGGCAGGATCAGCACGTCGTCGACGGCCGTCCGATCCGCGTCGAGCAGCGGCGCTGGCAGCACCGCCTCGACCCCGTCGACGCGTACCGTGGCCAGGTCGTCTCCGGCGGCGGCGATGGCGCGCTTCGCGTCGGTCGCGGTCAGGCCGGTCCAGCCGGCGAAGTCCTGCCGGGTGGTGGGGCCGTGGCTGCGGAAGTAACGCAGCGCCAGGGTGGCCAGCGCCTCGTCCCGGTCGGGCCGGTGCTGGCCGGGCGCCCACTCGTCGAGCAGGGCGAAGGTCTGCTCGGTGCCGACGTTGGGGGCGATGCAGGTGACGCCGCGCTGGCTGGCATACCAGAGCAGGTGGTAGCCGCGTTGGCCGGCGCCGTCGATGCCGGCCGCGGTCAACGCCGCCACGCACTCCGTGCGGGTCAGCCGGCCACCACCGGCCAGGGTCTGGCCCAGCACGTCGGCCGCGCGGTCCGCGTCGGCCTCCGACAGGCCGAGGAACTCGCGCCGCCGGGCCGCGCCGGCCAGGGCGCGTACCCCGGTCAGCTCCAGCATCCAGCGGGCGTCGCGGGCCGGTACCAGGTGGATGGTGCCGCGCATCGGCCAGGTCCGCAGCGCCTCCCGGCGCTCCAGCGCGGCGTGCACGTCCGCGTGGGTGGACCCGGGCAGCCGTACGCCAAGAGACCACAAGCCGCTGGCCAGGTCCTGCGCCTGCATGGCGCCGAACCACTGCACCACCTCGGCCACCGTGCTCAGCGGTGCGGCGGTGGGATGCGGACGCAGCCGCAGGCTGCTCATCCGCAATGCGAGCGCCTCGCTGCCGGTCAGTGCCCCGTTACCGGTGGGTGCCACGGGTCGGCCGCCTTCCTTGAAGTGGTCGACGGCAGCATAGGCGCGGGCACCGACATCCCACCGCCGCAGCGCCCCTGATCGCAGCGCCCCTGATCGCGCTACGCCAACGCCGTTGGTGGCGGAGCGCGATCCCCCGTTCAGGTTCGCCGGTGCGGGGCGGCGACACGTTCGCCGGCACCGGTCTCACCAGGATGGCGTTTTCCAGCCCGGTCGAGAACCATGATCGGGGCAACTTGCGGATAACTTGAGCAAGCACCCCGTGACGGATCGGTGCCGCAGGCGTTCAGCCCTGGCGGGGCTGCGGCACGCGTACCGCCGCCATGCCGGCTGCGGCGGCGGCCTCGATGCCCAGATCGGCGTCCTCGAAGACCAGGCAGGAGCGCGGCGGTACGCCGAGCAGTTCGGCGGCGCGCAGGAAGGGTTCCGGGTCGGGCTTGGGGCGGGTGTAGTCCTCCGCGCAGACCAGCACGTCGAAGCGGTCCAGGATGCCCAACGCGTCGAGTGAGGCGGTGACCGCCGCCCGGGTACTGCCGGAGACCACGGCGAACGGGATGCGCCCGTGCGCGTCGTCGATGTGGTGCAGCACCCCGGGGATGCCGGTCGCGGTGGGCAGCAGCTGCTCGTAACGGGCCTCCCGGTGAGCGACGACCGTCGCCAGCGGCATGTCGAGGCCGTGCTGCTCGTTGAGGGCGGCCACGATGTCGGCGGTCGGCCGTCCGGCCCAGGCGTAGAAGAGGGTTTCGGGGAACGGGCAGTCCCACTCGTCGAGGGTCTGCCGCCAGGCCGTGTAGTGCAGCGGCATCGAGTCGACGATGGTGCCGTCGCAGTCGAACAGGTACGCCTGGAACTCGCCGGTGGGCAGGGGCAGCATCACGCCGCCCAGGCTATCGGCCGGTGCCGACCACCGATGATCCGCCCGCTCAGTGCGGGCCGGTGGACAGCGGTCGCCGATCCGTCCGGTGAGCAGGGCGGATGTCACCGAAGGGTGGACGTGTCGATGTTTGCCGACGCAAACACCGGGTAGTCGCCGAAGCTGATCCAAAAACAGAAAGGACGTGCGATGGCGGCACAGGTCAAGGTGGCGGTGATCTACTACAGCGCGACCGGCATCACCTACCAGATGGCGCAGGCGGCGTGCGAGGCCGCCGGTGAGGCGGGCGCGGAGGTGCGGCTGCGCAAGGTGCGGGAACTGGCCCCGGACGAGGCGATCCGGGCCAACTCGGGTTGGCAGGCGCACCGGCTGGAAACCCAGGACGTCGACGAGGCCCAGCCGGACGATCTCAGCTGGGCCGACGTTGTGCTCTTCGGTTCACCGACCCGGTACGGGCTGATCGCCGCCCAGCTCAAGCAGTTCATCGACACCACCGGCCCGCTCTGGGCCAACGGGATGCTTGCCGACAAGGTGTACTCGGCCTTCACCTCGACCGCGACCGCGCACGGCGGGCAGGAGGCCACCCTGCTGTCGCTGTTCAACGTCTTCTACCACTGGGGCGGGATCGTGGTCACCCCCGGCTACACCGACCAGAGCCAGTTCGTCGCCGGAAACCCGTACGGTGCCTCGCACACCAGCAACAACGGTGAGGTCGCCCCGGATCACGTCGCTCTGTCGGCGACGGCCCTGACCGCCAAGCGGGCGGTGCGGATCGGCGCCGCGCTCAAGCAGGGCCTGGCCGGCTGACCGATCATCCGGCTGGCCAGCAGCGGTGACCTGGCGGCCGACCCGAACGTGGACCGGCGGTCCGGGCGGGGGCTCTCAAACCCGCCCGGACCGTCGGCTGTCACAGCGCTACCCCGGATCGGTGTGACTATGCCGGGGCGCGCCCCGACAACTTCCCGGCGGATGCCGGCAGCTCCCCGTTCCCGGCGGATGCCGGCAGCTCCCCGGCGGGCGCCGGCAGCAGGTCACGCAGCAGGTCTACCAGGACCGTCACGCCGTCCGGGCTGAGCACCGACTCCGGGTGGAACTGCACCCCGGCGAAGCCCCGACCGCGTAGCGCGTGCACCGAACCGTCGGCCTCGTCACGAGCCAGCTCGACCGGACCGTACGGGCCGTCCAGGCGGTCGGCGGCGGCGCGGGCGGTGAAGGTGGAGTAGAAGCCGACCCGTCGGGGCGTGCCGAACAGCGGCACCGTGCGTTGCAGCCCCTGGTAGGGGGCGTCACGGCGGTGCACGGCCAGCCCCAGCAGGCCGGCGAGGAGCTGGTGCCCCAGGCAGACGGCGAGGATCGGCCGCCCGCTCTCCAGCAGTGTGGCCAGCAGTGCGCGCAGGGTGCTCATCTTCGGGGTGTGGCCGGTCGGGTCGCCCGGCCCCGGTCCCACCACCACCAGGTCGTACCCGGACACCGCTCCGGCGTCGTGCCACGGCCGGAGGGTCACCGCCAGTCCGAGCGCGCCGAGCTGGTGGGCCAGCATCCCGGTGAAGGTGTCCTCGCCGTCGACGATCAGCGCCCGGCGGCCGGTCAACCCGGGCACGGTGAGCGCACCCGGGGGGCGCTGGTCCAGCCAGAACCGGGCCAGTGGCGCGTTACGGGCGGCCAGCGCGGCGCGGACGTCGGGATCGTCGGCGAGGCGTACCGCCGGATCCGGGCCGGTCGCGGGCGCCTGCGGTCCGAGGCCGAGCGCGGCCAGCACCCCGGCGGCCTTGGCGTGGGTCTCGGCGACCTCGGCCGCCGGTGTGGAGTGGCGCACCAGCGTCGCACCGACCGGCACCCGCAGCTCACCGGCGGGGGAGATCTCGGCGGTGCGGATGAGGATCGGCGCGTCCAGGGTCTGCCGGCCGGCGTCGTCGTGACCGAGCAGCGCCAGCACCGCGCCGTAGTAGCGGCGCCCGGCCGGCTCGTACCGGGCGATCACCCGGCAGGCGTTCTCCATCGGACTGCCGGTCACGGTCGGCGCGTACATCGTCTCCCGCAGCACGTCCCGCACGTCCTTGGAGCCGTGCCCGGCGAGCAGGTACTCGGTGTGTGCCAGGTGCGACATCTCCTTCAGGTACGGCCCGACCACCTGCCCGCCGTGCTCGGCCACGGTGGCCATCATCTTCAGCTCCTCGTCGAGGACCATGTACAGCTCCTCGGTCTCCTTGACGTCGGCGAGGAAGCGCAGCAGCGCGGCGCGGTCGACGCTGGCCCCGGTGTGCCGGAAGGTGCCGCTGATCGGGTTCATCATGACCAGCCCGTCGTCGACGCTGACGTGCCGTTCGGGGCTGGCCCCGACAAGCGTGCGGGTGCCGGTGTGCAGCACGAACGTCCAGTACGCGCCGCGTTCGCGCAGCAGCAGCGAGCGCAGCGCGGCCAGGGCGGCGGTCACCGGCGCGCCCTGCACCCGGGCGTGCAGGGCGCGGTGGATGACGAAGTTGGCACCCTCGCCGTGGCCGATCTCCTCGGCGAGCACCCGGGCGACGGTGGCCGCGTACTGCTCGTCGGTGACGTCGAATGCCGCGCCGGTGGCGCGTACCGGGGTGTCGGGCAGGGCGTCCAGGACGGCGGCCAGCGGCAGCCGGTGGTGCCCGGTGATGCGTAGGCACTCCAGCGGCATGCCGTCGTCGACGCAGGCGAAGCCCCGCTCGGCGACCTGCCGATACGGCACCAGCGCCAGCGTGGCGGGGCCGGGCGTGCCGGCGGGCAGCGGGATGTCGGCGAGCCGGTCGACGGTGTGCACCGCACCGGTGAACAGGTCCAGGTGCTCGGCGCGCTCTCGGCGGACCAGCGCGAACGGGCCCGGATCGGCGCCGGTGGCGAGGGCGGTGAGCAGGTCGGTCAGCGGGGTCATCGGTCTCCTCTGGGCCGGATGCCGCCGTCGTCGGCGGCCAACGGGCCGGGAAGTGACCGGCGGCCGCCTCGTCGGGCGGCCGCGTGGGGAAGCTACGCGCGGGAATGGGCCGCCGGGTCGGCGGGCCACCAGCAGGTCAGTCGCGCGAGCATGCGGTCACTCTACGCGGCCGGTGCCGGGCGCGGAAGCCGATCGGTGTACCCGGTGCGCGCTCCGGTTGTCTCGCCGGAACCAACGGGTACGTTGACCCGCGATGAAGATTCTCGCGCTCGACCTCGGCACCTCCTCGGTACGCGGGCTGGTGCTGGACGGCGATGCCCGACCGATGCCGGGCGCGCTGGCCCGCCGCCGGGTGGTGCTGACCGCCCACGACGACGGCACCGGCACCGTGGACGCCCGCGACTACCTGGCCTGCCTCGCCGAGTGTCTGGACGAGCTGAGCCAGCGGGGCCGGCTGCGTGGGGTGGAGTTGGTGGCGATCAGCGCCCAGTGGCACTCGGTGCTGCCGCTCGGGGCGGACGGCGAGCCACTCGGCCCGGTGCTGACCTGGCTGGACACCCGACCCGAGCCGCCCGCGACGCAGGCGGGGCCGGCCGACCCGGACGCCTTTCACCAGCGCACCGGCACCTGGTGGCACCGCTGCTACTGGACGGTGCGGCTGCCCTGGCTGCGGACCCACCTGGGCACTCCGCCAGCCCGCTTCGTCGGGCTGGTCGAGTACGTGCTGGGTGAGTTCCTCACCGACGCGCCGATGTCGGTGTCGCAGGCGTCGGGCACCGGCCTGCTGGACCTGTGCACCCTGGACTGGGACGCCGAGGCCTGCGCGCTGGCCGGCGTCCGGGGCACGGATCTGCCCGAGCTGGCGCCGCCGGGCTGGTACGGCCGGGTGCGTACCGGATCCGCCCGGCGCTGGCCGGACCTGGCGGGGGCACGCTGGGCCGCCCCGATCGGCGACGGTGCCGCCTCCAACGTCGGCTCCGGTTGCGTCGATCACACCCGGGCGGCGGTGACCGTCGGCACCTCCTCGGCGGTACGCCTGCTCCAGCGGATGCCCGCGGGGGCGCCGCTGCCGCCGTTGCCGCAGCGGCTCTGGCGCTACCGGGTGGACCACGACCACGTGGTGACCGGGGCGGCGTACTCCTCCGGTGGGAACCTGTTCGCCTGGGCCGAGCGGACCCTGCGGTTGCCCGACGGCGCGGCGCTGGACGCGGCGCTGGCGGCGCTGCCCCCCGAGACGGTCGCTGCGGCGGGCGTCGGTTTCGGCGGCGACCGACCGCCGGGGCGGCGGCCCGCCGGCTCGGGTGAGCTGCGTGGCCTGGGCTTCGCCACCAGCGCGGTGGAGCTGCTGGCCGGGCTGATGCGCGGGGTGTGCGTGCAGGTCGTGGACGATCTGGTGGCGTTGGAGTCGACGGTCGGTCGGTCGGTGGAGGTGGTGCTGGGCGGTGGCGCCATGGCGGCCTCGCCGTGGTGGCGTGGGGCGTTCGCGGACGTGCTGGCGCCGCGGCGGGTGCGCTTCGGGCGCTACCCGGAGATCGGCGCGACAGGTGCGGCGCTTGTCGCCTGTGGCCGGATCGCCGACGCCGCGATGGTGGCCGACATCGGCCGGACGGATGATCAAGCTTCGCCGACCACGGCATAGGGTGGCGGCCGGCGGTACCCTTCCTGAACCGTTCATCAGGGCGAGCCGTTGACACTGCTCCGGGGGCTGGTTGGATGGACGGCGCTCCCCGGGTCGCGGAGGACGCGTGGGGGAGGAGGAACGGGTGGCTGTAGGACCGGACCGGGCGCACACGGTGTCGCACCACCGTCGGCGTCGGTTCGACGTCCGGGTGGTGCCGCACCGGCGTCGCTCCCCGTTGCGCCTTCAGGACTGGCGGATGCGCACCAAGCTCGCCACGGTGCTGATCATTCCGTCGGTCGCCTTCCTGGTGCTGGCCGGCGTGCAGACCCAGAGCCTGGTGGGGCGGGCCAGCACGCTCGGTAACTTTGCCGCGCAGGTCGGGATCGGGCAGGAGATCACCGAGCTGGTGCACCGGTTGCAGGATGAACGCGACCGTACGGCCGGCGAGCTGTTTGCGCTGCGCATCGTCGGCCAGGAGGGGATCGACCAGACGCTGGCCGCCCTGCGGCCGTTCCGGGAGGCCTCGGACGTGGCAGCGCAGGCGCTACGCGAGGCGGCCGAGCCGGTGGCCGACGACGACACCGCCTGGCGGGGTGCCTACGCGGTGGCCTCGCAGGCGTACCAGCAGGTCAACTACATCCGGGAGACCCTGGCCACCGTGGTGCTCAGCGATGAGACCATCCTGGGCAACTACCACCGGGCCATCGACGCGCTGCTGACCCTGCTCGCGCAGCCGTCACCCGGTGCCGACCGGCCGGAGCTCTCCGACGCGGCACTGCGTTACGTGCAGTTCGCCCGGGCCAAGGAACTCTCCTCGCGGCTGCGGGCGGAGCTGTACGCGGCGTCGCGCGCCCGTGAGTACGACACCGGCGCCGCGGCCGCGCTGGCCGATCTGCGGTCGCGACAGTTCACCGCCCTGGGCGCGTTCCGGATCGCCGCCACCAACAACCAGGTGGCCCGTTACGACCAGCTGAGTCAGGATCCGATCTTCGTCGCAGCGGCCCAGTTGGAGGAGCGGGCCCTGACGCAGGGTGCGGCCACGCCGAGGCTGCTGCCGCCCGAGCAGTGGTGGACGGCCAGCGAGGCGCGCCACGGTCTGCTGCGTGACTTCGAGGCCGAGGTGCTGGCCGCGTCGAGGGAGCAGGCGGACGCAGCCGCCGGCGCGCAGCTGCGCGAGACGCTGATGGTGGTCGGTGTGATCATCACGGTGCTGCTGGGGGCGGTGCTGATCTCCGTCCTGATCGGCCGGTCGCTGGCCAGGTCGATCCGGCTGCTGCGGTCGCAGGCGTTGCGCATCGCGCAGATCGAGCTGCCCGAGGCGCTGGCCCGGCTGCGGTCGGTCTCCGGCGGCGTGCCGAACATCGAGGTCGCCCCGGCGGTGGTGCGCTCCCTGGACGAGATCGGTGAACTGGCCGAGGCGTTCGTCGCGGTGCACCGCAGCGCGGTCGGCGTCGCGGTCGAGCAGGCAAACATGCGGCGTAACGTCAACGCCATGTTCGTCAACCTCGCCCGGCGTAGCCAGGTGCTGGTGGAGCGGCAGTTGGAGCTGCTCGACGACCTGGAACGCGAGGAGGGCGACCCCGACCAGCTGGAGAACCTGTTCAAACTGGACCACCTGGCCGCGCGGATGCGCCGTAACGACGAGAGTCTGCTGGTGCTGGCCGGCACCGAGTCGACCCGCCGCTGGAACCGGCCCATCGGGTTGAGCGCGGTGTTGCTGGCGGCCAGCGCCGAGATCGAGCAGTACCAGCGGATCCGGCACGAGGCGGTGGCCGAACTGCACGTCGTCGGGCACGCCGTCGGTGAGCTTGTGCACCTGCTGGCCGAGTTGCTGGAGAACGCCACCGCCTTTTCCCGGCCGGACACCTTCGTGCAGGTGACGGCGCGGGCCGACGGCACCGGGGCGGTGATCGAAGTCGTCGACCAGGGCCTGGGCATGAGCGCGACGGCGCTGGCCGAGGCGAACGAGGTGCTGGCCACCCCGCCGGCTGCGGACGTGGCGACGGTGGAGCGGATGGGTCTGTTCGTGGTCAGTCACCTGGCCGCCCGGCACGGCATCGAGGTACGGCTGCACGGCGGCGCCGGCGGGCTGGTGGCCCGGGTGCGGCTGCCCGGCGCGCTGCTGGCGGCGGCCCCGCCACCGAGCCTGGACCCGCCGCCGTCGCCGCGGGGACTGCCGGCCGGGCGGACCCGGCCGCAGGTTTCGAGCAACCCGGATCCGACGGACCTGCCGGTCGCCGGCCGGCGACCGGTCACGGTGCCCCGCCAGGCCCATCCGGTGCCGGTGCGCGCGGAGGACGTGCTCGCCCCGGCGGCACCGGCGGGCACCGGCGGCGGCTGGTGGTCGCGGGAAGGTCCTTCGTCGGCGGTGCCGGCGGTGGGTGCCGGTAGTCCAGCGCCACCGGCGGTACCGGTGACCGCCGGAACCAACGAGCGGGGCCTGCCGGTACGGGTGCCGATGGCGCAGTTGAGCGCCGTCACCGAGCCGGCCGGCCCACAGCGGCAGCAGCCGGTCCGGCACGAACCGGACCCGGCGGCGGTCGGCGGGATGTTGTCGAGGTTGTACAGCGGTGTGCGCCGGGCAGAGGCTGAGGAGACCACGGAGATCCCCGTGTCACCGCCCGGGATGTCGAACAGAGGAGGACAGCAGTGACGACGTTGTCGCAGGAGGCTCGGGACCTGAGCTGGCTGGTCAGCGGCTTCGCCGAGCGGGTGCCGGGAGTGGCGCACGCGGTCGTGGTCTCCTCCGACGGATTACTTGTCGCGATCTCCGACCACCTGCCGCGGGACCACGCCGACAAGCTCGCCGCGGTGACCTCGGGCCTGATGAGCATCACTGCCGGCGCGGCCCAGATGTTCGACGGTGACGTGGTCAAGCAGACCGTGGTCGAGATGGGACGCGGCTACTTCCTGGTGATGCAGGTACGCGACGGCTCGATCCTGGCCACCCTGGCGGCGGCGGACGCCGACATCGGTGTGGTGGGCTACGAGATGGCCCGGCTGGCCAAGCAGGCGGGGGAGATGCTGACACCCGCCCTCCGCGCGGAACTCCAGCAGGCCCTCCCCCGCTGAGGGTGTAAGGAAGGGCCCCTTGTTAACGCCTGCGGTAGTAA
>NZ_JCANNB010000047.1:0-45566 GCF_059553435.1 Micromonospora sp. PRAS1
GAGGGGCGACCGGCGACGCCACAGCGGGGGCGGTGCCGGCGAGATTCGGTGGTGGCGTCCGGCCCGATGGCGAATTTCTTTGCGGAAATCGACCTTTGCCGCCTTGTGTTGCGTTCTCCCGGCGAGCGGTAACATCGACCGGGCGGGCCCCTTTTTGCGAGTCGACAATTCTCTTCGGTGTGGGGCCGCCGATGGTCCTCATGCCGGACGGGCGACCGCGGGAAAACCCTCCACATTCTCCTCCGTCGATTCGGAAGGAGTGCTCCCAATGTCATGTCACCGATTCCGCAAACCGCTCAAGTCCGGGTGCGCGCGGAGTACACCGAGCCGGGCCATTCCGAGGCCGAAACGCCCCTGCTGACGCAGGAACTCGTCTCGGTCAATCCGGACACGGCCGGCGGCGTCTTCGTCGTGAACACACCAAACATCAACGTCGAGTTGCCGGCCAGGTCCGAGATCCGGATCCAGGTGGCCGTGCGGGCCGGCGACGGCGACACCACCCGGCGCCTTTCCCACGGCGACCTGACCAGGGTGAGCATGCTGCTGTTCCGACCACCCAGCTGAGCCCGGCTGAGCCGGTCCGCTGGCCGTTTGACCGGCGTGGACGTCAGGCCCGGCTCAGCGGCCGACGGGCTTGCGGTGCGTGGTCCTGCCAGTGACCCACCAGCTCCCGGTAGGTGGAGGAGCGAAGCAACAGTTCCTGGTGGCTGCCGACCTGCGGCCGGTCGCCGTCGAACACCAGGACCCGGCGGGCGCGGGTCGCCGAGCTGATCCGGTGCGCGATCACCACGAGCGTGCCCGGACGACGGGCGAAGCCCTTTTCGACAGTTGCCTCCAGCATCGGGTCGAGGTGACAGGTCGCCTCGTCGAGAATGACCAACGGGGCCGGGGCGAGGTAGGCCCGGACCGCGGCGATGAGCTGTCGTTCCCCGGCGGAGAGGGTGCCCGGCTCGACCTCGGCCGTCAGGCCGCCGAGGCGGTTCACAAGCGGCTCGGCCCCGAGGATGGCCAGGGCCGTCGCCACCCGGGTGTCGTCCGCGTCCGGGCACAGGTACCTCAGGTTGTCGGCCAGGGTGCCGGTGCGCACGTACGCCTCCTGCGGCACCAGTACCCGTAGCCGGGCCAGCTTCTCCGGCGTGCGGGCGGCGACCGGCGTGCCGGCCAGGTGCACTGTGCCGGAGTTCGGTGGCACCAGCCCGGCGATCAGGGCGGCCAGGGTGGACTTGCCGGCGCCGCTGGGCCCGACTACGGCCAGGTGCTCACCGGCGGCCACGGTCAGGCTGAAATCGGCGAGGACCGGCCGCGCGTGCGGGCCGTACCGGAAGGTCAGCCCGCACGCCCGCACCGCCGGCGGCACCGGGCCAGCCGGGCGCGGTGCCGCGGCGGCCGGCTGCGCTGGCAGGGCGTCGGTAGGACATGGCGATGCTGCGGCGGCCGGCGGCGGTAGTGCGGCACCGGTAGGGCATGGCGGCGCAGCGGTGGCCGGGGCGGTACCCCGCTCGACCGGCGGGCAACTGCGCAGGATCCGGTCGAGCGTGACGGCGTAGCGCAGGCCGCCGCCGCCGACGCCCTGCACCAGTGCGTGCAGGGCGGGTTGCAGGCCGGTGGTGACGTAGACAAGCGCGCCCAGCACGGCACCGGTGCTCAGCCCTTGCCGCACCAGCCACGGCGCGGCCAGCAGCAGGACCACCACCGGCAGCCAGCCACCCAGCCCGAGGCTGAGGCTGCGCAGCGCCGCCATCCGGGCCAGCGTCCGTTCGGTGTCGGCCTGCGCGACGACCCGCCGGTCGACCGTGGCCACGACCCGGTCCTGCCCGCCGCAGGCGACCACGTCGCGGTGTCCGGTCAGCGCGGCGGCCGCCGACCGGCCAAGTTCCTCGCCGGCCGTCACCTGGGCGCGCTGGTGGGTGACCATCGCCGGCAGCGCCGCCGCGAACACGGCCAGCCCGAGCAGCAGCGGCGCGGCCACCGCCGCGGCCAGCGGCGGCGACAGGGCGAGCAGGCCGAGCAGCGCCGCGCCGGCGGTGAACAGAAAGCCGCGGACCACCAACAGCAGCCCGCCGAAGGTGTCCCGGACCACCTCCACCTGATGGGTCAGTCGGGCCACGGCGGCGCTGTCCGGCCGCGCGCCGGCGCGGGTGGCGTCGCGCAGCGCGCCGTCGACCACCCGGGCGGCCAGTTCATCGCGGTACGGCTCCACCACGGCGCCGAGGCTGCGGTACACCCGCCCGGTGGCGGCCGCGCCGGCCAGGACCGCGGCGGCCAGCCCGGCCAGCCAGGCCAGGCCGGTGGTGAACTCGCCGGCCAGGAAACCCTTGTCGACCGCACGGGCCACCAGCAGGCCGCTGAGCAGCGCCGGCAGTGCCTCCGCCACCGACCAGGCGGCGAGCCGGCCCAGCGGACGACGGCGGGCCCGCAACGCGGCCCAGGTGGTGCGGCGTACGCCGGTCATCGGGGGTCACCGCCGGACCCGAAAACGGCCCGGTAGTCCGGATCGGCCCAGAGCTGCCGGTGTGGCCCCACCGCCCGCACCCGGCCGCCGTCGAGCCAGGCGACCAGGTCGGCGGCGGCAGCCGTCGCCGCGCGGTGGGTGACCACCAGTCGGGTACGACCGCCGACCCCTTCGGCCACCGCCCGGCTGATCCGGTGTTCGGTGGCGGTGTCCAGGCTGGACGTGGCGTCGTCGAGGATCAGCAGCCGCTCGGCCGCAAACGCGCGGGCCAGCCCGAGGCGCTGTGCCTCGCCGCCGGAGAAGGGCGCGTCGGCCAGCCGGGTGCGGAATCCGTCGGGCAGGCGGGCGACGACGTCGGCCACCTGGGCGGCTCGCGCCATGGTCAGCACCGCAGCGCCGGCCGGGGTGTCCCCGGCGGGTGGTGCCGCCGACCGTTCGGGCAGGGCGAGACCGATCGCGTCGTGCACCGTCTCGCCGACCAGGACCGGCCGGTCGAAGGCGTGTCCGACGCCGCGGCGCAATGCGGCCGGGTTCAAAAGGTGCAACGGCACCCCGTCCAGCAGCACCTCACCGGCGTCCGGGTCGTGCAACCGGCCGGCCAGCGCGGCGAGGGTGGACTTGCCGACGCCGGAGCGCCCGACGACGGCCAGGGTGGTGCCGGCCGGCACGAGCAGATCGACCCCACGCAGGACCGGTCGCCCGGCTTCGCTGTTCACGCCGACACCGCGCAGCCGCAGCTCCCCGCGGCCGGAGGGCAGCGGTTCGTCGCCGTACCGGCGGACCGGGTGGGCCAGCGGTTCGGCGATCCGTCCGGCCGCCGCGCGGGCGCGTACCAGCCGGTTGAGGGTGGCCAGCACCGCGCCCAGTCCGGCGCCGAGCGCCGCGTACTGCACCGCGGCGACCAGTTGCCCCGGGGTGAGCCAGCCGACGGTGAGCGCGTACCCGCCGACGGCCACCACGGCCGCCTGTAGCAGCGGGCCCACGGCCGCGGTGCGGGCGCTCGCGCGGGCCAGCAGCCGCCAGCCGAGCAGCCCGTACCCGCGCAGTTCCGGCAGCGCGGCCAGCACCCGGTCGCGTTCCCGGTCCACGGTCGCCGCGGCGGCGATGGTCCGGGCGCCGCCGAGCGCCTCCAGCAGCCGGCCGGCGGTGGCGCCCAGCACCCGCTGGTAGCCGGCCACGGCGGCGGAGGCGTCGGTGACGAAGGCACGCATGAGTACCGTGAGCAGCACCAGCCCGCCGAGGAGGGTGATCCCCAGCAGCGGCTCGATCAGGGTGAGCGCCACGACGCTGCCGACCGGTGGGAGCAGCGCGATGGCGCCGAGCACCACGGCGGTCCCGGCCTGCCCGGCGTCGGCGCCCTGGCCGACGAGGCGGCCGACCAGGTCGCCCACCGGGTACCGGCGGACGGTGCGGACATCGCAGGCGAACAGGTGGCGCAACAGCCGTCGACGCAGCAGGGCGGTGGCCCGGGCCGCGCCGTAGCCGGCGGCGAGGTCACCGAGGATGTCGGTGACCATGAGGACGGCGACCAACGCGCAGGCGACGGCCGGCCACCAGGAGGTGGTGCCGGCGACTGCGGCGTCGACCGCGAGCCCGAGGGTCGCCGGCAGCGCCAGTTCGGCGGCGGCGCCGGTGAGCGCCACCACCCCGAGCAGGACGGTCCAACCGCCGCCGTCGCGCACCACCCGGCGCAGTAGCCGGTCGGCGCCGGTGGGCGTCGGCATCGCCACCTCCCGCAAAGACGTGCGGCCCTGGGCGGGTAACTCGTCCCGCCCAGGGCCTCGCGTGCCGACCTGTCAGTTGCAGGTCGTGACGGACAGCGAGCTGTCGCCGCAGAGCAGCAGGCTCGCCCGGCTGCCGCCGCCGGTGCGGTCGGCGGGGGCCATCTCCAGGCCCTGGAGGTCCAGAAGCGCCATGTCGTGTCACCTCCTTCCGTGCTTGTCGGTCTGGTCGGTCGCCCTCGCATCGGCGAGGGTGTCGGGGGCGCCTGTCAGCGGCGCGAGAAACGGCAGCGTCACGACCGCGCCGGGCCGGGCGGCGGCCGGCAGCGTGTCGGGCCGGGCTGCGGCCGGCAGGGTGTCGGGCCGGGCTGCGGCCGGCAGGGTGTCGGGCCGGGCTGCGGCCGGCAGGGTGTCGGGCCGGGCTGCGGCCGGCAGGGTGTCGGGCCGGGCTGCGGCCAGCGCCAGCAGCACGCCGGCGGTGCCGGTGCCGAGGTCCATGGAGAGCCGCAGCAACTGCTCGCCGGGGAACGCGGTCCCGTCGGCGTACGGCAGGGCGTGCCAGGCGAGGCGTTCCACCTGCGCCGCCAGCTCTGCCGCCAGCACCGGATCGTCCCGGTACGCCGCGAGGTAGGCGACGATGCCCGCCCGCCCGGCGAACAGGCCGGACTGGGCGTAGAACGGGGACCTGGCGGCGCGGCGCACCCCGGCGCTCGCCTCGGCGAACCGCTCGTCGGCGCGGTGCCGCAGGTACTGGTCGAGCACCAGCCCGATGCCGACGCTGCCCTGCCCCAGATAGGGCATGGTGCGCCAGCCCTCGTTGACCTCCAGCGCGCCGTCGGGGCGGACGACACAGCGGCGCAGGTCCTGCCGCAGCGCGGTGGCGGCATGGTCCAGCAGGTCCGGCTCGCCGGTCAGCTCGTGCAGTCGCACCAGCATCAGCGCCGGCCCGGTACGGCCGCGCAGCAGCCCCGCGTACGGGTGCCGGCCTCCGCTGATCTCCGGCCCCGGATCGTCGGCGAGCTGGGCGACGACCCGTTCGGCGGCCCGCCAGGCGGCTTCGCGCAGGGTCGGCTCGCCGGTGCGTCCGGCCAGCTCGGCCAGGTTGAGCGCGATGCCCGACAGGCCGCCGGCCAGGCTGTGATCCAACCCGTCCCAGGGTTGCCGCAGGCAGATGTCGAGTACGTCCAGGGCATCCTGCCGGCGACCCAGCAGCTCCAGGGCGTACGCGACGCCGTGCAGGCCGTCGTAGAAGCCGCAGCGGGTACCGGAGGCGGGCGAGGTGGCCCGGCGTACCAGCCACCGTTCGTGCTCCGGCCAACGCCCGGCGCCGCTGACGTGCAGGGCGTACAGGACCCCGGCGGCGCCGTGGGCGAGGTTGAGCCCGCCGCTGCGGAACTGCTCGATGTCGCCGGGGAAGAGCCGGTCATCCCGCTCGGGCGTTGCGCTGGCGAGGATCGCCCGGGCCAGCCGGTCGCGGTGGGTGGGCCCGACGCCGATGCTGAGGTCAGCCGGGCGGTCGGCGGCCGGGCGGTCGGCGGCCGGGCGGTCGGCGGCCGGGCGGCTGCCGGTGATCTCCTCGACGGCGGCGTCGAGGAGATCTCTCGGCACCGGGAACCGCTCCGCGATCACGCCCGCGAGGTGCGCGACCTTGGTCGGCGCCAGCCGGACCAGCTGGGTCAGCGGCAGGAGCAGCGCCAACCGCAGGCAGGCCAGGGCATAGTGGTCGACGGCGGGACCGCTGCGGTCCCGGGGGGCGGCAAAGCCCTGATTGCGCAGGCCGGGCCGGCGGTGTCCGTCGATCGGGGCCGCGACTTCGAAGTCGACAAGCGCGATCCGGTCGTCCGGGCGGACCATGACGTTGAACAGGTGCAGGTCGCCATAGACGAGACCGCGCTCGTGGATGGCCCGGACGACCTGCTCGACCTGCCGGTGGACGTCCAGCGCCCACCTGGTGTAATCGGCGCGGTCGGCGTCGGTGGCGTCGGCGTCGATAAGTGGATACCGGTCGACCAGCACCTTGTTCAACGCGCGGCCCTCGATGAACTCCAGCGCCAGGAACCGGTGCTCGCCGAGGGTGAACTCGTCGTGCACCCGGGGCACCTGCGGCAGGTCGGCGAGTCGACGCAGCGCCTCGGCCTCGCGGGCCAGGCGGGCCACCGCGTCGGTGCCGTCGGCGTCGAGGCCGGCGTACGGCCGTGCCTCCTTGAGTACCACCTGGGTGTCGGTGCGCAGGTCCCGGCCGACGTAGAGGCCGCCACCGTTGGAGAAGTGGATGACCTTCTCAATTCGGTACGGCACCTCGTCGGTGCTTGTGGCGTTGCGGGCGGCCAGGTGCGGTTCGAGGAAGTCCGGCAGCGTCACCCAGGACGGTACGTGGAAGACCGGGTCGCGCCGGTCGGGCACCAGGGTGCCGTTGTCGTCCTCGATCGCCGGGACGACCTGCCCGTCAGGGGAGTGGCAGTACCGGGCGGCGAAGCCGCCGTAGCGTACGTACACCGGGCCGGCGCCGTAGCGCAGGTCGCTGAGGATGTACGGGCCGGGTTCGCCGGCGAGCAGCTCGTCGAGCTCCTTGCAGACCAGTTCCAGCTCGGCTTCGTCGCCCGGGTAGACGGTGACGAACTTGCCGCTGGCCGCCCGGGAGGCGTACTTGGAGTTGCGCAACAGCAGGGTGCGGGGCCCGCGGAGGAACTTGAACGACAGTCCGCGCGGGACGCAGTAGTCCCAGATGGTGTCCAGCACCCGCTCGGCGCTGTTCAGCGTCGCCGCCACGTGGATCTTCCAACCCTGCTGCGGCAGCGAGCCGCCGTCCGGGGCGTAGATCAGCCAGTCGTCGAGCGGCTCGGTGCGCCAGCCGTCGGGCACCCGCCGCCGGGCCGCCGCGAAGGTAGGCTCTTCGACGGCGTTGCCGAGCGAGTCGTAGAAGAGCCGGTCGGCGGCGCAGTAGCTGTCGTAGCGATCGTCCACCGTGACCACTCCCTCCCCTGATCGGCTGAGCCCTCGGCCCTGCTGGCTGATATGAGTTTGTCTATTCGTCCTATGGCGGATCCAGTGCGATCAGTCATGACGTGAGGTGCGTGCCGCACGATCGGCCGTGACAAATGTCAGGTGGGGCTCGGGCGGTGGTGTGCCGGCGGCGGTCCGGCCGGGTACGGTGCACGCCGTGATGGCAGACGATCATCCGGCGCCGGCCGATCAGCCGGTCGCCGTGCTGGCCAACCCCACCGCCGGGCGGGGGCGCCACCGTGGGCTGCTGCCGCAGGTGCTGGACCGCCTGGCGGCCGGCGGGCACCCGCTGCGGGTGCTGGACGCCCGTACCCGCGAGCAGGCCGAGGCCGCCTGCCACGAGGCGATGGCCGACGGCGCGGCGGCGCTGGTCGCGGTGGGCGGCGACGGCACCGTGCACCTGGCCCTACAGGCGGTGGCGGGCACCTCGGTGCCGTTCGGCGCGGTGCCGGCGGGCACCGGCAACGACTTCGCCGTCGACACCGGCTTTCCGGCCGATCCGCTGACCGCCGTGGACACGATCGCGGCGGCACTGCGGGACGGCCGGTCGCGCCCGGTCGACCTGGCCAGGATCACCACGGCGGACGGCGGACACCGTTGGTACGGTGCGGTGCTCGCGGCCGGCTTCGACGCGATCGTCAACGAACGCGCCAACCGGATGCGCTGGCCGCGTGGCCCACGTCGCTACGACCTGGCGATCCTGGTGGAGTTGGCCCGACTGCGCCCGCGCCGCTACACCCTCACCCTCGATGGTGAGCGGATCGAGGTGGAGGCGGTGCTGGTGGCCGTCGGCAACGGGGCCAGCTACGGCGGCGGCATGCGGATCTGCCCAGCCGCCGACCCGACTGACGGACTGCTCGACGTGGTGGTCGGTGGCCGGTTCGCCCGCAGAACCCTGATCCGGGTCAAGCCGCGCATCTATGCCGGCACCCATGTCACCCATCCCCTGGTCCACACCTACCAGGCCCGTACCGTCACCATCGCCGCCCACGGCATCACCACCTACGCCGACGGCGAACGCTGCCTCCCCCTACCCCTGACCATCACCGCCACCCCCGCCGCCCTCCACCTCCTCCACTAACACCCACCCACCCCACCCTCCCCTCCCTCCCCTCCCTCCCACCCCAGCCCCGCGCGATCTTGCACTTTCGGTCGGGAAATAAGGCGCATAAGCGGCATAACGGCGACCAAAACTGCAAGATCGCGGGAGCGGGAGCGGGAGCGGGAGCGGGAGCGGGAGTGGGCGGGGGTGGGGGTGGGAGCGGGTGGGGGTGGGGGGTTAGGGGTGGGTTAGGGGGAGGATGGAGCCTAGGCCGTTGGGGCGGCCGACGTCTGCGGTGGGGAGCACCAGCACCGCGCAGCCGGCCGCCACGGCTCCCGCGTCGGCGGGGGTGTCGCCGACCATGAGGGCACGCTCCGGGTCGACGCCGAGCATGCCGCAGGCCCGCCAGAAGATCGCCGGGTCCGGCTTGCAACGGCCCACCTCGTATGAGAGTACGAAGGCGTCGACCAGGTCGGCGAGGCCCCAGGCGGCGAAGTGGGGACGGATGTCGAAGCCGATGTTGCTGACCACCGCCACCCGTATGCCGGCCGCCCGCAGCGCGGCCAGGGTGGGAGCGGTGTCCGGGTACGGCACCCAACCCTGCGGTCCCAGCAACCGCTCGTAGAGCGCATCGGCGAAGCCGTCGATGCCGGCGTCGACCGTGGCGGCCAGCCCGGTGTACGCGCCCCGATGGGCGTACTCGTAGAGATCCCGGTCGGCCCAGAGTTCGGCCAGGTGCGGAGGAACCCGGGCCGGCAGTGGCCCGCCGGCCCGACCTGCGGTGAGCAGCCGGTCGGCCAGCGCGGTGGCCCGGACCCGGTCAAGTTCCACGCCGCACGTCGCCGCAGCGGCCATGACCCACTCGCGGGGCTCCTCCACCTGGGCGAGCGTGCCGTGGAAGTCGAGCAGGACCGCCTCCACCGCACGGCGGGACGGACTCGGCTGGACATCGCGTACGGGGTCGGTCGGTTCGGCATGATCCGGCACGTGCTGCACCCTACCGACCCGCTCCGACCCCGCTGCCGGTCGGCCTTGCCGGGTGCCCGCCAGGCGTACGGACTAATCTTGGGGACATGTCGAGCCCCGCCGAGCGGTATGCCGCGGCGCGCCGCCGGGCCGCCCAGGCCGCAGAGTTTCCGGCCCTCGAAGAGTTCACCTCCGACCTGGGGTTCGACCTCGACGACTTCCAGCGGGAGGCGTGCCAGGCCCTGGAGCGGGGCAGCGGCGTGCTGGTCTGCGCGCCGACCGGCGCCGGTAAGACCGTGGTCGGTGAGTTCGCCGTGCACCTGGCGCTGCGCGGGGCGCCCGGGCGGCCGGTGCCGGTCGATGGTGCCCGCCGCAAGTGCTTCTACACCACCCCGATCAAGGCGCTGTCGAACCAGAAGTACCACGACCTGGTCGACCGGTACGGTGCCGACCAGGTGGGGTTGCTCACCGGCGACAACGCCATAAACGGCGACGCCCCGGTGGTGGTGATGACCACCGAGGTGCTGCGCAACATGCTCTACGCCGGCTCGGCCACCCTCGAGGGCCTGGCGTACGTGGTGATGGACGAGGTGCACTACCTGGCCGACCGGTTCCGGGGCGGGGTGTGGGAGGAGGTCATCATCCACCTGCCCGCCTCGGTCACCCTGGTGTCGCTGTCGGCGACGGTCTCCAACGCCGAGGAGTTCGCCGACTGGCTGATCACGGTGCGCGGCGAGACCACCGTGGTGGTCAGCGAGCACCGGCCGGTACCGCTGTGGCAGCACATGCTTGTCGGCAAGCGGATGTTCGACCTGTTCCACGACGCCGCCGCCGCGCGCAAGCACGACGTGCACCCGGAGTTGTTGCGCTACACCCGGGAGACGATGCGCCGCCTCGATCTCGGCGAGGGGCGCTCCGCCGGGTGGGGTGGCGGGCGTCGGGGGCCGCGCTGGCGCGGACCGGCGCGGCCGGACATCGTTGACCGGCTGGACCGCGAGGGGCTGCTGCCGGCGATCCTGTTCATCTTCAGTAGGGCAGGTTGCGACGCGGCAGTGCAGCAGTGCCTGGCGGCCGGGTTGCGGCTGACCTCGCCCGAGGAGCGCACGGAGATCCGCCGGGTGGTGGAGTCCCGGGTGACCGCCATCCCCGGCGAGGACCTCTCGGTGCTGGGCTACTGGGAATGGCTTGACGGGCTGGAGCGTGGCCTGGCCGCGCACCACGCCGGAATGCTGCCGGCCTTCAAGGAGGTCGTGGAGGAGCTGTTCGTCCGTGGGCTGGTCAAGGCGGTCTTCGCCACCGAGACACTCGCCCTGGGCATCAACATGCCGGCCCGTTGCGTGGTGCTGGAGCGCCTGGTCAAGTACAACGGCGAGGCGCATGTCGACCTGACGCCGGGGGAGTACACCCAGCTCACCGGCCGGGCCGGGCGCCGTGGCATCGACGTCGAGGGGCACGCCGTGGTGGTGTGGTCCCCGGAGACCGATCCCCGGCACGTGGCCGGTCTCGCCTCCACCCGCACGTACCCGCTGCGCTCCAGCTTCCGCCCCTCGTACAACATGGCGGTCAACCTGGTCGGCAGCGTCGGCGCGGAACCCGCCCGGGAGCTGCTGGAGTCCTCGTTCGCGCAGTTCCAGGCGGACCGGTCGGTGGTCGGCCTGGCCCGGCAGGTGCAGCGCAACACCGAAACCATCGAGGCGTACGCCATGGAGGCGGACTGCCACCACGGTGACTTCGACGAGTACTTCGCCCTGCGGGTGGCCATCGCCGACCGGGAGCGGGCGCTCGCCCGGCAGGGGCAGAGCCAGCGCCGGGCGGCGGCGGTGGCGTCGCTGGAGCGGCTGCGGGTGGGCGACGTGATCCGGGTGCCGTCCGGGCGGCGGGCCGGACTGGCCGTGGTGCTCGACCCGGCCGCCGGCGGCTTCAGCGAGCCCCGGCCGCTGGTGCTGACCCAGGACCGCTGGGCCGGGCGGATCAGCCCCGGCGATTTCACCGCACCGGCCGAGGTGCTGGCCCGCATCCGGGTGCCGAAGCACTTCAACCCCCGTAACCCGGCTGCCCGCCGCGACCTGGCGGCGCAGGTCAGCGGCACCGGGCTGGACCGGCACAGCCGCCGGGGCGCCCGGGGCCGGCAGGCGGGGGAGGACCACCAGCTCACCCAGCTCCGCGCCGAGCTGCGGCGGCATCCGTGTCACGCCTGCCCGGAGCGGGAGGAACACGCCCGGTGGGCGGAGCGCCGTCGCCGGCTGGAACGCGACACCGAGGAACTGCGCCAGCGGGTGTCCGGTCGGACGGGGTCGCTGGCCCGTACCTTCGACCGGATCGTCGCGCTGCTCACCGCCCGCGGCTACCTCACCGCCGAGGGCGCGGTTACCGACGCCGGGCGGATGCTCGGGCGGATCTGGACGGAGGCCGACCTGCTCGTGGCAGAGTGCCTGCGCCGGGGCGTCTGGGACGGATTGTCCCCGGCCGAGCTGGCTGCGGCGGTCTCCGTGGTGGTCTTCGAGGCCCGCCGCGACGTCGACGAACGGGCGTCGCTGCCGCGTGGCGCGGTGGCCGAGGCGGTGGACGCGACGCTGAAGCTGTGGAGCGAGATCGAGGCCGACGAGGCGTCCCGAGGGCTAACCGTCACGCGCGAACCGGACCTCGGCTTCGCGTGGCCGATCTACCGCTGGGCCCGGGGCGAGGCGCTGGCGAAGGTGCTGTCCAGCGGGCACGAGTTCGACGGCGAGATGCCGGCCGGCGACTTCGTCCGGTGGGCCCGGCAGGTGGTGGACCTGCTCGGTCAACTGGCCGACTCGGGTGGCGCCTCCACCGAACTGCGGGCCACCGCCCGCCAGGCGATCGGCGCGGTGAACCGGGGGGTGCTCGCCTACCACTCGCCGGCCTGAGTTGGCTCCTCCGTAAGGCTATTGTGCCTGGTTAATCCCTCCTGGATCATGTGACGGCGTGTGGCTACACGGCGGTAACAGCTCTGGGGGGAGCCGTCATGGCGGACATCAACCATTTTGAGTACGGGTGGATCACACCCGCGCTCAGTTACGCGTTGTCGGTGCTCGGTTCCATCCTCGGGCTGGTCTGCGCCACCCGGATCCGGGACGCGAGCAGCACCGGTCAGAAGCTTTGGTGGGGCAGTCTGGCGGCCTGGGCGCTCGGCGGCACCGCGATCTGGACCATGCACTTCATGGCGATGCTGGGCTTCGCCGTGACCGGCGCACGGATCAGGTACGACGTGCCGATCACGGTCGCCAGCGCGCTGATCGCGGTCGCGGCGGTCGGCATCGGGCTGGCGATCGTGGGCACCGGTCGGCTGTCGGTGGCCCGCATCCTCGCCGGTGGCGTCTTCGCTGGCAGCGGCGTGGCGGCGATGCACTACACGGGCATGGCCGCGATGCGGTTGGACGGCCGGCTGGGCTACGACGAACTCCGGGTCGCGCTCTCCGTGCTGATCGCGGTGGTGGCGGCCACCGTCGCGCTCTGGCTCGCGGTGACCGTACGGCGCGGGTTGGCGATCTTCGCCTCGGCGCTGGTGATGGGGGTGGCGGTCAACGGCATGCACTTCACCGGGATGAGCGCGCTCTCGGTGCACCTGCACGAGCGGCGCGGCGAGGTGTCCGGTGCGGAGGTGGGCACGCTGCTGATCCCCATCATCCTGCTGGTGATCTTCGGGGTGGTCGGGCTGGTCTACGCGTTGCTGGCCGCCCCGACCGACGAGGACCGCGCCGCCGCGGCCTACCTGGACGCCCGGCGGGTGCCGACGGCCGCCCCGGCCGGGGACGCCGTCGAGCCGGACCCGGTCGGGCTGCGGGCCCGGTCCACGCTGGCCCGGCCCGGTGCCCAGTTCCCGTCCCGTCGGGACCGCCCGCTGCGCTGACCGGCGCCACCGCCACCGGCCGCACCCGTTCCCCGGAGGGCACGGTCGCGGAAAGTGTCGTACCCGGTACCGAGAATGCATTCATGGCTGTCCCCGCCCTCACCCCACGAAACGCCCCCCGGCGCTCGTTGCCGCTGCGCGAGGCGCGCACCAGGCTGAGTCAGCTCGTCGCGATGGCGGAGCTGACGGACACCGTCACCGTGATCACCCGCGACGGCGACCCGCGCCCGGTCGCCGCGATCGTGCCCGCGGGTGCCGCCCGCACCGCCGCCCAGGCCCGCGCCGATGCCGAGCGGCTCGCCGAGGTCACCGCCGGCTGGTCCCGGCGACTCGAGGCCCAGCGGGAGCAGAGCGCCCGCCGACACGCCGCCGAGTTGCAGACGCTCAGCGCGGCACTGGCCGAGGCGTGGGCCGAGTTGGACCGACGGGCGGCGCCGGCCGGCGACCCCGCGCTTGCCCGGCTGCGCGCGGCCCACGCGCACCTGCTCGCCCGCTGACCCAGCTACCGGGCATCCGCTCCAAGGCGTTCGGTCGCTGGCCAGGCGGTGTCGACCCGGCCAGCCCGGTGCGGGCTGGCTCGTGACCCCACGGGTCGTCCCGGCCGACGCGGGTCGGTCACACTTGGGTAACCGTGGGTCACCTGTTGCTGCTGGGCCGCCACAATGGAGGCTCGCGCTTCACGGGGGGTGACGATGACCGAGCCGGACGACACTGTCGGGGAGCGGCCCCTGACCGGCGGTGCAGGGTCGTCGCGTGGCCGCCGGCTGCGCCTTGCCGCGCTGCTCCTGCTGCTTGTGGTGGTCGTCGTCGCGGTGATCAGGGTGGTCGCCGCAGCCGGTCCGCCCACCCGGGAGCAGTTGCGGGAGCGGGCCGGGCTGACCGGCAAGCAGACCCTCTACATCGGCGTCAAGGACGACCAGCCCGGGATTTCGCAGCAACTGGAGAACGGCGCCTTCGAGGGCTTCGACATCGAGATCGCCTACATGATCGCTGAGGATCTCGGCTTCGACGCGCCGCGGGTGACGTTCCTGGCCATCGAGAGCGAGGACCGCGCCCGCCGGCAGGCCCGCACCGCTGACGGCAGCTTCGTCACGGTCGACCTGGTGGTCGCCTCGTACAGCATCACCGAACAGCGCCGGCAGCAGGGCGTGATCTTCTCCGCGCCGTACCTGGAGACCGAACAGTCGGTGATCACCCTGGACTCGTACGCCGGGGAGGTGACCAGCCTGCGCGACCTCGCCGGCAAGCGGGTGTGCACCCTCGCCACGTCGACCTCGGAACAGAACCTGGAACAGTTGGAGGCGGTGGCGCACGGCCGCAACCGGATCAGTCAGTGCGTCCAGGAGCTGCACGACGGCAAGGTCGACGCGGTCACCACCGACGCGGCGATCCTGGCCGGTTTCGTGGGCCCCCGGCCCTCCGGCGAGCTGCCGCCGAGAAACAAACTGGAGCGGGTCAAGAAGCTGCGCCACTGGGACATCGGTGCCGACACCTCGGAGATGTACGGCGTGAACACCGGCCCGAACCCGGCGCTTCGTGACCTGGTCAACCTCTCGCTCCAGGAGTCGGCGGACGGCCCCGACGGGGACCGGTGGCGGGCGGCCTTCGACCGGTACCTCAGGTCCGAGCAGCAGTACAACAACCCGCAGCAGGTCGCGGTTGACCGGCAACCGGAACCCGGGCTGGAGGACAGAGTGGAGGTACGGCAGTGGCCGTGGGAGAGGTTCGCACTGCCGGCCCCGCATCGACCACGCCCGGCCCCGTCAACCGGCGTCGCTCGGGCGCGCGGCAGGCGCAGCAGTGGCTGCTGACCCTGCTGCCCGCCTTCCCGGTGCTGCTGCTGGTGCTGCGGCTGTGGCGGCTCAGCCGGCAGGACATGTCGACGATGCTGTTGCTCGTGCAGTACGTCAGCCCGTTGGGGCTGCTCAGCGCCCTGCTCATCGCCCTGGTCTGGGCAGCGCCGCTGGTCGTCCTGGTGCTCGCCGTGCTCGGCGAGTTGTTGCAGGTCAGCGCTCCAGAGCGGTTCGATCCGGAGCGGTCGCTGGTGGCGTACGCCAGCTCCCGCACGCCGGACTGGGTGCTGGTGGTGACGGGCGCGCTGGCCGCCCTCACCTGGCAGCTGCGGTTCCTGCCGGCGCTGGTGATGCTCTTGGTGTGGCTGGTCGCCCTCCGGGCCCGTAACCGGTTCCCCGACCGGCCCCGGACGCTTGTCGCCACCGGTCTGGTTCTGCCGGTGGTGGTGGCCGCGGCCTGCTACGCCTGGCTCGGCCCGGCCATCGGGGCGGCGTTGCGGCACGGTGAGCTGGCCACCGCCGCGCTGCTGGCGCTGCCGCCGGCCGGCACGCTGGTGCTGACCGGGCCAGTGCCGGCGCGGGCCGCCCCGGCATTGACCCGTACGCTCACCTACACGGTCGGTGCGCTGCTGCCGGTACTGACGGGAGTGGTCTTCCTGCGGGTGCCGCTGCTGCCCGCGGTGGCCGTCGAGGTCGGTGATCCGGTCACCCGGGAGGTGGTCCTGGGTGAGGCGGTGACGGTGACCGACCGGATGACAATCGTGCTGGACCGCTCCGGTGAGATCCGCTTCCTGATCAACGACGAGGTGCGGGGCCAGGTGCTCTGCCCGAACGCCGTCCGGACGCCGGCCAGCCGGGTGGCCGTGGCGGGTTGGCCGGTGGAGGACGCCGCCCTGAACTGGATGATGCCCCGCCGTCCGGTCGGCGTACCGGATCCGCGCTGCGCCGGCCTGGTGCCTATCGGCCCTTGAGCCGGCGGCCCAGCTCGCGGGCGATCTCCCGGTCGGCGTCGCGGGCGGCGAGCGCCTGCCGCTTGTCGTACGATCTGCGGCCCCTGGCCAGGGCCAGCTCGACCTTTGCCCAGCCGCCGGAGAAGTACATCGACAGCGGCACCAGGGTGATGCCACCCTCGCGGATCCGGTCCAGGATCCGGGCGATCTCCACCCGACGTAGCAGCAGTTTGCGGGTCCGGCGGGGCGCGTGATTGGTCCAGCTGCCGTAGCCGTACTCCGCGATGTGCAGGCCGTGCAGCATGATCTCCCCGGCATGCTCCTGGGCGAATGCGTCGACCAGCGAGACCCGACCCGCACGCAGGGACTTGACCTCGGTGCCGGCCAGCACGATCCCGGCCTCGTACGTCTTCAGGATGGTGTAGTCGTGTCGGGCCTTGCGGTTCGACGCGACAAACGTCCGCTCCGTGCTCCGGGAGGCGCTCACCGGCGAAGGATATCGACCCGGTCACCGTGGTCGCTCGCGGAGCCGGCGCGCCAGGTCCGCCACGGCGGCGGCCAACCGGGGGTCCTCCTCGCCGGGCCAGTGCCCGATGATCGGTGGCGGGACACTGTCGCCCGGTGGTGGCACGACGTCCCACGGGTCGCGTAGCCGGTGGTCGACGTCGCCGGCCGGGCCGGGTGCGGCCGGTTGCCGGCCCGGCCGGTGCGGCGAGAAGATCCAGCCGCCGATCGGATCGGTGTCGCGCCACAGGTTCACCCACCGCCAGTTGACCCGTTCGCCGACCTCGTGAAGCACCTGGTCGTCGACGAAGGCGGGAAAAAGCCGCGCGTAGAGCCGGCGCAGCGGCGACCCGTACGTCAGCAGGGCGAGGTGGCCGCAGACCTGGGGCGGCAACTGGAGCAGCGTCGCGGCGAGCAGCACCGAGCCGTGGCTGTGCCCGGCCAGCAGCACGCCCCGGCCCTGTTCGGCGAGGTAGGTGATCCGCCGGCCCAGTTCCGGCACCGCCCGTTCCGCGTAACAGGGCGGCGCGAACGGGTGCGCCGCCCGGGGCCAGAAGGTGCCCAGATCCCACAGCACGCCGACGTAGCGGCGGAACTCGGCCGTACGGTAGGCGAAGATTCCGCCGATGAACAGGGCGAACACCACCGCCGAGATGACCAGGCTGCCCATCTGGATGGCGAAGTCGGTCGCCTCCGCCGGCAGCCGGATGAGGCGTTCGACCACCTCGCCCGGCGCGAGTCCCAGCATGCCGAGCAGGCTCGTTGGCATGCCGACGATGACGACGCCTGCGTAGACCACGGTGAGCAGCTCCAGGCGTTCGGTGAACCGGGCCCGGGCGATTGCCTGTTTGACCTGACCCAACCGGAAGTCGGCGGCCGGGGGAGCGTCGGGGAAGTCGCGGGCCACGGTGGCCCCGGCGGTACGCCTCCGCGCGCGCCGGCTGGCCAGGGTCACCACCCCGGCACCGAGCAGCACCGCCGCCGCGGCCACCAGGAACACGAAGAGCGACCATTTGAAGCCCAGGGGCGGACCGATTCCCCGTTCCATGTCGGCCGAGGCCTGGCGGTTGAGCAGGTCGGCGACCCGGTAGACGAGGTCGGCCGAGATCGCGACGGCCAGCCCGGTCGCCACGGCGGCGATCACCGGGGCGCCCAGCCCCTGGAGCGACCCGGCGCCGAGCCCGTTGCAGCCGAAGCCACGGCGCATCTCGTCGCGCTCGACTCCGTCGACCGACCCGATCTTCCCGCTACCGGCGTCCGGGCTTCTGCCGACCGACGTTGCCGCCTCGCCGCGGCCGGCGGCGGTGCGCGACCGGCGGCGTCCGGCCAGCGCCACCGCCCCGAGCGCGAAGAGCAGGATCGACTGGGTGAGGATGACCAGGCCGACCATCCGGGCGTAGCCCGGCAGGCCCTCGCCCGGCCGCCATGGTGTCGGGTCGGCCGCCACCGCGATCAGCGTCAGCGGGGTCAGGATGCAGGCGGTGATGCGCAACCACCCGGGCACCCGGTCGACGATCCGCTCGGTCGCCCGCGTGTCGATCAAGGGGTGCGCGCAGATCAGGGCGACGCAGGCGGCGAGGACCAGCCCGGTCAGCACGGTCAGTGCGACGCTGACGGCCGACGCGCCTGCGGAGACCCGGGCCGTGAGCAGGCCCAGGTTCAGGGTGGTGAAACCGACGGCGACGTGCAGCGAACGCAGCCGCCCCACCATCGGAGCGCTGTCCCACTGGGCCACCGCGCTGAGCTGATGCCGACCGCTGCTCGCGGTGGGCGTATGGAAGGCGTCGAACTTGCCTCCCGGGCGGACGCTGAGCCACCAGACCAGGCCGAGCGCGGCGGCCGGAAGCAGTGCCAACACCGCCAGCGTCAGCCCGGTGGGACGGCCGCCCAGCCAGGACAGCCACGGGCGGCCGGCCAGGCATTCCGGCTTCGGCAAACATCGCCAGGCGACTAGGTCCAGCGCCACTCCCATCGCCGCGAGCACGTACAGCATGGTCAGCGAGAGGGCGAGCAGCCGGCACACCGCCTTGAGTCCCGCCCCGGTGCGGCCAGGATGGGCCGGTTGCATCCAGATCGCGACGTTGCAGAGCATGAAGGGCAGCAGGAACACCAGCGACACGGTCCGTACGACGGTGCCCGAGGGCAGGTCGCTCCAGCGGTACGCCTCCAGCGTCACCCCCGCCGGTCCCTTGGCGTCGGGGTAGTCGGCGCGGGGTCGGAAGAATCCGCCGTTGTTGTCCCCGGCGACCTGGTGGCTGTGCGGGCGGCCGAGGATCTGCTCGGCATGGGCACCCGACACGCCGTGCACCCGCAACTCCACGATGTCGTCCGACATCCCTGGTCCGCTGGTCATCGGCCCCCCGGAAGGTCAACACCGGCGGATCGGCGTGGGTCGACCGACCGGGCCGCGCTGTCGCGGCCCGGCCCGACTACCCGTCTCGCCGGTGGCCACGCCTGGCTGTCAGGCGTGGATCAGGGTGACCAGCCCGGCCAGCGCGCCCAGCGGGGCCCCGGCCGGATGCGCCGCGTGCCGGCCCAGCGGAAGTGCCACCCCGACAGCAGACGCCACAGCCCGAAGCCGACCAGCGTCAGCTCACCGGTCAGGCCGCTCGGCGGGCGAAGAAGTCGGCGAGCACCTGGGTGTGGGTGGAGAAGGCCAGCTCGACGGGCTCGGTCAACACCAGCCACTCGGTGGCCTCGGCCGTCGGCGCCGAGGGCGGCAGCTCCTCCACCGGACGCGCCGGCAACTCCCCGAAGACCATCATGGTGCCGCCGGCCGGTGCGCTCAGCACCGCGACCAGTTCCGCGCCGGCCGGGTCGGCCAGCAGTCCGGTCTCTTCCCGCAGTTCGCGCACCAGTGCGTCCCGCCACTGCTCGCCGTACTCGATGAAGCCGCCGGGCAGCGCGAGCAGCCCGCGCGCGGGCTCGATGTCGCGGCGGACCACCACCACACCGAGCCCGCCGGGGGTACGCACCGGCAGTAGCGCCACCGCGACGGGCAGCGGGTTGCGCCAGACCGTCTCGCCGCAGGCCGCGCAGATCCGCGGCCAGCCGGCCGCCGCCGGGTAGGGCGTGCCGCAGTAGGAACAGTGCGAGTACGCCATCGGGGTCACGCGGCTGCACGTTACCGCACCACGCCCGGTGCGGCCCGTCCCGCGAGGCGGCTGCGCAGCCTGGCGGGACGGGGTCAGGGTCGGGCCGAGATGCTGCCCGGTCACCCCAACCCGCCGGGTCCGGTCCGGCCCCCGGCGCTGCCGGCAGGTCAGGGCTGCGGGGTGCCGGTGTAGAAGGCCGTGGTGCGGTCGGCGGCGGCCCGTGCCTCGTCCGGGCTGGTGCCGGCCGCGACGCTCGCCTCGTGCCAGCCTTCGCTACTGGCCGCCACGAAGGCCCGCCCGGCGGCGGAGCCCATCCAGGCCGCATCCTGTTCCGGCGGTGCGTCGCCCGCACCGGCGAGATGGGTGGCGAGGCCGAGGAGCGCGAGGTCCCAGCCGACACCGGTCGCGCCGGGACCGAACTGGAGCCAGAACTCGTCCTTGACGTGACCCACGTGCTCGATCAGAAGCCGGGTGCGACCGTCGTCGGTCGGGTTCAGACGAACCTCGATCCAGCTGATCTCACCGCCGAACTCCCAGGTGGCGGCGAACGACTTCGGTGGGTCGCACTGCTCGACGGTGCCGCTGGCGTTGCCCTCCACCTGGAAGCGGCCGTGCAGCCGTAACTCGCCGGAGACCGGCGCGAACCATCGGGGCAGCCGCTCGGGGTTGGTGCAGGCGTCCCAGACATCGGCCATGGGCGCGTCGTACGTCTGGCTGATGGTCATCACCCGGGCCTCGCCCGCCGCCAACGTGCGGGTGCCGACCTGGCGCCGGACGGCGCTGATCTGAGCGGTTGTGTCGATCATGTTGTCCTCCTGTCGTTTTCCTCGTCGCGGTGCCGGCTAGGGACGGAGGGCTGGTGGACCCCCGCCTCGCGGGCAGCGCGGCGACCTCTGGCGAGTTCGGTGGCGAGTGCGGTCAGCGGCGGCGTCCAGAACTGCGGAAGCCCTCCAGCCACTGATCGACCTCCCGCAGCGGGCGCGGGTCGACCGCGTACAGGCGTCGCGTCCCTTCCGGTCGGACCGTGGCGAAGCCCGTCTCCCGCAGCACCCGGAGATGTTGCGAGACAGCGGGCTGCGAGATGCCGAACTCGGCCCGGATCACCTCGCAGATTCCGCCGGCGGTCAGTTCACCGTCGGCGAGCAGCTCCAGGATCCGCCGCCGGACGGGATCCCCGAGCACCTCGAACGCATGCACCTGATCTTTCTATCAGGGCCGCCTTATATAAGCAAGCGCGTAATAAAGGTCAGGAGCGGCCGGCGCGGGCGTTGCCTATCGCGTCCATCAGGCCCCACCGTCCCGCGATGTCGAGCAGTTCGATGCGGCCGATCCGCTCCGGGATCTCCGGATGCACCACCATGTGGTCACCATCCGGTTCCAGGCCGAGCAGGGTACGCAGCAGCAGGAAGGTGGCGCCCGTGGCGGCGGCCTGCGGGCTGTTCGCCGCCGGGTACGGCACCGGATAGCGGGTCAGTTCCCGGTCGTAACCGGCGAACGACTCCGGCATCCGCCCGGCGAAGTGTTGCGCGGCATCGATGACGCTCTCGGCGATGCGTCCCGCCTCGGCGCTGAAGCCGTACCGGCGCAGCCCCGCCGCGATCAGCGAGTTGTCGAACGGCCACACGGTGCCGACGTGGTAGCCGAGCGGGTTGTAGCGGAACTGCCCGGTGGCCAGGGTCCGCACCCCCCAGCCGGAGAAGAGTCGCGGGCCGAGCAGCTGCTCGGCGACCGCGCCGGCCCGGGAGTCCTCGACGATGCCGCTCCACAGCAGATGGCCCATGTTCGAGGCCAGCGCGTCGACCTGGTCGCCGTCGGGCCCGAGCGCGAGCGCGAAGTAGCCGCCGGCGCTGATCCAGTAGTCCCGGTTGAACCGCTGCTTGAGCTCCTCCGCCTCCCGTTCCAGCCGGTCGGCGTACGTCGGGTCGCCCCAGAACTCGCGGGCCAACCGTGCGCCGCGCCGCTTGGCGTCGTACGCGTACCCCTGCAACTCGCAGGTGGCGCGGGGCAGGCCGGGCAGTCGGCCGTCGGCGTAACAGATCGCCTCGGGGGAATCCTTCCAGCAGTGGTTCTGCGCCCCGGTCTGCTCGTTGCGGGTCCGGTACCAGATGTAGCCGTCGCCGCGCAGATCGCCGTACTCGTCGATCCAGTGCAGCGCCGCGCGAGCCGCGTCCTCGAGATCCCGGACCAGCTCGGCGTCGCCGGTCCAGCGCTGGTACTCGTCGAGCAGCACGACGAATAGGGGAGTGACGTCCGCGCCCCCGTAGTACGGCGACTGCGGTCGCTCCTCGAATGCGGCCAGTTCGCCGTAGCGGAACTCGTTGAGGATCTTGCCGGGTTCCTCGTCCCGGAAGTCGTCGAGGACCGTGCCCTGAAGCAGGGCGAGCAGCCGCAGGGTGGTGAAGGTCAGCCGGGGTACGAAGGGAAGGGTCTGGAAACAGGTGATGATGGCGTCCCGGCCGATGACCGCGGCCGACCAGGGCAACCCGGCCGCGAGCATCGTCTCGTGCGGCAGCGCCAGCGGGGAGAAGCGCAGGCCGGCCAGGTCCTCCAGGCCGCGCCGATAGGTCATGACCAGCGGTTCCCAGTCGCAGCGCAGCCGGGGCGCGGCGGCCACCCACCGGCTCAGCTCGCGGCGCAACCGTGGTCCCGTCCGGTCCGACGGGAGCCGCAACCGGCTCTGGGCGTTCACCCCGTCCGGGCGCAGCATCATGCTCTGCACATGGAACGTCGTGCTCCACCTACCCTGCCGGTCGAGGTGGACCCGGAAGGTCATGCCGTGCTCGTCGAACTCGGCGGGCTCGCTGGAGACGACCTCGGTCACCCGGTGGAACCGTTCCCGCCGGCACCCCAGCCGCAGCCCGTGGTCGAACACCTCCCGGTAGCCGCGCAACGCGGAGGCCTGCGGCCAGACCACGTTGTAGATCGGCGCGAAGTCGCTGTCGACGTCGATCCGCACCACGTAGCTGACCGGCGCGCCGGTGTGGTTGAGCACGGTGAGACGTTCGCGGAAGCTGCTGTCCGACATCCACCGGTCGCGGATGATCGACACCTTGGCGTCGACATAGTGGGTCGGATGGCCGGGGACCAGGAAGAACCGGATCTCGTAGTAGTTCGGCTCGTGCACCGCGAGCGGGTGCAGTCGCTCCCCGTTCAGGCTCAGCCGCCAGGTGGAGAGGAACCGGGTGTCGAAGGCGAAGAAGCCGCTCGGACCGGTGGGGCTGAAGACCATGTCCCCGTTGTCCTCGCTGAGGACGAAGATGTTGCCGTCGAGGATGCGGACGAGCCTCTTCACCGCGCCTCCCGTTCCGGCGACCGGTCCGCCCCGGCCAGGGTGCGGGGATGACGGGCATCCGGCGGCGGCGGGAACAGGCGCTCCAGCAGGACCACCATGCGGAACTGCCCGTCGGCGACGAGGTCGTTGCGCAGGAACGCCGGCAGTGGCTTGATCTCGCCCCGCGCCAACCGGACGAAGGTCGTCTCGTCGGTGTGGATCACGGTGTCGGCTTCCTCCTCGCCGCCGTGGGACACCACGATCCGGCCCCGCTCGATGACGATCAGCCAGCGGTCCACACCGTCGTGCGAGGTCAGGTCGAAGCGGACGCTGCCGGAGATCTGTCGCAGCATCCGTCCGCCACCGTGGGCGAGGTGGTCGAAGAAGTCGCGTACCGCCTCCGACACAGCTCACCTCCAGGGGCGTACCCAGCCTGAGGCGGCTGCTTCCGGCCGACCCACCCGGCCCGACCGCACCCGGTGCTCACCGTCCAACTGCGCCGCCACCTGCAACTTTAGCGGCTTTAGTCCGCTTCAGGACTGGTCTTCGGTCGGCCCCGGCCCGGTGCGGTCACAGCCGCGCCAGGACCTCGACGGCCGCACGTTCGCCCGCCTCCAACGCCCCGTCGAGGTAACCGAGCCATCGGGTCGCGGTCTCCGTACCCGCCCAGTGGATTCGGCCCACCGGGGTACGCAGGCTCGGCCCGTACTCCCGCGCCGAGCCGGGCGTCAGTACGCCACAGAAGCAGCCGCGGGTCCACGGGTCGGCCGACCAGTCGTACTCGACGACCTCCTCGGCGTGCCGTGCGGCGGGGCCGACGATCGTGGTCAGCGCGTCGAGCAGCGCGGCGCGGCGGGCCGGTGCCGCCATCCGGCGCAGCGCGTTCGCCTCCGCCCCGTAGCTGAAGGCGGTCAGCACCCCGCGCGACGTGCCCGGCGTACCGCCGTCGACGGTCTCGGTGACCGGCCCGTCGGTGCAGGTGGCGACGCCGGAGATGCCGTCGGCCCGCCAGAACGGCTCCGGGTAGACGACGTGCGTCTTGAGCGCCGATCCCATCGGCATCCGCTGGGTCAGCCCGTCGCGCAGCGCGGGCAGCGCCGGCACGTACCGGATCCGACCGGCAAGCGCCGGGGGCACCGCCACCACCACCGCCTCGGCCGCGAAGCGCCCGGCGTCGGTCTGGGCCACCACACGCGCCTCGTCCTGTTCGATGGCGACCACCGGCTCGGCCAACCGGAGCACCTCCGGGCCCAGCGCGGCGGCCATCGCCTCGGCCAGGGCGGCCGGGCCACCGACGATCCGGTCCTGCTGCGCGCCGCCGGCCATCGCCAGCAACATCGACGCCCCGCCGCCGCTGCGCAGGTAGCCGGCCAACTGGAGCAGGGAGACCTGGTCGGGCGAGACGGCCAGCAGGCCACCGGCGAGCAGCCGGCCGAGATACCGGGCGGTCACCGGATCGGGCGCGGTGGCCGTCAGCCAGGCGCCAAGGGTGGTCCGGTCCCACCGGTCCGCCTCGGGCGCGGCCCACAGCGCGGCCGGATCCAGGCGCGCGGCATAACCGTCCAGCAGGTCGAGGACCCGGGCCGCGTCCTGCGGTGCGGCGCTCCGACGCGCGCCCTCCCACACCACCACCGACGCGCCGTACGCGGCGGACGGGAAGGTGGTCAGCGCGTACCGGTGCACCAACTCGTCGACCCGGCGCTGGGTGGGGCCGATCCACTGGGCGCCCAGATCGAGCTGCGTGCCGTCGGCCAGCCAGCGGGTCAGGGCCCGCCCACCCACCCGGTCACGGGCCTCCAGCACCCGGACCCGTACGCCGGCCCGCAGCAGGCGCAGCGCGGCGGCGAGCCCGGAGAAGCCGGCCCCGACGACGAGGACGTCGGTCATGCCGGGTACTACCCGCATCCGGGACCCATATGGCGCGTTACCGGATGCCGGGTCCCGACCCGCTATCTCCGTTGGCCCGCTCTGGCGCGGGGGCTATGGTGGTTCGATGTACCCGGTCATCCCGCTGCGCCACGCCGCCGTCGCCACGGCTGCGTCGGTGTCGGCTGCCCGCTGCGGGCAGAGCGCGGCGGTGATCCGCTCGGGTCGGCCCTCCGCCCAGGCCGGTGACGGCCAGCCGAGCCCCGCCGGCCGGAGCCCTCCGGAAACCGTCCAACCATCAGGACGGCCAGGGGCGAAGCTCAAGCTTCGGCCCTTTTTCATTTTCCGGAGAAAGGGATTCGACATGAACGACCGGACGTGGCTCACCGAACTCGAGGCGACACTGACCCAGGAACACGAGACGCAGACGGCCCGGCTGACCCAGTTGACGGCCGACACCGGCGACCCGTCGGAGGCGCACACCAACGCCGCCCTGATCGCGGCGACCCGGCACAGCCTGGAGCAGATCTCCGCCGCGCTGCGCCGGATGGCCGCCGGTAGCTACGGCAGCTGCGAGAGGTGTGGCACGGCGATCGCCCGGGAGCGTCTGGAGATCCTGCCGCACGCCCGGTTCTGCGTGCCCTGCCAGCAGAAGCTCAACGGCTGACCCGGCGACGGCTGCCGCATCGGCTACCGGTGCGGCAGCCCGCCGTCGCCGCCGAGGGGACCCTCCGCGCCGCCGGGACCGAAGGGGCCCGGGGCAGCGCCGCCGAGCGGCCGGTTGCCGGTGACGGTCTCCGGCAGTCCCTGGGTGGCGATCACGTCGGGCGGCGCGGTCCGCTCCGGATCCAGGCTGGCGACGACGGTGGCGGTCACCCCGTCGGGCCGGTGGGTGAGGGTCAACGCTCCGGTGAGGTGATGGGCCAGCCAGAGTCCCCGGCCGCCGGGGGTGTTCGCCGCCGGCAGGTTCACCGTCAGGTCGCCGCCGCGGCCGTGGTCGGTCACCTCGCAGACGAGCCGGTCGGCGTGCCGGAACAGGTCGAGCCGCCCCCCACCGCCGCCGTGCAGCACGGCGTTGGTGACCAGTTCGTGGATGGCCAGCACAAGATCCTCGGCCATGTCCCCGGTGAGACCCGCCGCGGCTATCCGGGTGGCGAGCTGGTGCCGCAGCGCGGTCACCGTCTGGGCGGTGAACGGCACGGACAGCAGGGACGTCGCCTCGTCCTCGTCCGGAGACGGACCACCCGGCCCACTGGCGTCCGGCCGACCGAGGTTGCTCATGCTGGCAGAGTACGTCGTCGGGCCGCGACCGCGACCGTTGCGGCAGGGCAAGGATCCTCGCGTCCGCCCCGGTCAGTGCCCCCGGTCCGGTCCGGGCAGGGCTCCGGTGGCTGCCGGATCAGGGTGGCGACCGCAACCGTCAGTGGATGCTGATGATCGGCCGTCGCCCACCGAGGTGCGGCCGAACGCCCGACCGCTGCGGCGCACCTCGGCGGCCATCTGCTCGGCCAGCTCGCCGCCGCCGAACCGGGTGATCAGCGCGTCGGAGAACCCGCTGAGCACCACCGGCCGCAGCGCCTGGGCGAGCCAGATCGAGCGGGGCACGTAGACCTTGCGTCGGCGACGTTCGATGCCGCGCAGAAACGCCTCGGCACAGCGCTCGGCGCTTACCACGCTGGAGAGTGGCCAGGGCAGCCGGCGTTGCGCGTCCCGGAACGACGGGAAGTCCGCGCGGATGTCCCGGACCAGGTCGGTGTCGATCCAGATCGGGTGGGCGGTGCCGACGGTCAGCCCAGCCCGGCGGTTCTCCAACCGCAGCACGTTGCCGAACTGCTCCACCCCGGCCTTCGACGCACAGTAGGCGGCCATCCCCGGCATCGCGGCGAAGGCCGCCGCCGACGAGACCATCAGCACGTGGCCCCGGGCGGCCAGCACGTGTGGCAGCGCCGCGCTTACCGTACGGACCACGCCGGAGAGGTTCACGTCGATGGTGCGTACCAGCGCGTCCACCGGCCCGGTCGCCACGGTGCCGAGATTGGCGATGCCGGCGTTTGCCACCACCACGTCGATGCCGCCGTAGCGCTGCACGGTGGAGGTGACCGCGTCGTCGAGCCCCGCCTGGTCGGTCACGTCGCACTCGTACCAGTGACCGTTCAACTCCCGGGCCACCTCGCGCAGCAGCGCCGGCTCCAGACCGACCAGGGCGACGCGGGCGCCCCGGGCGGCGGCGGCCCGGGCCAGGGCGGCACCGATGCCGCGGGCCGCACCCGTGATCAGGATGGTCCGATCGCGAAGGTCATACCGCATCTGAGTGCTCCAGGTCCCGGTCTGCGCCGCCGATCTCGACGGCCTGGTGGTCGGCGGGGCGGAAGCGGCGCAGCCGCCACCGGTAGCCGGTGGCGTAGCCCGGCCAGATGGTGCTGTTGCGACCGGTCGCGTCGAGGTACCAGCTCGCGCAGCCGGTCTGCCAGACGGTGCCGCGCATCCGCCGGTCCACCCGCTCGGTCCAGCGCCGCTGCGCCTCGATGGTGGGTTCGATGGCGGGTACGCCGGTGGTCCGCAGGTGCCGCAGGGCACCCATGATCAAGCGTAGTTGTGCCTCGATCATCAGCACCACCGAGGTGTGCCCGAGCCCGGTGTTCGGGCCGAGCAGGAAGAACAGGTTGGGGAAGCCGGCCACGGTGGTGCCCTGGTACGCCCGCATGCTCGGCGTCCACTCCTCGGCGAGGCTGCGCCCGTCCCGGCCGTGGATGCGGGAGACGACCGGCGGGTCGGTGACGTGGAAGCCGGTGCCGAAGATGATCGTGTCGGCCGGGTGATGCCCGCCGTCGGCGGTGACCAGACCGTCGGCGGTGATCCGCCGGATGCCGGCGTCGACCACGTCGACGTTGTCGCGGGTCAGGGCCGGCCAGTAGTCGTCGGAGATGAGCACCCGCTTGCAGCCCATCGTGTAGCCGGGGGTGAGGGTGGCGCGCAGTCCCGGATCGTCGACCTCGCGGCGCAGCTTGCGCAGCGACCGCCGGGCGGCGATCCGATTCACCGTGGGATGCAGGAAACCGACGGCCATCGCCTCGCGCGCCAGGTAGCCGGCGGCCCGTACGGCCCGCTGCGTCACCGGCATCCGCCGGAACACGGCCTGCTCCAGGCGGCTGATCCGACGTGACCGGCGGGACATGAGCCACGCGGGGGTGCGCTGGAACAGGGTCAGCCGGGCCACGACGGGCTGGATGCGGGGCACGAACTGCACGGCGGAGGCACCGGTGCCGATCACCGCGACCCGGCGGCCGGTCAGGTCGTGGTCGGGTCGCCAGCGGGCGGAGTGGAAGACGGTGCCGGCGAAGCTGTCGAGGCCGGGCAGGTCGGGCACGGCCGGTTCGCTGAGCGGGCCGGTGGCGCAGATCAACACCCGGGCCCAGTACGCACCGCCGGAGGTGTCCAGCCGCCAGCGTCCGCGTCGGGTGTCCCAGTCGGCCCTGCGCAGCTCGTGGCGCAGCCGCAACTTCGGGCGTACGCCGAAGCGGTCCACGCAGCCGCGCAGGTAGTCCCAGATCTCCCGCTGCCCGGAGAAGGTCTCCGACCAGTACGGGTTGGGCGCGAACGAGAACGAGTACAGGTGCGACGGCACGTCGCAGGCGCACCCGGGATAGGTGTTGTCCCGCCAGGTGCCGCCGACGTCGTCGCCCCGCTCGAAGACGAGAAAGTCGGTGAAACCGGCCCGCTGCAACTGGATGGCCGCGCCCAGGCCGCCGAAGCCGGCCCCGACGATCGCGATGTCGAGCTCCATCGTCCCGCTGTGGTGACTCACGGTGCGATCCGCTCGTGCGCGCGGGTCAGCTCGCGGGGCAGGTCGGCGCTGCGCTGGACGCCCTCGATCCCGCTCCACAGCAGCGTGGTCAGGTACTCGGTGAGCACGGCCCGGCCGATCGGCTGGCCGTGCCCGGTCCACCAGTCACCGACCGCCTGCACGAAGCCGACCAGGCCGTACGCCCACGGCTCCGCCGGGCCCGCGTCCAGGCCGAGCGCGCGCAACCGGTCACCGATGACCCGGGCCAGCCCGGCGGCCACCTGCCGGCTGGTGCCGGCGAGCAGCTGCTGGATGCCCGGTACGCCGGAGGAGTGGACGAGGAACTCGTAGAGCCGGGGCTGGGACTCGATCACCGCGAGGTACGCGTCGATGGTCGCCTCGACCAGATCGCGCTCCTCGCGTACCTGCTCGATGGCGGGGGCGACCGCCGCGACCACCCGGGCCGCCACGTGTTCGCCGACGGCGAGCCAGAGCTGCGACTTGTCGGTGAAGTAGCGGTAGAGCACCGGCTTGCTCACCCCGGCGGTGCTCGCCACCTGGTCCATGTCGACCTCCGGGCCGTACCGCAGCAGGGCCTGCACCGCGGCGGCGATCAGCGCGCGGCGCCGCTGCTCGCGGTGGTCGGCCCAGCGATCCTTGCGCCCGGTGCGGGCGGTCGGTGGGCCGGCCGGTGCGGTGCGGGGTCCGTCGGCACCAGTGGACGGCAATTGCATGCTACTACTCGTAACAGTTACTGGAAGTAACGTCAATCCCAGGGTGCTGCCACCCTGGCGTGGCGTCGACCGGCTACAGGTTTCACCACCTCACCGTCGTAACCCGAGACCGTCTGGACGCTGTCCACCGTGAACCGGGAGTGGGCGACTGTTCCTTCCGAAAGGAAGCGGTAGTCCAATGTCAGGGCGAAGCACGAGGTCGAGAAGACCTGTATCGCGGTGAATTTCTGGGCCGCGTAACTGCCGGGTATCTCGAATTCCTGGACCTGGACGGTCCAGTAGCCGTCCGGGTCCGTGCCGAGGACCGGGGGCCACACGCAACCAGAGAACTGGAGTTGGGAGCGGGGCTCCGCCTCGGCTGACACCTCCCGGGCATCCGGGTGCTTCTGGCGGCAGAGCGTTGCGTTGTCCACATCGGGCGCGGAGCGGGGGTTGAGGGCAAGATATGCGGGGTGGTGAACCTGCCGCCGAGGATTGCTCTTCAGACACCTGATCAGTATCGCGGAGCGGCCGCGGACAACACAATCACGCGACTACTGTCCGTCAATGCCAGCTGCGCGGCGACGTTGGGTGCCCGGCCGGCACTTTCGAGGCCCGCTGGCCGTCGCGCGCCGCTGCGGTGGCCAGGGTCCCCGGGGCATGCTTTGCTCTGCTTCGAGCCGCGCACCGGTTTCCGGCGTGGGGCATCGCGTTGGTTGAGGCAGAGCAGAGCGCCCGCGGCGGCCACCGCCAGAGTGCGGGACGTGACGACCCGGGACGAGAAGGGGGAGCGTGCGTGACCGATTTCGTCGGCGCCGTGGACCAGGGCACCACCAGCACCCGATTCATGATCTTCGACCGTAGCGGTAACGAGGTCGGCCGCCACCAGCTCGAACATCAGCAGATCCTGCCGCGTGCCGGCTGGGTCGAGCACAATCCGCTGGAGATCTGGGAGCGGACCCAGACGGTCGTGCGGACGGCCCTGAACACACACAACCTGGCCGCGGCGGACCTGGTCGCGCTCGGCATCACCAACCAGCGGGAAACCACTGTGGTGTGGAACCGGCGCACCGGCCGGCCGTACTACAACGCCATCGTCTGGCAGGACACGCGTACCGACCGGATCGCTGCCGCCCTGGAGCGGGACGGCCGGGGTGAGGTGATCCGCCGCAAGGCCGGCCTGCCGCCGGCCACCTACTTCTCCGGTGGCAAGATCCAGTGGATCCTGGAGAACGTCGAGGGTGTCCGGGCGGCGGCCGAACGCGGCGAGGCCGTCTTCGGCAACACCGACACCTGGCTGCTGTGGCACCTCACCGGCGGCACCGACGGCGGTGCGCACGTCACCGACCCCACAAACGCCAGCCGCACCATGCTCATGAACCTGGAGACGCTGGACTGGGACGACGAGTTGCTGTCGTTCTTCGACATCCCCCGCGCCATGCTGCCCCGGATCGTCCCCTCCGCAGACCCGCACGCCTACGGCAGCACCCTGCCGACCGGGCCGTTCGGCGGTCCGGTCCGGATCGCCGGTGACCTGGGCGACCAGCAGGCCGCCACCGTCGGACAGGTCTGCTTCGCGCCGGGCGAGGCGAAGAACACCTACGGTACGGGCAACTTCATGCTGCTCAACACCGGCACCGAGATCGTCCGGTCGAAGGCCGGGCTGCTCACCACCGTCTGCTACCAGTTCGCCGGTGCGGCGCCGGTCTACGCGCTGGAGGGCTCGATCGCCGTCACCGGCTCGGCGGTGCAGTGGCTCCGCGACCAGCTGAAAATCATCAGCAGTGCCGCGCAGAGCGAGAACCTGGCCCGCCAGGTCGAGGACAACGGCGGGGTCTACTTCGTGCCCGCCTTCTCCGGCCTGTTCGCCCCGTACTGGCGCGCCGACGCCCGGGGCGCCATCGTCGGGCTGTCCCGCTACAACACCGACGCCCACATCGCCCGGGCCACCCTGGAGGCGATCTGCTACCAGAGCCGGGACGTGGCCGAGGCGATGGCGCAGGATTCCGGCGTATCCCTGGAGTGCCTCAAGGTCGACGGCGGGGTCACCGTCAACGACCTCTGCATGCAGTTGCAGGCGGACATCCTCGGCGTGCCGGTCAGCCGGCCGGTGGTCGGCGAGACCACCGCCCTCGGCGCGGCGTACGCCGCCGGCCTGGCCGTCGGTTTCTGGCGGGACACCGATGAGTTGCGGGAGAACTGGAACGAGAGTCGGCGCTGGCAACCGACCTGGTCGCCGGAGCAGCGCGAGGCCGGCTACGGCGGCTGGCGCAAGGCCGTCCAGCGCACCCTCGACTGGGTCGACATCGACTGACCACGAAGGAGGGGCCCCCTGTTAACGCCTCGTGTAGAGGAAGGGCCCCCTATTAACATCCCGTCTCAAAACTATCCGGAAATCGTCTCAGTACTCGATGATGATTCGAGATACCGGTAGAGGGTGGCCCGGGAGACGCCGAACTCGGCGGCGATCTCGTCGGCCGAATGGGTGCCGGCCGCATGCATCCGGCGGGCGGCCAGCACCTGCTCCGCGGTCATCGCCGGCGGACGTCCCGGCCGTCGCCGCCCGGTGACCCGCGTTGCCGGGACCTGGGTGCGACTCGGCGCGAGGTCCGGGACGCCGTCCGGCGTCGCACCGGCGACCGGGCCGTCCGGCGTCGCACCGTCGATCCGGGTGCCGTCCGCGGCTGCGCCGTCGCCCGGGCCACAGTGGTCGGCTGCCCCGACACTCAGCAGGCGGCGGACGCCGTCGAGCATGTCGGCCCGCAGCACCGGTGCGGGTACGTCCAGGAGGAACACCACCGGATCACTGCACATCGCGATCGCCTGTACCGCCCGGACCCGGTCGCGGCGCTGCCCCTCCGGCCCGGCGACTATCTCGTTGGCCCGCATGGCGATCCGCACCAGCCGGTGGTACGTGTTGCCCCGGTCGACCAGCGCGAGATCGTGGAAGAGCATGCCGAGCGGGGCGCGGTGTTCGAGCATGAGGTCCACCCAGCCCTCCAGCAGGGTCCACCTCGCCTGCTCGGGCGGCAGTGCCCCGGCGGTCTCCACCAGCGTCTCCAGGCCACGGACCATGGGCTCGGCCAGGGCGGTGAGCAGGTCTCCCTTGCTGGGAAAGTGGTAGAGGATCGCGGCCTTGGTCAGCCGGAGTCGCTCGGCGATCTGGCGTAGCGAGGTGCGCTGGTAGCCCTGCTCGGCGAAGAGGTCGAGCGCGGCGCGCAGGATCCGGCTGCGCGTGTCGTCGGTTTCCGCCCAGGTCATGGAGGACAGCGTAGTCGGCTTTGACCGTCGGAAAGCATGGCTGCGCCACTCCCTTACCATCGGTCAGTAGAGTGGGATCGACACCGGTACGGCGGGAGGGCGTCCATGTCAGTGATCTCGATTGAGAACCTCGTCAAGACCTTCGGTGGGGTACGCGCACTCGACGGGCTCGACCTGCGGGTGGAACCGGGGGAGGTGCACGGCTTCCTCGGGCCCAACGGCTCCGGCAAGTCGACCACCATCCGGATCCTGCTCGGTCTGCTGCGTCGCGACTCCGGGCAGGTACGGCTGCTCGACGGCGATCCGTGGCGCGACGCGGTCGCGCTGCACCGGCGGCTGGCCTACGTGCCGGGCGACGTCAACCTCTGGCCCAACCTCTCCGGTGGCGAGGCGATCGACCTGTTCGGCGCGTTGCGCGGCGGGCTGGACCAGCGCCGTCGCGACGAGTTGCTGGACCGTTTCGACCTGGACCCGACGAAGAAGTGCCGCACCTACTCCAAGGGCAACCGACAGAAGGTCGCCATCGTCGCGGCCTTCGCCTCCGACGTCGAGCTGTACGTGCTGGACGAGCCGACCTCAGGGCTGGACCCGCTGATGGAGGCGGTGTTCCAGGAGGAGGTTCGGGAGCTGACCGGTGCCGGTGCGAGCGTGCTGCTCTCCAGCCACGTGCTGGCCGAGGTCGAGGCGCTCTGCGACCGGGTGAGCATCATCCGCGAGGGCCGGGTGGTGGAGGCCGGCACCCTTGCCGAACTGCGGCACCTCGCCCGCACCACGGTGACCGTCCAGACCGGCCGCCCGCTTACCGGCCTGGAGACGCTGCCCGGGGTGCACGAGGTGCGCCCGATCGACGGCCGGGTCCGGCTGGAGGTCGAGCCCGCGCACCTCGACACCCTCCTCGCTCACCTGGTCCGCTTCGAGGTGCAGGCGCTGACCAGCGCACCGCCCACCCTGGAGGAACTGTTCCTGCGGCACTACGGCGACAGCGCCAACGGCGGTCGGGCCGCCACCGCGGGTGGTGCCTGATGAGCGCCTTCACCGGTACGTTCCGACTGGTCCGACTCGCGCTGCGCCGGGACCGGATCCGGCTGGCGATCTGGGTGCTCGGCACGCCGCTGATCGGGTACGCCCTCGCCGAGAGCGTCGCCGGCCTCTACCCGGACGAGCAGACCCGCGTCGGCTACGCCGAAACGGTCGTCACGAGCGTGGTCGCCCGCGCCTTCAACGGTCCGATCGCCAGCATCGAACTCGGTGCAGTGGTGGTCACCGAGACGTACCTCACCCTGGCCCTGCTCGCCGCGCTGCTCAGCACCTTCGCGGTGATCCGGCACACCCGGCAGAACGAGGAGACCGGCCGGGCCGAACTGCTCGGTGCCGCCGCCGTCGGCCGGTACGCCCTGCTCACCGCCGCCCTGGTGGTCGTGGTCGGGGCCAACGTGCTGGCCGCCGGCCTGCTCGCGCTGGCGTTCGTCGGCGCGGGGCTGCCGGTTGCCGGATCGGCGTCCGCCGCCGCGGCGATCGGCGGCATCGGCGTCGCCTTCACCGGTGTCGCCGCCGTCACCGCCCAACTGACCGTCACCTCCCGGGGCGGCAACGCGCTCGCCGCCGCCGCGGTGGGGGTCGCGTTCCTGCTGCGGGCGGCCGGCGACGTGCTCGGCGAGAGCGCGGCAGGTGGAGTCCGGCTGGAGAGCGCCTGGCCCACCTGGCTCTCGCCGTTGGGCTGGGGCACCCAGGTCCGGGCCTTCGGCACGGAACGCTTGTGGGTTCTCGCGCTGCCCGTCGCCCTGCTCCTCGTCAGTGTCGCCGTGGCCTTCGCGCTGGCCGAACGCCGGGACGTCGGCGCCGGCCTGTTCGCGGCGCGGCGCGGGCCGGCACGGGCCGCCGCCGGGCTGCTCAGCCCGGCCGGACTGACCTGGCGGCTGCACCGCGGCTCGCTTGCCGGTTGGGCGGTCGCGGTGGCGGTGCTCGGACTCTCCATGGGGGTGGCCGGAAACGAGGTCGACGCCATGATCGCCGAGAATCCGCAGGCCGCCGAGGCGATCGCCCAACTCGGTGGCGGGGCGGAGCTGGTCGATTCGTACCTGGCCGCGATGCTCGGCCTGTTCGCGCTGACCATCGGGGCGTACGTCGTCCAGGCCCTGCTGCGCACCCGCAACGACGAGTCCGACGGTGTGCTGGAGGCGCTGCTCGCCACGGCGGTCGGCCGCACCCGATGGCTCGGTACGCAGGTGCTCGGCGCGGTTCTCGGCGCGTTGGCGCTGATGCTGCTGGCCGGCGTCACCACCGGACTCGGCTACGGCCTAGCCGCCGGCGACCCGCTCGGGTGGACCGTCGAGTTGGCCGGGGCGGCGTTGCTGCGGCTGCCGGCCCTGCTGGTGGTCGCCGGCGTGGTGACCGCCCTGTTCGGCGCGCTGCCGCGCTTGTCGGTCGCGCTGAGCTGGACGGTGCTGATCGTCTTCCTGCTGCTCGGCCAGTTGGGCGTCGTGCTCGACCTGCCGCAGGCCGCCCTCAACCTGTCGCCCTACACCCACATCCCCTCGGTACCCGCCGCCGACCTCACCGTGCTGCCGCTGCTCACCCTCACCGTCGCGGCGGTGCTGCTGCTGGCGGCCGGCCTGACCACCTTCCGCCACCGCGACACCCCGCGCTAGCAGTACAGCTAGCCCACGTGATCGTCTGTCGCCGAGTGACTCGACACGCCGCGAAAGTAGTCACTCAACGACAGACGATCAGCCACCCTCATAGCACAACCGACCCACCGCGCGGGGACTGTGCACAGCAGCGGTGGCTGTCCACAGGGGGCGGCGGGCGGTGCTCGGGCGCAGCACGCTCTGCGGCCATGGATGCCGTACTCCGTGGCCTGCTCGATGCCCGTGGCGGGGTGGTGACCCGGGCACAAGCGCTCGAGGTCGTGCCGCCGTGGACGTTGCGAAGCGGGTACCGCAATGGCCTGCTGTGTCGGGTGCTGCCAGCGGTTTACGTCGACGGGAGACTGTTGGCCGGAGCGCTTCCGCCGGTACCGCTGGCCGCGGTGCCACCCGAGGTCGCTCGGCGGGCGGTGCTGGCGTACGCCGACGGACCCGCGGCGTTCAGCTCGCTTACCGCGCTGGACGTGCACGGGCTGCGTCCACAGTCACCTGGCGAACCGCTGCATCTCGACGTCCCTCTCACCACGGGGTTGCGGAGCAGACCGCACCTGGTGGTGCACCACCGCACGGCGTTCACGCCGCGACCACCGCAGGTCGTGACGCGTCGCGGTGTACCGGTCACTCCGATCGAGGACGCGCTGGTGACGGCGTGGCCGGTGCTGTCGGCGGACGATCGAGCCGGATCGGTCATCCAGGCGGTAAACGATCGCCGGACCACGCCACAACGGCTCGGCGCTGCGCTGGCGCTCGTGCCGAAGCTTGCCGGCCGCGGTGAACTCCGCGGCCTCGTGCACCGGCTCGCCGTCGGCTGCCGTAGTCCGCTCGAGATCTGGGGGCATGATCGGGTATTCACCGGTCCCGGAATGCCGGCGCTGCGGCGACAGGTACGTGTCCGGGTGGCGGGACGGACGATGTACCTCGACCTGTATGCCGAGCGGGAGCGGGTCGACATCGAGTTGGACGGCACGGCCTCGCACGGTGATCCGCGCCAGCGCGAGGTCGACCTGCGACGTGACGCGCTGCTCGCCACCGTCGGCATCCTGGTGGTCCGGTTTGCCCATCGTCGCCTCATCCGCGAGCCCGGTGAGGTACGCCGGGAAACGTTGGCCATCCTGGCCAGCCGCCGCCGGCAATGTTGATGTCCGTGACGAGTGGCAGGCCAGGTCTCAACCTCAGCCGTAATTCCCACCACCATTCGCTGGTGAGCGCTAGAGCACCTGGGAGAGGAAGCGGCGTAGGCGGGGGTGCCGGGCGGACTCGAAGATCGTTTCCGGTTCGCCGGCCTCCAGCACCACTCCGGCGTCCATGAAGGCGACGGTGTCCGCGACCTGGCGGGCGAAGCCCATCTCGTGGGTCACCACCACCATGGTCATGCCCTGCGCGGAGAGGTCCGCCATCAGCGCCAGCACGCCCTTGACCAGTTCCGGGTCCAGCGCCGAGGTGGCCTCGTCGAAGAGCATCACCTCCGGCTGCATGGCCAGCGCGCGGGCGATGGCGACCCGTTGCTGCTGCCCGCCGGAGAGGTGCGCCGGCCGGGCGTCGGCCTTTGCGGCCAGCCCCACCCGGTCCAGGTGCTCGCGGGCGAGCGCCGCCGCCTCGTCCTCGCCGAGCTTGCGGATCCGGCGCAGGGCGAGGGTGATGTTGCGCAGCACGCTCATGTGCGGAAAGAGGTTGAACTGCTGGAACACCATGCCGATCCGCTGTCGCAGGGCGTCCGGGTCGTCGCGCAGCACGCTGCGGTCGTCAAGCAGCACGTCGCCGCGGTCGGGTTCGAGCAGCCGGTTGACCGTACGCAACAGGGTCGACTTGCCCGACCCGGACGGGCCGATCACGCAGGCGGTGGCGCCCCGGGCCACGTCCAGGTCGACTCCGCGCAGCACCTGGTGCTGCCCGAAGGCCAGGTGCACGTCGCGCAGGCTGAGACTTACCGATTTGCTCATCGCTGGTTGCCTCCGGCGGCGCCGGGCAGCGCCAGGTCCAGGTCGTCGGGGTCGTCGCCGGCCGGTCCGGTCGCCGGTCGGCCGTGCCGCAGCCGCCGGTCGATCCAGTTGACCACGTGGGTCAGCGGCACGGTCAGCGCCAGGTAGAAGAGCCCGGCCAGCAGCAGCGCGGACTGGTTGCCGGTGTTGGCCGCGTAGTCCTGCCCGATCCGGAACAGCTCCCGCTGGCTGGCCAGCAGGCCGAGGAAGTAGACCAGGCTGGAGTCCTTGATCAGGGCGATCAGCTGGTTCACCCAGGCCGGCAGGATCCGGCGGATGCCCTGCGGGATGATCACCATCCGCATCGCCTCCCACCAGGAGAAGCCCAGTGCGCGAGCCGCCTCCAGCTGGGTCGCCTCCACCGACTGGATGCCGGAGCGGAAGATCTCCCCGATGTACGCGGAGGCGATCAGCGACAGCGCCAGGATGCCAAGCGGGTACGGGTTGGGCCCCCACACCTGCATGCCGAGCGGCGCCAGGCCGACGCCGATCAGCAGGATCGTCGCCGCCGCCGGCAGACCGCGGAACACGTCGGTCCAGACCCGGGCCGGCCAGCGCAACCATCGGGTACGCGAGATGCCCGCCACGGCCAGCAGGATGCCCAGCGCCGAGCCGAGCAGGGCGGCGGTGACCGCCAGGATCAGCGTGTTCGGCAACCCGACGGTGAGCATCTCGGGTAGTGCCTCGCGCATCGACTCCCAGTCGAAGAACGTCTCCCACAGGGTGCGCAACGGATCCACGGTCAACCTCCGCCCGGCTCGCTCGTCGTCCTACTTCAGGAAGCGGCCGACGCCGAGGGCGCCGCCGAACCTGCCGCCGAGGGCACCGAAACCTCGCCGCTGCCCGGGGTGAAGTCGTCCGGGATGGGCCGGCCCGGGTAGTACTGCTCCTGGAGCCGGGTCCAGGTGCCGTCGGCGATCACCTCGTCGAGCGCCTTGTTCAGCGCCTCGCGCAGCGCGTCGTTGCCCTTGGCGAAGGCGTACGCGGTCGGGGCGGGGCTGAGTTCGGTGGCGGCCACCTTGATCTTGCCGCCGCTGTCCGCCGCGGTCTTCTCACCGATTTCGGCCGGGGCGATCCAGGCATCGGCGGTGCCGGCCTTGAGCTGGTTGATCGCGCCGTTGTAGTCGGGCACACGTACCGGGTCGAGGCCCTTGTTGGTGGCGTAGTCGTCCTGGACGGTGCCCTGCACGACCACCACCCGCTTGCCGGGCAGTTCGTCGAAGCTGCTCAGCGTCGATCCGGCGGGTACGTCCAGGCCGAAGTAGCCGAAGTCGTACCCGTTGCCGAAGTCGACGGTCTTCTTCCGCGCCTCGGTGATGGTGATCGAGGAGCTGCCGATGTCGAACTTGCGGGTGTTCACCTGCGACAGCAGCGCCGAGAAGTCGGTGCCGACGAACTCCACAGTCAGCCCGAGTTTGTCGGCGGCGGCGACCAGCAGGTCGTTGTCGAAGCCGGTGAACTTGCCGTCGGAGAGGTACACGTTCGGCGGGGCGTCGGTGAGCGTGCCGGCCCGCAGCACCCCGGGTTGGAGCAGGTTGTACGGGTTGTCGGCGGTGCCACCGGCGGAGTCGGAGCCGCAGGCGGTCAGGGTGGCGGCAGCGAGGATGGCGGCGGTGCCGACGGCGGCGGCCCGGGTCAGGGCAGGAAGGAATCGCACAGGTGTCTCCTGATTGAGCTACGGCGGGCACGGACGTGCCACACCGACGGTCCGTCGCAGGACGGACCGCTGGAACGGATCGTGGGAAAGCGAGAGATTGGTCGGCCGACCCGACCGGCGCGGTCAGCTACACGCGGCGCTGCACACCCGCATCATGTCGACGTGCCGGCGTTGGGTCAGGCCGGCACCGGGGATGACAGGAGCGGATCGAGGGTCGTACGGCATGGCTCTCCTTCAGGTCGTGATGACCTGGGCAACCAGGCCACGCTTGCACCGGAGGCTGCTCCGATGCCTGGTCCTCACCCGGGGCACCCCTGCGCGGACGAGGGTTGCCGGCCAGCGAGCCGGGGCTTGACGCTGGCGCTCATGACCTGCCGACGAGGCTAGCAGCAGGTGACGGGGGAGCGTCCACCCGTTATGACGCCCCTCACGCGGATGGCCGGGGTACGGGGGTGTTGCCCGGAGGCGCGTGATCCCTTACGGTCTGGTCAGCGGTGGGCGGTGCGGTCCGCATCCGAGACGACACCGTCGGTGGTCCAGCACGCGGGCCGGGAGGGTGGCACTCCCGGGCCCCAGGCGCGTGGTGGTGTGCCGGCGGGCGAACCCCGAACCGTGCGGTGGCGCGTCGAGGCGCCGGCCCGGCGGTTACATGGGGGCGCGGACACCCACCGGGAGCCCCAGTTGTACCTCACCCCGCACGAGCAGGACCGCCTGCTCGTCCACGTGGCGGCCGACGTCGCCAGGCGTCGCCGCGAGCGCGGCCTGCGCCTCAACTATCCGGAAGCCGTCGCGGTGATCACCGCCTTCCTGCTCGAAGGGGCGCGCGACGGCAGGTCCGTGGTCGACCTGATGTCCTCCGGTCGCACCGTGCTGAGCCGGGACGACGTGCAGGACGGCATCCCCGAGTTGCTGGGGGAGGTGCAGGTGGAGGCGACGTTCCCGGACGGCACCAAGCTGGTGACGGTGCACCACCCGATCCCGTGATCCCCGGGGAGATCCTGCCGGCCGACGGCCCGGTGGAGATCAACGCCGGTCGGCCGGTGACCACGCTGCTGGTGGTGAACACCGGCGACCGGCCGGTGCAGGTCGGCTCGCACTACCACTTCGCCGAGGCCAACCCGGCCCTGGACTTCGACCGGGACGCCGCGTGGGGGCAGCGGCTCGCCGTACCGGCCGGCACGGCGGTGCGCTTCGAACCGGGGGTGAGCCGCAGCGTCGACCTGGTGCCGCTCGCCGGTACCCGGGTCGTACCGGGCCTGCGCGGCGAGTGCGGCGGCGCGCTGGACGGGAGGCGGGACGCGTGAGCGCCGTGGAGCGTGACCGGTACGTCGCCCTGTACGGGCCGACCACCGGCGACCGGATCCGGCTGGCCGACACGAACCTGCTCATCGAGGTCGAACACGATCACTGCGCCGGCGGCGACGAGGCGGTCTTCGGCGGTGGCAAGGTGATCCGCGAGTCGATGGGCCAGTCCCGGGCGACCCGTGCCGAGGGTGCCCTGGACACCGTCATCACCGGCGCCGTGGTGCTCGACCACTGGGGCGTGGTCAAGGCCGACGTCGGGCTGCGGGACGGGCGGATCGTCGCGCTGGGCCGGGCCGGCAACCCGGACACCATGGACGGCGTCCACCCCGACCTGGTCATCGGCCCGGCCACCGAGGTGATCGCCGGCAACGGCCGGATCCTGACCGCCGGGGCGGTCGACACGCACGTGCACTTCATCTGCCCGCAGATCGTCACCGAGGCGCTGGCCAGCGGGGTCACCACCCTGGTCGGTGGCGGCACCGGCCCGGCCGAGGGCACCCGGGCCACCACGGTCACCCCGAACGGCTGGCACCTGGCCCGGATGCACGAGGCGCTCGACGCGTTCCCGGTGAACGTGCTGCTGCTCGGCAAGGGCAACACGGTCTCCACGGAGGCGCTCTGGGAGCAGTTGCGGGCCGGTGCCGGCGGGTTCAAGCTGCACGAGGACTGGGGGACCACCCCGGCGGCGATCGACGCCTGCCTGCGGGTCGCCGACGCCTCGGGGGTGCAGGTCTCCATCCACACCGACACGCTCAACGAGGCCGGGTTCGTCGCCGACACGCTGCGCGCGATCGGCGGCCGGGCGATCCACTCGTACCACACCGAGGGGGCGGGGGGCGGGCACGCGCCGGACATCATCACCGTCGCCGGCGAGCCGAACGTGCTGCCTTCGTCGACCAACCCGACCCGCCCGTACACCCGCAACACCCTCGCCGAGCACCTCGACATGCTGATGGTCTGCCATCACCTGAACCCCGCCGTGCCCGAGGACCTGGCGTTCGCCGAGAGCCGGATCCGGCCGTCCACAATGGCCGCCGAGGATCTGCTGCACGATCTCGGGGCGATCTCCATAATCGGCTCGGACTCGCAGGCGATGGGCCGGGTCGGTGAGATCGTGCTGCGGACCTGGCAGAGCGCGCACGTGATGAAGGCCCGGGTGGGCGCGCTGCCCGGCGACGGTCGCGCCGACAACCACCGGGCCCGGCGGTACGTCGCGAAGTACACGATCTGCGCGGCCATGGCCAACGGCCTCGACCACGAGATCGGGTCGGTGGCGCCGGGCAAGCTCGCCGACCTGGTGCTCTGGGAGCCGGCCTTCTTCGGCGTACGTCCACACCTGGTGATCAAGGGCGGCATGATCGCGTACGCCCAGCTGGGTGATGCGAACGCCTCCATCCCGACCCCGCAGCCGATGCTGCCACGGCCGATGTTCGGCGCGTACGGCGGCGCGGCGGCCGCCACCAGCCTGGCCTTCGTCGCCCCGGCGGCGCTGGACGCCGGACTGCGGCTGGACGTGCGGCGCCGGGTGGCGCCGGTGGCCGACGTGCGGTCGCGCGGCAAGACCGACCTGCCGGAGAACGGAGCCCTGCCGCGCATCGAGGTCGACCCGGACACCTTCACGGTCCGGATCGACGGCGAGACGGTCGACCCGGATCCGGTGACCGAGCTGCCCATGGCTCAGCGGTACTTCCTGTTCTGATGGGTATCTCGACGATGCTGCTGCTCCTCGCCGACGGGCGCTTCCCGGCCGGGGCGCACGCCCACTCGACCGGGCTGGAGGCGGCCGTGGCGGGCGGCCGGGTGACCGACCTGGCCACGCTGGACGCGTACCTGCGCGGTCGGCTGGCCACCGCCGGACTGGTCGCGGCGGCCTTCGCGGCGGCGGCCCGGCGGGCGGCCTGGTCGGCGGGGCGGCCGGCCGTGCTGGTCCGGCTGGACGCCGAACTGGACGCCCGTACCGCCTCGCCCGCCCAGCGTTCGGTCTCCCGCCGGCAGGGCCGGGCGCTGCTGCGGGCGGGCCGCCGGATCTGGCCGACCGCCACCTTCGACGACCTGCCGGCCGAGCCGGGCGGGCCGCACCAGCCGCTGGTGCTGGGACTGGTCGGCGCCGCCGCCGGCCTCGACCCGGCGCAGGTCGCCACGGTCGCCGCCCACGCCACGGTGTCCGGCTCGGCCAGCGCCGCCGTACGCCTGCTCGGCCTCGATCCGTATCAGGTCCAGTCCCTGCTGGTGCGGCTCGCCGGCGCCTGCGACGCCGTCGCGGCGCGGGCGGCTCGGGCCGCCGAGGCACCACCGCAGCGGCTGCCGGCCGCCGCTGCTCCGCTCGCCGACATCCATGCCGAAGCCCACGCCACCTGGGAGGTGCGTCTCTTTGCGTCCTGAATTCGAGCACGACGAGTCCGTTCCACACACCCACCCCGAACCGGGGGTCGACCCGCACGCCCCGCTGCCGGCCGCCGGGCGGGCGTTGCGGGTCGGCATCGGCGGACCGGTCGGCTCCGGCAAGACCGCCCTGGTCGCCGCCCTCTGCCGGGCGTTCGCCGACGAACTGCGCCTCGGCGTGGTGACCAACGACATCTACACCACTGAGGACGCCGACTTCCTCAAGCGCGCCGGGGTGCTCGACCCGGCCCGGATCCGCGCGGTGGAGACCGGTTGCTGCCCGCACACGGCGATCCGCGACGACATCGGCGCCAACCTCGACGCGGTCGACGAGTTGGCCGAGGCGCTGGGCCCGCTGGACCTGGTGCTTGTGGAGAGCGGCGGCGACAACCTGACCGCCACCTTCAGCCGGGGCCTGGTCGACCGGCAGATCTTCGTGGTCGACGTGGCCGGCGGGGACAAGGTGCCACGCAAGGGTGGTCCCGGGGTGACCGCCGCCGACCTGCTGGTCATCAACAAGACCGACCTGGCCCCCATGGTCGGCGCCGACCTGTCCGTGATGGACCGCGACGCCCGCGCCCGCCGGGGCGAGCTGCCGACGGTCTTCCAGTCCATCACCGAGGACCCCCTCGCCACCCGGGTCGCCGCCTGGATCCGCCACGAGTTGGCCCACCACCGCGCCGCGACGGCGCTGGTCACGGCGGACCATGCCGCCGTACCGCCGGCCGGCATCGACCGCCCCGAGCCGGCCGTCACGATTCCCGCCGGGCCGGCCTGATGCGGGCCACCGCCCGGCTGGTGGCCCGGGCCGACCGGCACGGCCGAACCACGCTGGCCGAGCTGCGCGGCGAGAGCCCGCTGCTGCTGCGCCAGGTCCCGGGCGCGGGCGGTGGTGTCACGGTGTACGTCGTCGGCGGCGCGGCCGGTCCGCTCGCCGGCGACGAACTGCGGCTGGACGTCGAGGTCGGCCCGGCTGCGGTGGTACGCGTGCGGACGGTCGCCGCCTCCATCGCGCTGCCGGGCCGCCCCGGCGCGGTGTCCCGGATGCTGGTCCGGGTCACCGTCGCGGCGGGAGCCACCCTGCACTGGCTGCCTGAGCAACTGGTCGCGGCGGCCGACTGCGCGCACGTCGCCGACGCCCAGGTGGAGGTCGCCGAGGGCGGCACCCTGCACTGGCGCGACGAGCTGATCTGCGGCCGGCACGGCGAGCAGCCCGGCCACGCCGAGATCAACACCTGGGTCGACCTGGCCGGCCGGCCCCTGCTGCGGCAGTCCCTGACGGTCGGGCCGGACGCCCCCGGCTGGTCCGGTCCGGCGGTGCTCGGCGACGCACCGGCCACCGGCTCGCTGCTGGTGGTCGACCCGGCCCGGCCCGCCGAGGCGCCGGCGGTGCGGGGGACCGTCGCGCGGCTGCCGCTGGCCGGTGGCCCGGCGACACTGTGGACCGCCACCGCCCCCGACGCGCACACCCTGCGCGGGTATCTCGAACCGGCGAACGGGTTGGATATCATCGCGGTTCCGGCCGGGGCATAGGAGCGTGGCGTTGTACGAGCTGGGTGAGGTCGTCGCCGAGCGGCGGATCGCGATCGTCGCTCCGGACGGTGCCACGTCGGAGGTGGTCGTCCGGTTCGGCAAGCCGCACCCCGACCCGTTGCCGGGCGGTGACTGGTGCTGCCCGTTCCAGATCGAGGGACTGGGCGAGGGTGCGGTCGACGCCGCGTTCGGAGTGGACTCCCTCCAGGCGATGCTGCTGGCGGTGCACAGTGTGCGGCTGCTGCTGACCGAGCACGCCGAGCAGACCGCGGCCCGGTTGGACTGGTTTGGGCAGCCCGACTGGGGCCTGCGCGTCGATCCGGGTTTGTCGTCCCGCGAGGTCACCACCCGGCACGCCTACCTCGCCGCCGCCGGCATCGTCGCCACGCTGCTGCGTACGCCGGTGCTGGCCGAGCGCTGGACGACGCCGAGCGCGCTGCCGTACTACTCCGTCGGCGGGCTGGCCCGGCACCTCGCCAACCAGGTCACCCAGCCGGCGGAGCTGCTCGACGCGCCACCGGGACATCGCGCGATCGAGGTGCTGGCGCACTTCACCGGCAGCGACTGGGTGACCACAAGCGCCGACGACGCCGATAACACCGACATCCGGGACCGGGGTGAGCGGGCCGCCGCCGAGACCACCGCCGATCGGCTCGCCGCCGAGGTCGAGGAGGTGCTGGCGAAGCTGCGCCACACGGTGCCCGCCGAGCCGCCGCACCGGATCGTCGACCTCGGTGACTGGGGTCTGGCCGTCGACGACTTCCTGCTGACCCGACTGATGGAGCTGGTGGTGCACGTCGACGATCTGGCGGTCAGTCTCGACCTGCCGACGCCCGAGCTGCCGACGGAGGCCATCGAACTGACGAACGACCTGCTCACCCGCATCGCCGCATGGCGGCACGGCCCCCTCGCGGTGGTGCGTACGCTGTCCCGGCGGGAACGTGCCCCGGAGACCGTCAGCGCGCTCTGAGCGGCCGACATCTGGGTTAATCGGTTGGCCCGGGCGGTACGGCTGGCTAGCGTGCCGGGTTCATGGACCTACCGCGTAGTTTCGTCATCCGGGAGGGCGACCTCCGCATCCTCAACCCGTTCGACGCCAGCAAGCTGGCCACCCTGGGCCGGGCGCTGAAACTCGCTCCGGGCACGTCGATCCTCGACCTGTGTAGCGGCAAGGGTGAGCTGCTCTGCACCTGGGCCCGCGACCACGGGGTGGTCGGCACCGGCGTCGACATCAGCACCGCCTTCACCGCCGCCGCCGGGCAGCGGGCCGCCGAGTTGGGGGTGGCCGAGCAGGTGCGGTTCGTGCACGGTGACGCCGCGACGTACGTCTCCGACGGGCCGGTCGACGTGGCGGCGTGCGTCGGTGCGACCTGGATCGGCGACGGTGTCCCCGGCACCCTGGAGATCCTGACTCGGAGCCTGCGGCCGGGCGGGATGGCGCTTGTCGGCGAGCCGTACTGGCGGATCGATCCGCCCGACCAGGCAACCGTCGAGGGCTGCCACGCCACCACCCGTGACGACTTCCGGGATCTGCCCGGACTTGTCGGTCTCTTCGGTGAGCAGGGCTGGGACCTGGTCGAGATGGTGCTGGCCGATCAGGACAGTTGGGACCGTTACGCGGCGGCGCACTGGCTCAACCTACGTCGCTGGCTGGATGACAATCCGGCGGATCCGCTCGCCGACGAACTGCGGCAGGAGCTGACCGAGGATCCGCTGCGCCACGTCCGCCACCGCCGCGAGTACCTGGGCTGGGGCGTCTTCGCGCTGATCCGC
>NZ_JCANNB010000048.1:0-44821 GCF_059553435.1 Micromonospora sp. PRAS1
CGTCGAGGTCACCGCCGCCACCAGCGTTCCGCCCACCACTACCGCCACAGCTGCCGCGGCAACCCGCGACAGCCACCTACGCCGACCCGGCGCAGGCGGTGCGATCCCGTCCAAGGTAGCCATGACCTTCCTTTCGGAAACGAGGTGCCGTATCGACCGTCGACAAGCGCGGTCTTCACCGCAGCGCCCGTGGCGCCGTCGGCGAGCGGCATGTGATCGCTAACAATGCCCCCTGCCCAAGGGGGCGCAGACTTGGGTGATTTGCCCTCGACGAGACGCTAACGGCCCGGCCAGCCATAGATATCGTCCGTCTTAGGTATCGACTGTGAGCGATAACAGGCCGTTAGTCAAGACGTAACATACTCTCAACGAACGAGCCGCGGACGGCACCGTATGCAGCAGCCGGCGGGCCGGGTCCATCGACAGTGGACCCGACCCGCCGGCCGTGTTTGATGCGGTCAGAAACCCCGGGCGAGCCGGTAGTACGCCTGGTTCCAGCGCAGTTCGGCGGCGAAGCGCCGGGGCTCGGTGTCGGCGTCGATGACCACAAGCTCGGTACGGGCCATCTCGGCCAGGTCGTGCAGCTCCTCCACACCCACCGCCTGGGAGAGCACGGTGTGGTGCGGGGCCCCCGCAGTGATCCACGCCTCGGCCGAGCCGGCCAGGTGCGGGCGGGGCTGCCAGACGGCCCGGGCCACCGGGAGCCGGGGCAGCGGCTGTGGTGGCGGCACCACGTCGACCTCGTTGGCCACCAGCCGGAACCGCTCGCCCATGTCCGCCAGGCCGAGCACCACCGCCGGGCCCGGCTCGGCGTCGAAGACCAGCCGGACCGGATCCTCCCGGCCACCGATGCCCAGCGGGTGGATCTCCACGTTCGGCACGTCCGCGGCGATTGTCGGACACACCTCGAGCATGTGCGCGCCGAGGATGAGTTCCTCGCCGGGGGTGAGGTCGTAGGTGTAGTCCTCCATGAAGGAGGTGCCGCCCTTGGTGCCCACCGACATCGCCTTGAGGGTGTGCACCAGCACGGAGGTCTTCCAGTCCCCCTCCCCACCGAAGCCGTACCCGTCGGCCATCAGCCGCTGCACGGCGATGCCGGGCAGTTGCCGCAGCCCGCCGAGGTCCTCGAAGTTCGTGGTGAACGCGCGGAACCCGCCGGCGTCCAGGAACGTACGCAGCCCGATCTCCTGCCGGGCCGCGTACCGCAGCGAGTCGTGTCGCTCGCCGCCCGGCCGCAACTCGGCGGCGACCCGGAAGGTGTCGTCGTACTCCTTGACCAGGTCGTCGATCTGCGCGTCGGCTACCTCGTCGACCACCCGGACCAGGTCATTGACCCCGTAGGTGTTGACCGACACCCCGAACCGCAGTTCGGCCTCGACCTTGTCCCCCTCGGTCACCGCGACGTCGCGCATGTTGTCGCCGAACCGGGCCAGGCGCAGCGACCGCATCGCCGACCAGCCGATCGCCGCCCGGGTCCAGGCGCCGACGCGAAGCGCGACGCGCGGGTCGCTCACGTGTCCGGCCACCGTCTTGCGGGCCACCCCGAGCCGGGTCTGGACGAACCCGAACTCCCGGTCGCCGTGGGCGGCCTGGTTCAGGTTCATGAAGTCCATGTCGATCTCGTCCCACGGCAGCCGGACGTTGGCCTGCGTGTGCAGGTGCAGCAACGGTGTCCGCAACGCGTCCAGCCCCGAGATCCACATCTTCGCCGGCGAGAAGGTGTGCATCCAGGCGATCACCCCGACCGCTCCCTGCACGGCGGCATCCCGACAGATCTCCAGGATGTCGGCACTGGTGGTCAGGACCGGCTTCCAGACCACCCGCGCGGGGATGTGCGGCGAGTCGTCGAGCAGGGCGGCGATCTGACGGGACTGCTCGGCCACCTGCCGGAGGGTGTCCTCGCCGTACAGTGCCTGGCTTCCGGTGAGGAACCAGACCTCGGGTTGGGGGTGTGTTGCCATGGGAGTTGCCTTCCGCGAGAGGGGCGGTTACTTGTAGCGGATGCCGATGAGGCGCTGGAACAGGATGAACGCGAAGAGCAGTCCTCCGATCACGATCTTGGTCCACCAGGAGTTCAGGCTGCCGTCGAAGGTGATCAGCGTCTGGATCACACCGAGCACCAGCACACCGAGCATGGTGCCGAAGATGTAGCCCGAGCCTCCGGTGAGCACCGTTCCGCCGATCACGACGGCCGCGATCACGTCGAGTTCCATGCCGACCGCGATCAGCGGCGCCCCGGAGAGCGTGTAGAAGGAGAGCAGGATCCCACCGATCGCCGAGCAGAGCCCGCTGATGGTGTAGACCGCGATCCGGGTACGCCCCACCGGCAGGCCCATCAGCAGCGCCGACTGCGGGTTGCCGCCGATCGCGTAGACGTTGCGGCCGAGCCGGGTGTACGACAGCACGTACGCGGCGACGAGGACCACCACGAGGACTATCAGCACGCTGATCGAGACGAAGTTGCCCCGGGGATCGCCGATCCGGTACTGCGACATGGTGGTCCAGAAGCCGTCGGTGATCGGGATCGAGGCGTCGCTGATGAAGGTGCACATGCCGCGGGCGAAGAACATTCCCGCGAGAGTGACGATGAACGGTTGGAGATCGAAGAAGTGGATTGCACAGCCCATCAGGAAGCCGAGCGTCGGCCCGATGAGCAGCGCGATCACCAGCACCGGCAGCGCGGGCAGGCCCGACTGGAGCAACCACGCCGAGACCATCGCCGTCATCGCGACCACCGAGCCGACCGACAGGTCGATGCCCCCGGTGAGGATCACGAAGGTCATCCCGACGGCGACCACGAGCAGGAAGCCGTTGTCGATGAAGACGTTGAAGATGACCTGGATGTTGGAGAAGGCACGGTACTGGGACACCCCGATGCCGTACATCACCAGCAGCAGAGCGAGGGTCACCAGCACCGGCACGTGCCGCCGGGGCAGCCGGGCCCAACTCGGCCCGGTGGTCAACGAGGTCGTGGTCACGCCTTCACCTCCTCCTTCTGCCGCGGTGCCGACGGAGCCGGCGGGGTCGGGGTGCCGCGTCGGCGCCTGCCGAACTTGGCGCGGAAGGCCGGTGCCTGGATGAGGCAGACCGCGATGACGACCACCGCCTTGAAGAGCAGTGCCGTCTGCGGGGAGATGTTCATGGCGTACACCGTCGTGGTGAGGGTCTGGATGATCAGCGCGCCGAGGATCGTGCCGCTGAGGTAGAACCGGCCGCCGGCCAGCGAGGTGCCACCGATGACGACCGCGAGGATCGCGTCGAGTTCCACCCAGAGACCGGCGTTGTTGCCGTCCGCACTGGAGACGTTTGCGGTCATCATGAAGCCGGCGATGGCCGCGCACACGGCGCTGACCACGTAGGCAAGGAAGACCATCCGGGCGGACCGGATGCCGGCCAGGCGACTGGCCTCACGGTTGCCGCCCACCGACTCGATGATCATGCCGAGCGCGGTACGGCGGGTGAGCGCGGCGACGAGCAGCGCCGCGCCGAGCGCGATGAAGATCGCCAGTGGCAGGGCCAGGAAGTGCCCCAGACCGATCGCCCGGTACGGGCCGGAGTTGATTGTGATGATCTGGCCCTCGGTGACCAGCTGGGCGATGCCCCGCCCGGCCACCATGAGGATGAGCGTGGCGATGATCGGTTGGATACCGATCACGGAGACCAGCACGCCGTTCCAGGCGCCGAGCGCCAGCGCGACACCGAGCGCCATGGCGATCGCGGTGACCACGGTGGTCATGTTGTTCTGGTCCGGTGCCTGGCTGATGTGCAGACAGGCGATGGCGCCGCTGATGGCGCAGATCGAACCGACCGACAGGTCGATGCCCCCGGTGGAGATGACAAGCGTCATGCCCAGCGCGACCAGGATCAGCGGGGCGCTCAGCCGGAGGATGTCGATCGGTGTGCCGTACAGGTGGCCGTTGTTGACCTCGACGGCCAGGAAGCCGGGTCGGTAGACGGTGTTGGCCGCCAACAGGACCAGGAGCACGGCGACCGGCCAGAAGAGCCGGTGACCGAGGATGGCCCGGTAGCGGTCCTTGGTCTCGGTCACTGTTCCGCCCCCTCCCGTTGGGAACCGCTGGCGATAGTCTGCATCACCCGGTCCGCGTCCACGGTGTCGTCATTGCTGAGCTGGGCGACCATCTCCCGATCCCGCATCACCGCGACCTTGTGGCTCAGCCGCAGCACCTCCTCCAGCTCGGCGGAGATGAAGAGCACGGCCATGCCGCCGTCGGAGAGCTGCACCACGAGGCGCTGGATCTCCGCCTTGGCACCGATGTCGATGCCGCGGGTCGGTTCGTCCAGGATCAGCAGTCGGGGCTCGGTGATCAGCCAGCGGGCCAGCAGCACCTTCTGCTGGTTTCCGCCGGAGAGGTTGCGTACCGGCAGCTCGGGGTTGGCCGGCCGGATACTCAACGCCTTGATGTACTGCTCGACCAGCTCGTCCTGGCGGCGGCGCGGGATCGGGCGCAGCCAGCCCCGGGCCGCCTGCATCGCCAGGATCATGTTCTCCCGGACCGTCAGGTCGGGGATGATCCCCTCGGCGCGGCGGTTCTCCGAACAGAACCCGATGCCCTGCTCGATGGCCTGCACCGGGTTACGCAGGCCGGTCGGTTTGCCGTTCACCGCAACCTCGCCCCGGTCGGCCCGGTCGGCGCCGAAGAACAGCCGCGCCACCTCGGTACGCCCCGAGCCGAGCAGGCCGGCCAGACCGACCACCTCGCCGGCGTGGATGGTCAGGCTGAACGGGTCGACCGCCCCCTTGCGGGCCAACCCGGAGACCTCGACGAACGGGGTGCCACCCTCCAGCGCCGCCAACTCCCGCCGGGGGTGCTCCTCGATGCGTTCGAGGACGTCGAGTTCCTTGCCGATCATCTTCTCGACCAGGGCGAGCTGCGGCAGTTCGGCGGTCGGGTATTCCCCGACCAGGGTGCCGTTGCGCAGCACAGTGATCCGGTCGGCGATGCCGTAGACCTGGTCGAGGAAGTGGGTCACGAAAAGGATCGCGATCCCCTCGTCGCGCAGCTGCCGCATGATCCGGAACAGCTGCGCCACCTCACCCGCGTCCAGACTGGAGGTCGGCTCGTCGAGGATCAGCACCCGAGCCTGCACATCGATCGCGCGGGCGATGGCGACCATCTGCTGCACCGCCAGCGAGTAGCTCGCCACCGGCGCGGTCACGTCGATGTCGAGATCCAGCCGGGCCAGCAGCTGCCGGGCTCGCCGCCGCACCTCGCCCCAGCGCACGGCACCGAGGCGGCGGGGCTCCCGCCCGATGAAGATGTTCTCCGCCACCGAGAGGTTCGGGCAGAGGTTGACCTCCTGGTAGACCGTACTGACCCCGGCGGCGGAGGCCTGCATCGGTCCGCTGAAGGCCACCTGCTCCCCATCCAGGGTGATGGTGCCTTCGTCGATGCCGTACACCCCGGTCAGCACCTTGATCAGGGTGGATTTGCCGGCACCGTTCTCGCCCATCAGGGCGTGCACCTCGCCGGGGAAGAGCCGGAAGTCGACGTCGTGGAGTGCACGCACCCCGGGGAAGGACTTGCTGATCCCGGTCATCGTCAGGACCGGAGGGCTATCCGTCATCCCATCAGGCCTTTTTCTAAGTTCTATCGGTACGGACCGGGGGGCCACGGCGGCCCCGTCGCGTCCGCCCGGCCGACCTACGGGTCGACCGGGCGGACGTGGCACGGGATATCTCGGGCCGAATTGCCCAGTCCGTCGGGAAAAGGGCGACGCGGTGGGGTCGCCACGTCAGCGCGGCGACCCCGGGCGTCGATCAGTACTTCCGGTTGGGCAGGGCCTCCTTGGCCTGCTCCTGCGTGAAGGTGGTCTCCTCGGTCTCGATCCGCGGCAGCACCTCCTCGCCGGCGTGCACCTTCTTGGCCAGCTCCATCAGCTGTGGCCCGAGCAGCGGGCTGCACTCCGCAATGAAGTTGAACTTGCCGTCGGCCAGGGCCTGCATGCCGTCCTTGACCGCGTCGATGGTGATGATGGTGATGTCCTTGCCGGGCACCTTGCCGGCGGCGGTGATCGCCTCCAGCGCGCCCAGGCCCATGTCGTCGTTGTGCGCGAAGAGCACGTCGATCTTCGGGTGGGCCTTCAGGAACTGCTCCATGACCTGCTTGCCACCGGCCCGGGTGAAGTCACCCGACTGGGAGGCAATGACCTTCAGCTTGGGGTCGGCGGCGATCGCCTCGGCAAAGCCCTTCTTGCGGTCGTTGGCCGGGGCCGAACCGGTGGTGCCCTGCAACTCGACGATGTTCACGTCACCGGTCGCGGACTTCTTCTCCTCGACCAGCCACTCCCCCGACAGCCGGCCTTCCTTGACGAAGTCCGACCCGAGGAAGGTCTTGTAGAGCGACTTGTCGGCCGAGTCCACGGCACGGTCGGTCAGGATGACCGGGATGCCGGCGTCCTTGGCCTCCTTGAGCACGGTGTCCCAACCCGACTCCACCACCGGCGAGAAGGCGATCACGTCGACCTTCTGCTGGATGTAGTTGCGGATGGCCTTGATTTGGTTCTCCTGCTTCTGCTGGGCATCGTCGAACTTCAGCTCGATGCCCGCCTCGGCAGCGGCCTCCTTGATGGAGTTGGTGTTCGCCGTCCGCCAGCCGCTCTCTGCGCCGACCTGGGAGAAGCCCATGACGATCTTGTCGTCGCCGCCGCCGCCGTCTCCTGATCCGGTGTCGCTGTTGCCGCAGGCGGCCACGCTGCCGGCAAGCAGCAGGGCGGCGATAGCCGCGACGGCGCGCCGAGGCGCGAGGGACATTTGCATGCTTCTCATCGGTACTCCTCGGGTGGGGTTGCGGTTGCCACGCCGCCCGCGAGGTGCACGGGCGGCGGTTGTGGTGCGGTTTTCGTGGTGCAGGGGTGGTGCGGATGGAGGTTGCGTGGGTGATGCGCGTTCGGCCCCGGGCCGCCGATGGCCCGGAACCGGGGTCAGGGGTTGGCCTGCGGTGCGGGCCGCTGGCCGTACACGTTCTGGTAGCGGGCGTACAGGGCGTCGATGTCGGCCGGCGCGATCGGCACCGGTTGGCCCAGGGCGCGCGCCAGGTGCGCGGTCCGGGCGACGTCCTCGCACATCACCGCCGCCTTCACCGCGGCCCGGGCGGTGGACCCGATGGTGAATACGCCGTGGTTGCGCATCAGCACCGCCGGCGAGCGGTGCCCGGTGAGGGTGCTGACGATTCCCTTGCCGATGTCGTCGCCGCCGATCAACGCGAACGGTCCGACCGGGATCTCGCCACCGAACTCGTCGGCCTGGGCGGTCAGGTAGCAGGGAATCGACTCCCCACGCGCCGCCCAGGCGGTCGCGTACGTGCTGTGGGTGTGGACCACCCCGCCGACCTCGGGCATGGCGCGGTAGACGTAGGCGTGCGCGGCGGTGTCGCTCGACGGCGACAGCTCGCCCTCGACCGGTACGCCGTCGAGGTCGCAGAGCACCATGTTCTCCGCCGAGAGGTCGTCGTAGTCCACGCCACTGGGCTTGATGATCATCAGGTCCCGGCCGGGCACCCGCGCGGAGACGTTTCCGGCCGTCCAGGCCACCAGACCGTAACGGGTCAGCTCGCCGTGCAGGCGGGCGACGGTCTCGCGCAGCTCACGCTCGGTCATGCGACCACCTCCAGCGGGGTCTCGTGCTGCGACGCGGCCGACTCGACCGCCGCGTTCCGAATGGTTCGCAGGCGCAGCATCACGTCGTTGGCGCCCCGACCGAAGTGGTCGTGCAGCGCCCGGTACTCGGCGTAGAGGGCGTCGTAGGCGCGTACCCGGTCCGGATCCGGCCGGTAGACCGCCTCGTTCACCCGCCCCATCGCCTGCGACGCCTCGTGGATCGAGGGGTACTCGCCAGCGGCCACCGCGGCGTGGATCGCCGAGCCGAGCGCCGGCCCCTGAGCGGAACCGATGATGCCCAGCGGCCGGTTGGTGACGTCGGCGTAGATCTGCATCAGCAGCTTGTTCGAGGTGAGGCCACCGGCGATCACCAGGTCGTGGACATCCACCCCCGCCTCGACGAACGCTTCGATGATCATCCGGGTGCCGTACGCCGTCGCCTCCAGCAACGCCCGGTAGATGTCCTCCGGCCGGGTGGCCAGCGTGAGTCCGACGATCATTCCGCTGAGATCGTGGTTGACCAGCAGCGAGCGGTTGCCGTTCCACCAGTCCAGGGCGACCAGCCCGTGGGCGCCGACCGGCTGGGCGGCGGCCAACTCGGTGAGCCGCTCGTGCGAGGCCGTCTCGGCCGGTGCGGCGTGCTTGACGAACCAGCCGAAGATGTCGCCGACACCGCTCTGCCCGGCCTCGTAGCCCCAGGCGCCCGCGCTGATGCCGCCGTCGACGACGCCGCACATGCCGGCCACCTCGGCGGGGTGCTCGCCGTTGACCACGTGGCAGGTCGAGGTTCCCATGATCGCCACCAGCCGGCCCGGGTGCAGCGCCTGCGCGGAGGCGGCGGTGACGTGGGCGTCGACGTTGCCGACCGCCACGGCGATCCCCGCCGGCAGCCCGGTCCAGGCGGCGGCCTGCGCGGTCAGCTCGCCCGCCTTGTCGCCGAGCGGCAGCAGCGGACCGTCCAGTTTGGCCACGAAGTCGCCGAAGTCGGGGTTGAGCGCGGTCAGGTAGTCCGTCGACGGGTACTTGCCGTCCTGCATGATGCCCTTGTAGCCGGCCGTGCAGACGTTGCGGGTCTCGACGCCGCAGAGCTGCCACACGATCCAGTCGGCGGCCTCGATGAAGCGCTGGGCCCGCCGGTACACCTCCGGGTCCTCTTCGAGCAGCTGGAGGCCCTTGGCGAACTGCCACTCGGCGGAGATCTTGCCGCCGTACCGGCCGATCCACGGCTCGCCCCGCTCGTGGGCCAGGGCGTTGATCCGGTCGGCGTGCGGCTGGGCCGCGTGGTGCTTCCAGAGCTTCACCCAGGAGTGCGGGCGCTGGCGCAGCTCCGGCACCTCGCAGAGCGGGGTGCCGTCGGCGAGCGTCGGCAGGACCGTGCAGGCGGTGAAGTCGATGCCGATGCCGACGACCTGGGCGGGATCCACCCCGGCCGCGGCCACCGCCGCCGGCACGGCCCGCCGGAGCACCTCGCGGTAGTCCTCGGGATCCTGCAACGCCCAGTCGGGTGGTAGGGGCGTGCCACCGTCCGGCAGGGCGGAGCTGATGACCGCGTTGCGGTACTCGTGCACCGCGGTTCCCAGCTCGGCACCGTCACGGATCCGGACCACCAGGGCCCGTCCGGACAAGGTCCCGTAGTCCACCCCGACGACATACCGGTCGCCCGCTTCGTCCACACCGCTCATCTTCACCTCCGGCCGATGACGAACCTCAGTGTTAACGCTCACATCCGATGCCGTCAAGACACCTGCCGGCAACAGCTCCGTAACGGAGTGCAGGGTCGCCCGATTTACCCCACCCGCGCCACCGCAGGCTGCGACAACGTCCGGCCCGGACGATGCCGGCACGGCCGGCTCGGACCCGCATCGGGCCCGGGCGACGGGCTGAAGACCGACCAGCGCCCGACCCGACGACTCGCCCCGTAGCCGGCCAACGGTGACCGGCGGCGCCGCCGCCCCATCGCGCTTCACGCCGCCCGCCAGGAGGGTGGCGCCACGCGGCCCGTGAGCCGGGCGGCACGGCATGGTCATCCGCCGCCGGAGCGTCGTATTAACGTTAACAATGGCTTCCCTCCCGAAGGTCATCCCGTCCGTCAGCCCGGACTTCGGCGCAACCGGGAGCTGGCGAACGAACAATCACCATCCACCGAGTTGAGCTGCGGCTTCGGAAATCAGTGATGAGTCCGTACCAACCCGTGGAAACCAGCCCTCTCGCCGACAGCGACCGCTTTCGATTTACAGGACTGGATGTAAGCGATAACATCCCTGACATCGATGCGGCCTGCGCGCGGGTGATCCGGCCCCCTGCCACCAGGCCATCGCCGGCGTGCCGGTGACGGCCGACGCGACCCTGCGGACGGACCGGCGGTAGGCGTCCCTGCCGTGCTCCGGTCGCTTTGTCCGTGGGCGAGCAGGCGACGCCCCGTCCCCGCCACACCCCTCCGAACCGGCCCGGGCTCCTTCGCACAACTCGCGGCCGGTCATCGATGACTGACACCTGTCCGCCCTGTTATCCGAGGAGGATCACATGCGCGCACGACCACGATGGTTGGCCGTCCTGAGCGTTCTGGCATTGACGCTCACCACAGTCGTCGTCGGCAGTTTCCACTCGCCGAAGCCCGCTCAGGCACTCAACAACGGCGTGGCCCGCACCCCACCGATGGGCTGGAACACCTGGAACACCTTCGGCTGCAACATCAACGAGACGCTGATCCGGCAGATGGCCGACGCCATCGTCAACACCGGCATGCGCGACCTCGGCTACAAGTACGTCGTGGTCGACGACTGCTGGTTCGACCCCAACCGGGACGCGCAGGGCAACCTCCAGGCCCACGCGGGTCGCTTCCCCAGCGGCATGAAGGCGCTCGGTGACTACCTGCACGCCCGCGGTCTGCTCTTCGGCCTCTACCAGGTGCCCCGGGAGAAGACCTGCGCCCAGTACTTCGGGGCCTGGCCCGGTTCGACCGGCAGCCTCGGACACGAGTACCAGGACGCCCGGCAGTTCGCCGCCTGGGGCGTGGACTTCCTCAAGTACGACTGGTGCTCCCCCTGGGGCACCATCAACGACCAGATCGCCGGGTTCTCCCTGATGCGCGACGCGCTCGCCGCCACCGGCCGACCGATCGTCTACAGCATCAACCCGAACAGCATCCACGAGAAGACCGGCCCGCAGCGCAACTGGGGCGACATCGCCAACATGTGGCGGACCACCGAGGACATCACCAACGCGTGGAACACCGGCCAGACCAACGGCTACCCGATGGGCATCCAGAACATCGTCAACGTCAACGTGCCGCTGGCCTCGTACGCCTCGCCGGGTTCGTTCAACGACCCGGACATGCTGGTGGTCGGCAACGGTGGCATGAACGACACCGAGATGCGCAGCCACTTCGCCCTCTGGGCCATCATGGCGTCACCACTTATCGCCGGCAACGACATCCGCAACGCCAGCACGGCCACCCTGGACATCCTGCGCAACCAGAACCTGGTCGCCATCAACCAGGATCCGCTGGCGCTTCAGGCGGTGCAGGTCTCCAACGACGGCACCCGCCGGGTGCTGGCCAAGCGGCTGGCCAACGGGGATGTCGCGGTCGCTCTGTTCAACCAGGGCAGTTCCACCACCACCGTCTCCACCACGGCGGCGGCGATCGGTAAGTCGGGCAACTCGTTCACCCTCCGCGACGCCTGGACCAACGGCACCTCGACCAGCACCGGCACGATCTCGGCCAGCGTGCCGGCGCACGGCACGGTGGTGTACCGGGTAAGCGGCGGCGGGACCACCAACCCACCGCCGCCGACCACCTTCCGGCTGCGCAGCGAGTCGTCCGGCCGGTGCCTCGACGTCAACAACAGCGGCACCGCCAACGGCACCGCGACGCTGATCTGGGACTGCCACACCAACAGCAACCAGAGCTTCACCCAGAGCGGTCAGGCCCTCCAGGTGCTCGGCAAGTGCCTGAACATCTCATCGACCGCCACCGCCGGTACGCCGGTGCAGATCTGGGACTGCAACGGTGGCACCAACCAGCAGTGGACCTTCAACGGCAACGGCACCATCAGTAGTGTCCGCTTCCCGAACCTCTGCCTGGACGTGAACAACAACGGCACCGCCAACGGCACCACGGTCCTCGTCTGGAACTGCCACACCGCCGCCAACCAACGCTGGACCCGAATCTAACCCTCACCCCGCTCCCCCTCCCGCCGATCTTGCACTTTCCGCCCCGGCAAAGGCCGCATAGCCGGCGTACCGGCGACCGGAAGTGCAAGATCGGCGGCGGGGTGGTGGGGGGCGTCCTTGCCGAGGGGGTCGGCGAGGAGGGCGGCGAAGCCGAGTTCGGCCGCGCCGACCAGGGTGGCGTCGTCGCCGAGCGCCGCGGTGCGCAGCCGTACGTGCTCGCGGGCGACCGGCAGCACGTTGCGGGCGATCCGGCTGCGGACCTGGGCCGCCGCGCCGGGATACAGGTCGCAGAGCATCCCGCCGAAGACCACCATGCCCGGGTTGAACAGGTTGATCAGGTTCGCCACCCCGATGCCGAGCCAGTCGCCGATGCGGCGCAACGCCTCCCGGGCCACGGGATCGCCCCGGTCGGCGTCGTCGGCCACGGACCGGACAGCCGCCCGGCCGAACAGTTCGGCCGGGCGGCCGGCTGCGTCGAGCAGGGCCCGCTCGCCGACCTCGGCCTCCAGGCAGCCGGACGAGCCGCACCCGCAGGGTCGACCGTCGTACGGGTTGACCACCATGTGCCCCAGCTCGCAGCCGTAGCCGCCGTCGCCGCCGAGCAGCCGGCCACCGACGATGATGCCGCCACCGACGCCGACGTCCCCGTGCAGGTAGATGAGGTTCTCGAAGCCGACGCCCGCACCACGCTGCTGTTCGGCCTGGGCGCCGAGATGCGCCTCGTTACCCACCACCACCGGTAGGCCGAGCCCGAGCCGCCGCCCGAGTTCGGCCCCGAACGCCTGGTCGACCCAGCCGAGGTCGGGGCCGAAGCGGACCATCCCGTCCCCGGGCCGGATCATCCCGCAGTACGACGCGCCCAGCCCCACGCAGGTCGCCTGCGGCGGCGCCGCGCGATGCAGCTGGCGACCGAAGCGGGCGAGGATGTCGACCACGCGGGGCAGGTCGGGCCCGGCGCGCGGGCGTACCGCTTCCCGACGGTCCAGGATGATCCCGCCCAACCCGACCCGGGCGGCGACCAGCCGGTCCACGGCGACGTCGAAGGCAAGCACGTAGCACCGGTCGGAGGCGGGCCGGACCAGTAGGGACGGTCGACCGGCGCGCCCGGTGTCCGCAGGGGGTTCCTCGTGCACCAGGTCGACCCGGGCCAGCTCGGTGGTCAGCGCCCTGATGGTGCTGCGGTTGAGACCCATCCGCCCGGCCAGCTCCGCGCGCGAGACCGCGCCACCCAGGTGTACGTGTCGCAGCAGCGCGCCGGCATTGCGCCGGCGGATCTCCTCCTGGAGCAGCATCCGCACCCCCGGCGTCAGCGCTGATGCGGACAGTTGACGCGAGGCAGTGTCGCCAAGAAGGTACCGGACGTCAAGGCGCGGGCCGGCCCGGCACCGGCCGGCCCGCGCCCGTGACTCACCGGCTCGCGCCGGCGCGGCGCTTGTTGTAGACGTCGAAGGCCACCGCGATGAGCAGCACCAGGCCCTTCACCACCGACTGCATCGACTGCTCCACGCCCATCAGCTGCATGCCGTTGCTCATCACCGCCATGATGAGCCCGCCGACCATGGCGCCGACGACCGTTCCGACGCCACCGGTGACGGCCGCGCCGCCGATGAACGCCGCGGCGATCGCGTCCAGTTCGAACATGTTGCCCGCCGCGGGCTGCGCGCCGTTGGAGCGGGAGGAGAAGATGATGCCCGCCACGGCGGACAGGAAGCCCATGTTGACGAAGATCCAGAAGTTGACGGTCTTGACCTTCACGCCGGACAGCATCGCCGCGGAGAGGTTGCCGCCGATCGCGTAGACCTGCCGGCCGAAGACCGTACGCCGGGTGAGCAGCCCGTAGACCAGCACCAGCGCGGCGAGGATGATCAGCACGATCGGCAGTCCCCGGGCGTGGGCCAGCTGCCAGGCGAACCACATGACCACGGCGCCGACCAGCGCCATCCGGGCGATGAAGAGCACGAACGACTCGACGGGCTGCTGGTAGCGGATCCGGGCCACCCGGGTGCGGAAGCAGCTCACCACGTAGCCGGCCACCGCGATACCACCGATGAACAGGGTGAAGGCGTCGTAGCCGTCGCCGCCGAGGAGTCCGTTGAGGAAGCCCGCCGCGATCCGGTTGTACTCGGCCGGGAACGGCGACAGTGAGATGTTGTCCAGCACCCGCAGGGTGAGGCCGCGGAAGAGCAGCATGCCCGCCAGGGTCACGATGAAGGCGGGAATGCCGACGTACGCCACCCAGAAGCCGTGCCACGCACCGACCGCGAGCCCGACGGCGATCGCCGCCAGCACGCCCACCCACCAGGGTTGACCCTGCTGGATCACGACCACGGCGGAGACCGCGCCGGTGAGCGCGACCACCGAGCCGACCGAGAGGTCGATGTGCCCACCGATGATCACGATGACCATGCCGATGGCGAGCACCAGGATGTAGGAGTACTGGAGAACGATGTTCGTGATGTTGCCCGGGCTCAGCGAGAGACCGTCGGTCAGGAAGGCGAAGAGCGCCACGATGACGACGAGGGCGACGAAGATGCCGCTCTGCCGCAGGTTGTTCAGGATCAGCGTACGGGGATCGCTGGTGCCGACGTGCAGCGCGGCGGCGGGAGCACTCTCGGCCGACTCGCCCTTCGCGACCGAGGAGGGCTTGGTGCTGGTCATCGCACGGGTTCCTTGTCCTTCGCCATGAGTTCCATGAGCTTCTCCTGGGTTGCCTCACCGACCGGTACCACGCCGGTGATGCGGCCCGCCGAGAGCGTGTAGATGCGGTCGCACATGCCGAGCAGCTCGGGCAGTTCCGAGGAGATGATGATGACGGCCTTGCCGGCCGCGACCAACCGGTTGATGATCGTGTAGATCTCGAACTTGGCTCCGACGTCGATGCCGCGGGTCGGCTCGTCCAGGATCAGGACGTCCGGGTCGGTGAAGAGCCACTTCGACAGGACGACCTTCTGCTGGTTGCCGCCGGAGAGCTTGCCCACCACGGACATCACGCTCGGCGCCTTGATGTTCATGTCGCGCCGGCTCGCCTCGGCGACCCTGGTCTCCTCGTTGTCGTTCACCCACCCGAAGCGGGCGAGCTTGCGCAGGCCAGCGGAGGAGACGTTGCGCCGGATGTCCTCGATGAGGTTGAGCCCGAACCGCTTGCGGTCCTCCGTCGCGTACGCGATCCCGTTGCTGATCGCCTCGGCGACCGAGCGCGCCCTGATCTCCTTGCCGTGCATGAACAGCCGGCCGGTGATGTCCCGCCCGTACGAGCGGCCGAAGACGCTCATCGCGAGTTCGGTGCGCCCGGCGCCCATCAGGCCGGCGATGCCGACCACCTCGCCGGCCCGTACGTCGAGGCTGGCACCGTCGACGACCAGCCGGTCCTGCGTCGGGTGCCGCACGGTCCAGTCCTCGATGCGTAACACCTCCGCGCCCGGCGTGGAGACCCGGTCGGGGTAGAAGCTGTCCAGGTCCCGGCCGACCATGCCGCGGATGATCCGTTCCTGGGTCACCTCACCCGAGCGCATGTCGAGCCGCTCCACCGTCCGGCCGTCGCGCAACACGGTGGTCGAGTCGGCGATCGAGGTGATCTCGTTCAGCTTGTGCGAGATCATGATGCAGGTGATGCCCTGGTCGCGGAGGCGGCGCATCAGGTCGAGCAGGTGCGCCGAGTCGATGTCGTTGAGCGCCGCGGTCGGCTCGTCCAGGATCAGCAGCCGGACCTTCTTGGAGAGCGCCTTGGCGATCTCCACCAGCTGCTGCTTGCCGACTCCGAGTTGGACGACGGGCGTCACCGGGTTCTCGTGCAGCCCGACCGAGGCGAGCAGTTCGGCGGCGTCGGCGTTTGTGCGGTTCCAGTCGATCAGACCGCTGCGCCCGCGGCGTTCGTTGCCGAGGAAGATGTTCTCGGCGATCGACAGGTACGGCACCAGGGCGAGTTCCTGGTGGATGATGACGATGCCGCGTTCCTCGCTGTCCCGGATGCCGCGGAAGTCCGCCGGCTTGCCGTCGAGCAGGATCTCGCCCTCGTAGCTGCCGGACGGGTAGACGCCGGAGAGCACTTTCATCAGCGTGGACTTGCCGGCACCGTTCTCACCGCAGATGGCGTGGATCTCGCCACGCGCCACGGCGAGCGAGACGTCCTGGAGCGCGGCCACTCCCGGGAAGGTCTTGGTGATGCGACGCATCTCGAGGATGTTGTCGCCCATGATCACCGTCCTGCGATCTTGTCGTGCTGGGGCAGAGTAGTCGATCCGAACAGGATGCGGGCTCGGCGGCGGGCACCGCCGCCGAGCCCGGCGCGCACCGTCAGCTCTTGGCCTGACCGGCGGCGACCTCCTCGGCGGTGAAGTAGCCGGAGTCGATCAGGATGGGCTTGATCTCGTCCTTGTAGACGGTCTCGACCGGCAGCAGGTACGACGGGACCACCTTGACCCCGTTGTCGTAGGTCTCGGTGTCGTTGGCCTCCGGCTGCTTGTCCTGGAGGAACGCCTCACCGACGACCACGGCCTGCTCGGCCAGCAGGCGGGTGTCCTTGAAGATGGTGGAGTTCTGCACCCCGTCGTTGATCAGCTTGACCGAGGCGATCTCGGCGTCCTGCCCGGTCACCACCGGCATCGCGTCGGCGCCGCGGTAGCCGGCGTTCTGGAGGGCGGTGATGATGCCCCGGGACAGCCCGTCGTACGGCGACAGCACGCCGTCGACCTTGGTGCCGTCGTTGTAGCTGGAGGTCAGCAGGTCCTCCATCCGCGTCTGCGCGGCCTCCTGCTGCCAGCGCAGGATCGCCACCTGCTCGATCTTGGTCTGCCCCGACTTGACCTTCAGCGTGCCGTCGTCGATGAACGGCTTGAGGGTTTCCGTCGCGCCCCGGAAGAAGAAGTGGGCGTTGTTGTCGTCAAGCGAGCCGGCGAAGAGCTCGATGTTGAACGGGCCCTTGGCGTCGCCCTTCGAGCCGTCCTTGTTCTGCACGCCGAGCCCGACCAGCAGCGCGGTGGCCTGCGCGACGCCGACCTTGAAGTTGTCGAAGCTGACGTAGAAGTCGACGTTCGGGCTGTTCCGGATCAGCCGGTCGTAGGCGATGACCGGGATGTTCGCGTCGGCCGCCGCCTGCAACTGACCACTCAGCGCGGTGCCGTCGATGGCCGCGATGATGAGCACGTCGGCGCCGCGCGTGATCATCTGGTCGACCTGCTGCGACTGGGTGGGGATGTCGTCACCGGCGTACTGGAGGTCGACCTTGTAGCCCTTGGCCTCCAGCTTCTCCTTGACCGAGTTGCCGTCGGCGATCCACCGCTCGGAGGTCTGGGTCGGCATCGAGACGCCGATGGTCAGGTCGGCGGGCTTCTCACCGTCGTTCCCACCGCTGCCGGCACCGTCGCCGCTGCAGGCCGCCAGGCTGAGCGCCAGTACGGCGCTGCCGAGAGCGGCCAGGACTCTTCTGCTCACTGGCTTCCCCAATCTGGAACTCGCGCCGTCCGATCGGCTGCGCGGGTCGCACTTGGAGGCCAAGTGTTAGCGCTCACATTGGCCAGGTCAACACCTGGCTGGAAATCCAGCGGTCACGGTCTCGTAACGAACGAAACACTCCTCCGTTCGGCCAGGTAACCGCAGGTCAAGGCAGGTGCCGGCGGGGCGATGCCGATGCCTGCGCGGACCCGACCCGGGACGACCATCGAACGAAGACGATACACCACTCTCGACGGTCGGTGGCGTACCGCGACCCCTCCGGCACGCCGGGTGGCGGGCACCCCCGAAACCCGCCGAAAAGGGGCGACACGCATCGAGATGCGGTCACCGCGAACCCGCCGGAATCGGCGGGGGCCGGGCAGCGACGGACATCGGGTACGCGAAATCGGCGTTTCCGGCAGGTTGCGGGAGCTGGCCTTGACATGACGCAGCCCGAGGCAGATGCTCTGCTAAATCAGTTTAGCGACCGTTCCCGCCACACCATGCCCACCACCGCTCGGGGAAGCGATGACAGCGGGTGTCCGGTCAGACGGACGCGTCGACAAGGAGGACCGATGAGACTGCGAAGGAGCCTGATCGCCTTCGCCACGGTGCTGGCGCTCGCCTCGTCCGGCACGGCCTACGCCGCGTCGAAGAACCACGGCGACGCCACCGACGGCATCAAGAGCATCACACCGATCACCACCGTCTACACCTACGGGCAGAAGGTCTCCGCGGTCGCGGTGGAGTACGGCCAGACGGTGAACGACCGTACGCTTGACAACTCGACCTTCTCCGTCTCGGACACCAGGTACAACTTCCGCTTCAACCCGATCGAGGACCTGCCGAAGCTGGCCGAGCGGAAGGTCACCCACACCTACACCAACAACGCGCCCACCTCACGCGCCGACCGCCGATCCGTACCGGGCCGGTACGTCATCGTCGAGCTTGACCCGGACGAGAATCTGGGCTGGACGGTCGTCCTCTCCAAGTGCCCGACCTTCCTGTGCCACGTCAAGGTGAACACCGAGCTGCCGACCCAGGTGGTGCAGCGCAAGGACGTGCACGCCCAGCCCGGCAAGGGCAAGGGCAAGGGCAAGGGACCGGTGCTGGCCAAGGCCACGCCGAAGGTCTCGCGCGGGGTCACCGAGCCGGCGGTCAACCTGCTCGTCGACGACTTCCGGTACGGCTCGTACCTCAACGCCGGAATGGTGCTGCCGTACCACTACCACCTGCCGAAGAACTACCAGCCCGGTAAGAAGTACCCGCTGATGGTGGTGCTGCCCGGACACGGCATGGGCTGGGACGGCGACAACCTGGGCGTACAGATCGCCGCCGACATCCCGGCGACCGCCTGGTTGCAGTCCAGCTGGACCGGCAGCCAGGAGGACGTGATCGTGCTGGCTCCGCAGAACCAGCGCGTCGGTCTGCCCGCCGAGGGCGACCTGCTGATCAAGCTGGTCGAGCAGTTCAGCAAGGACTTCGCGGTGGACACCAAGCGGGTCTACGCCACCACCGTCTCGTACGGATCGCGGCTGCTCTGGGAGGCGTTCGCCAAGCGCCCCGACCTCTTCACCGCCGGCCTGGTCACCGGCGGTTTCCAGATCAGCGCCAGCCAGGCGACGGCCATCGCCGCCGGGGAGGTCCCGCTCTGGATCACCCACGGCGTCAACGACCACCTGCTCAACATCTCGCTCGCGCGCAATTCCGACGCCGCGCTGCGTTCGGCGTACCAGGCGCGGGGCAAGTCGCCCGAGCAGATCGCTGAGCTGCTGCACTACACCGAGTACGGCAACGAGGCCTTCTCGCTGCCCGACTACCACGCCGCCTACGGCCCGACCTACGAGGACCAGAGCATCCTTCAGTGGCTGCTGGCCCAGCGGAAGAGCTGACGGTTCGACACACGCCGGGGCGGGTCTCCCGGGTCCTTCGTGGATCCGGCAGACCCGCCCCGGGTCGTCAGCGGCCGATCGCGGTTCCCGGCGGTCAGGCGCCGATCGCGATCGCGAAGATGTGCATGGTCGGTACGTTGGCCGCGGCACGTGCGCTGATGTTGGGCAGCTCGACCCGGGCCACCGGCTTGTTCTGCAACGCCACCCCCACGTAGTAGACGCAGGCGCTGACGTTCTGCCGCTGGTTGCCGGGCCGGTTCTGGTACGCCATCACGATGGCGGCGGTGGCACCGGAATGCGGCCCGCCGTACCAGTCGGGGGTGCTCAGCGTGAAGGTCTGCCGGGTGCCGTCGGCGTAGACCACCGCGGCCGTGCCCGACACGGCGCCGTAGGTGCCGGTCGCCAGGAAGCCGAGTGTCCGGCCGGTGCCCGTCACGCCGATCGACTGCCCGGAGGCGATGGCGTTGTCGGCACCGCCCGGGGCGACGTTGGGCCAGCGGAAGTTCACCCCGTTGCGGCTCACGGTGGCGCCCGGGGTGACGCCCGCCGCGGACAGGGCCTGCGCGGAGAGGGTCGCGCCGTTGCCGTCGAAGTTGCCGGCACCTGTGTTGTTGTCGTTCGTGGTGCTGACGTTTGTGAAGCTCTGTTCCAGCGGTGGCGCGGTCGGGGTGGAGCCGGAGCCGGTGACCCGGTAGGTGCGGCCGGCCGCCACGGTGACCTCGATCAGGTCGGTCTCGATCCGGATGGTCCGGGCCGGGGTGCCGTCGGCGGTGTCGACCACTGTGTGGTTACCGGCGAAGAGCCGGCCACGCAGCCGGACGGTGCCGGCGCGGTCCGGTCGGACGAGCACCTCGGTGGCCTGGCCGTTGCTCCAGGCGATGCCGACGGTGTGCCCGCCCCGGGCCCGCAGACCACTCACCCGCCCGGTGGGCCAGGCCGTCGGCAGGGCCGGCAGGATGTGCAGTTCGCCGGTGTGGCTGTGCAGCAGCATCTCGGCGATGCCGGCGGTGGCGCCGAAGTTGCCGTCGATCTGGAACGGTGGGTGCAGGTCGAACATGTTGGGGGCGAGGCGGGCGGGGGTGGCGAGGTAGCGGATCAGGTCGTGGGCGCGGTTGCCCTCCTCCAGCCGGGCCCAGAAGTTGATTTTCCAGGCCAATGACCAGCCGGTCCCGTCGTCACCGCGGATCTCCAGGGTCCGCCGGGCCGCCTCGAACAGCTGCGGGGTGCCGCGCTTGGTGATCTGGTTGCTTGGGGCCAGCCCGTAGAGGTGTGAGACGTGCCGGTGGGTCCGCTCGGTCTCCGTCCAGTCGTAGAGCCACTCCATGATGTTGCCGCGCGAGCCGATCCGGTTCGGCGCGAGCCGGTCCCGGGTGGCCCGGACCTGGGCCCGGAAGGTGGCGTCGACGTTGAGGATCTCGCTGGCCCGGGCGCACCCGTCGAAGAGGTCCCGCAGGATCTGGTTGTCCATGGTGGGCCCGGCGCAGACGCTAGCGTCCGGGTGGTGGCCGATCTCCGGCGAGTTGGACGGGTTGGTCACCAGGTAGCCGAGGCTAGGCTCGGTCACCAGGGTGTCGAGGAAGAACTGGGCGGCACCCTTCATCGCCGGGTAGTTCGCCCGCAGGAACTCGACGTCGCCGGTGAAGAGGTAGTGGTCCCAGATCAGCGTGGCCAGCCAGGCGCCGCCGGTCTGCCACATGCCCCAGAAGGCACCGTCGACCACGGAGGTGGCCCGCCAGGCGTCGGTGTTGTGATGGGTGACCCATCCACCGGCGCCGTACTGCACCTGGGCGGTCCGGGCACCGCTGACCGCGAGGTCTCTGACCATGTCGAAGACCGGCCCGTGGCACTCCGACAGGTTCGTGGTGTTGGCCGGCCAGTAGTTCATCGGCAGGTTGGCGTTGATCGTGTACTTCGAGTCCCAGGCCGGGGTCAGCGAGTCGTTCCAGATGCCCTGGAGGTTTGCCGGCTGGGTGCCGGGACGCGAGGAGGAGATCAGCAGGTACCGGCCGAACTGGAACAACAGCGCGGAGAACTGCGGATCGTTGACGCTGTTGTGCTGGGAGATGCGTACGTCGGTCGGCTGGTCGGCGGCGGAGGTGCGCCCCAGGTCGAGGCTGACCCGCCCGAACAACGCCTGGTAGTCGGCGACGTGCCGGGCGCGCAGCTGGTCGTAACTGCTGGCCCGGGCGGCGGTGAGATGCCGTCGGGCGATGCCCTGGTAGTCGCCGCCGACGTTGCGGTAGTTGACGTAGCTGGAGCCGATCGAGACCAGCAGGGTCACGCTGTTGGCGCCGGTGACCCGCAGCGTGCCTCCGGAACTGGTCACGGTGCCGCCGCTGACGGTGGCGTGGGCCAGGGCCAGGAACCGGACCTGACCGGTGACGCCCTCCTGGTTGCCGGAGACACCGTCCAGGGCGATCGTGGCGCCGTCCGGGCTGGACACGGTCGTCCGCTGCGGGCTGTCGAAGGTGGCCGTGAAGGTGATCGAGCCGGTCCGGTCGGCGGTCAGCCGCATCGCGATGACCTGGTCCGGCGCGCTGGCGAACACCTCGCGCTGGTACCGCACCCCGTTCAGCACGTACGACACGGAGGTGGTCGCGGTGGTGAGGTCCAGCTGCCGGTTGTACTGCGAGGCGCTGCCGGTGGGGAAGGCCAGCCGGAGGTTGCCCACGGTCTGGTACGCCAACTGCCCGACCGGGTTGCCGAGCATGTTCTGGTTGATCAGGTTCTGGGCCTGGGTCCACTGGTTCGCGAAGACCAACCGCCGGATCTCCGGCAACGCACCCAGGCCACGGGGGTTGCTCGGCTCGTGCGGTCCACCGGCCCAGACGGTGTCCTCGTTGAGCTGTAGGCGCTCGGCGTCGACGTTGCCGAACACCATGGCACCGAGCCGCCCGTTGCCGATCGGCAGCGCCCGCAGCCAGTCCGTGCCGGCGGCCCGGTCGTACCAGAGCGCCAGGTCACCGGCGGCCAGCACCTGCGGTGGTGCCGTCGAATCCGCTCGGGCCATGGCCGTCCATGGCAGCGGCAGCAGGGCGCCACCGGCACCCGCCGCGCCGATCTGTAGGGCCTGCCGTCGGGTCAGGTCTGACATCGATCCTCCAACTGGTGAATCGATCCGGCCACCCGAAACTCCCACTGCGTGTCCGCAGGCAACCAGACATCCGATGTGTTTCGCGAATGTTATCCGCGTGCATCGGGATAGGCAATGGTCGATTGAAGCGCTGCCGGGTAGCACCACACTGCCTGACTGAGCTGCGAATATGACGACATGGCAGGACGCCCCACCAGCATCTGCCAGTGGGGCGACGCCGCCGGTCGACCGATCCGGCTGAGGTTGATCCACCGGAGCGCGGACCCGATTTCCCCGAGTTCATCAGATGTGATCGGAGGACTGGCTGCCCGGGACGGCGCGGTCAGTGTTGATCCGTGACGGTTCCTCCATTCCGGGGGCGACGGGCGCGCGCTGCCCCGTCCAGGCCGACGGGGAGCGCCGACCCGGTCAACGGGCGAGCCAGCCGCCGTCGACCGGGATGACGGCCCCGTGCACGTAATCGGCCGCGGCGGAGGCGAGGAAGATGGTGACCCCCGCGAGATCGTCGGGGCGACCCCAGCGCCCGGCCGGAATCCGCTCCAGGATCGCCCGGTTCCGCTCCGGCTGCTCCCGCAACGCCGCCGTGTTGTCCGTACCGATGTAGCCGGGCGCGACGGCGTTGACGTTCACCCCGTGTCGCGCCCACTCGTTGGCCAGCGCACGGGTCAGACCGGCGATCCCGGACTTGGCCGCGGCGTAGCCGGGCACGGTCACCCCGCCCTGGAAACTCAGCATCGACGCGGTAAAGATGATCTTGCCGGTGCCGCGCCGGACCATGTCCCGGCCGAGTTCGCGGGCGAGCACGAACGGCGCGTTCAGGTCGACCTCCAACACGTGGTCCCAGTCGGCGTCGGTGTGCTCGGTGGCCGGGGCGCGGCGGATCGTGCCGGCGTTGTTGACCAGGATGTCGACCGGCCGCTCGCGCTGGCCGAGCCACTCGGCGAGCGCCCGGACGGCGGCGCGGTCCGACAGATCCGCCCGGTACGGCACGAAGGAGCGACCGTGCGCCGTCACCCGCTCGGCGACCTCGCTGCCGCTCTCCTCCAGCGCGGCGCTCACCCCGATCACGTCCGCGCCGGCAGCCGCGAGAGCGTCGGCCATCGCCAGGCCGATGCCGCGCCGGCAGCCGGTCACCACGGCCAACCGACCGGTCAGGTCAAACGGATTCACGCGTCTCCTCCACAATCGACGAGCACCTTCACGTCACCACCGGCGGCTAGGGCCTGGAATGCCTGCGACACCTCGTCCAACGGCACGATCCGGGTGATCAGCCGGTCGGCGGGCACTTGCCCGCCGTGTACCAGACGGACCGCCTCGACGTAGTCCTCGCGCTCGTAGACGCGTACCCCGATCACCTCCAGCTCGCGCCAGAAGATCCGGTGCAGGTCCACCTCGCGCGGGGTGGGGTGGATCGCCACGACGACCAGCCGCCCACGTACGGCGAGCAGGTCGGTGGCGACGCGGACGCCGGCCGCCGAGCCGGAGACCTCGAACACCACGTCGGCACCGGCGCCACCGGTGGCCTCCTGGACGTACCCGGCCGCGTCGACCGTCGCCGGGTCCACCGTCTCCAGCCCCAGTTCGGCGGCGAGCGCGCGGCGATCCGGGTCGAGTTCCAGCACGGTCACCGCGGCGCCGGTCTGCCGGGCGACCGTGCCGATCAGCAGACCGACCGGACCGGCGCCGATGACCACCGCGTGCTCGCCGGCGACGAGCCGGGAACGCCGTACGTCGTGCACGGCCACCGCGGTCGGCTCGACCAACGCACCGTGCGCCAGCGGCAGATCCCCGGGCAGCGGCACCAGCAGCCGCGCCGGCACCGTCCAGGAACGCTGCAACGAGCCGGGCGAGTCGATGCCGACGAAGATGAGCCGGTGGCAGATGTGGGTGTGCCCGGCGCGACAGGCGGGACACTCGCCGCACCAGTCCAGCGGCAGCACGGTCACCGGATCACCGACCTGGTACTCGGCGACACCCGCGCCCACCTCGGCGACCCGGCCCGACATCTCGTGGCCGATCACCGCCGGCATCCGGACCCGCTGATCCATCGCACCATGCGCGATGTGCAGGTCGGTGCCGCAGATGCCGGTGTAGGCGACCTCGATGCGGACCTCGCCCGGCCCCGGCGGCACCGTGGCGCTCTGTTCGACCACGAAGGTTTGTTCGCCGACGTACTGCGCGCTGCGGTTCACGCCGCCTCCTCGGTCAGGTGCCAGACCTCGCGCATCGGGGCCCACCAGTGCCCCGATCCGGGTTCGGCGAGAGACTCCTGGCACGGATCGGTCAGCTTCCACCACTCCTGCGTCTGCGGGTCGGCGGCGATGCGGCGCTGGTCCGCGTCGTGGTCGTCGCCGACGTACTCGTAGTAGCCGAACAGCAGGTCACCGTGAAGGAAGATGCTGTAGTTGCGGATGTTCGCCTGGCGCAGCGTCTGCTCGACACCGGGCCAGACGGCGGCGTGCAGCCGCAGGTAGGTCTCCCGGTGATCCGGCCGGAGCCGGATCACCCAGCCGTAACGTCGCACGTCATGCCCTTTCGGTGGGTTGCATGGTCCTGGTTGCTTCGGTCGCACGATGTGCGAGCCGCTTCGCCGGCAAACGTCCGACGTCTCTATAGTGGTGAGGGTTGCCGGTGCCGACCGCAGGTGGCGGGCCCAGGCCGGCGGCGGGCGGCTGGCCGGTCCGAAGGGGGCGTGGATGGCACTTACCGACGACGCGATCGCGAAGATCCGGAGCATGATCCAGAGCGGCGAGCTGCCACCGGGGACGCGACTGCCACCCGAGCCGCAACTGGCCGCCCAGATGGGGCTGTCGCGCAGCGGGGTCCGGGAAGCGGTCAAGGTGCTCGAATCGGCCCGGGTGCTCGACGTGCGGCGCGGTGACGGGACGTACGTCACAAGTCTCGCCCCCCGGCTGCTGCTGGAAGGGCTCGGCGTCGCGGTGGAGTTGCTGCGCGACGACACGCTCCTGGAGGTCATGGAGGTGCGCCGGATGCTGGAGCCGATGGCGACCGGCCTGGCGGCGCTCCGGATGACCGACGCCGACCTCGACGAACTCGGCCAGATCCTGGAGGACATGCGGGCCGCGGCCGACGACGCCGAGAAACTGCTCCAGTTCGACACCGCCTTCCACCACACCGTCGTCGCCACCACCGGCAACGAGACCCTCACCTCGCTGCTGGACGGGCTCTCCGGCCGTACGCTGCGGGCCCGGGTGTGGCGCGGGTTGATAGAGGGCAACGCGGCCCACAAGACGATCGACGAGCATCGGGCGATCTACCTCGCCCTGCGCTCGCGCGACCAACTTCTTGCCCAGGCCAGCGCGTTGATCCACGTCAACACCTCCGAGGCATGGCTGCGTACGGTGCTCGCTGCCAAGCTGGCGGACGGGTAGCCGCCGCCGGGCGCGGCCGGGCCGGACGCGGCGGCGGCCGACTGCCGGGCCGCCGGGCGCATCCGGCCGGCGGGGCGAGCCGGGGGCCGGTCGGGTTCACCCCGACACCCCTGGCCGCTCGGGACGAGCGCCCCGCCCGGTCAGCTCGTAGGTGCGCAGCGCGGTGCCGCCGAAGATGTCGTACCGCTCCCGCTCCGTCAGCGACGGCAGGGCTGCCTCCAGCGCCCGGCGTACCCCCAGATAGTCCGATCTCAGCAGACAGACCGGCCAGTCCGAGCCAAACATCAGACGATTCGGGCCGAACTCCTCGACCGCGACCTCGACGAACGGGCGCAGGTCGTCCGGCGTCCAGTCCGGCGCGGCCTCGGTGACCAGCCCGGAGAGTTTGCCTGTGACGTTGGGGCTGGCGGCCAGGGCGGCGAACGAGTCGCGCCACCGCCGCAGCCCGGCCGCGCCCTCGTCGATGCGGGGCTTGCCGAGATGGTCGAGGACGAACCGGAGCTGCGGCACCGCACGCGCTGCCCGCGCCGCCGCGGGCAGCTGATCGGCCCGGATCACCAGGTCGAAGGCGAGCCCGGCGGCGGCGATCCCGGCGAGGCCACGCCGCACCTCGGGCCGGTCCAGGTAGTCCGGGTCCGCCTCGCCCTGGACCTGCGAGCGGAGCCCGACCAGCAACTCACCGCCGCGCAGCCGGCGATAACGCTCGATGATGTCGGGCAGGTCGTCGGCCGCCACGTCGATCCAGGCCACCACCCCGAGGATGGGCGCGGTGTCGGCGGCGTAGCCGAGGAACTCGGCCGCCTCGTCGGGATGGCAGCGACCACCCTCCACCAGCACTGTGCCCTGTACGCCGGCCGCAGTGAGTTCGGTGGTCAGATCCGCCGGGGTGAACGGGCGCCGGATCGCGGCCAGGTCCGGATCCGCCAGCCAGGTGTAGCCGCGTTCGGGACGCCACAGGTGGTGGTGCGCATCAATGATCATGCCGTTGGCGCTCCCGCCATGACCGGCGTGTCCGCCCAGGCCGGACCGTCGGGGAACCGGTACTCGACCAACGAGGCGGGCAGCATCTGCGCGCTCATGCCGGCAGCGGTGGGCGCGAGGTAGCGTCCGCCGCTGATGCGTACCGGGTCGGTGAAGTGCTCGTGCAGGTGGTCGACGTACTCGATGGCCCGGTCCTCGATGCTGCCGCTGAGCGCGACGAAGTCGAACATGGCCAGGTGCTGCACCAGCTCGCAGAGCCCCACTCCCCCGGCGTGCGGGCAGACCGGCACCCCGAACTTCGCGGCGAGCAGCAGGATCGCCAGGTTCTCGTTCACCCCGGCGACCCGGCAGGCGTCGATCTGCACCACGTCGACGGCGTCGGCCTGGAGCAGTTGCTTGAACATGACCGCGTTGTGCATGTGCTCGCCGGTGGCCACCCGGACCGGGGCGAGGGCCTTGCGCACGGCGGCGTGCCCGAGCACGTCGTCCGGCGAGGTCGGCTCCTCGATCCAGTACGGGTCGAACGCGGCCAGCTCACGCATCCAGCTGATCGCCTCCGGCACCCCCCAGATCTGGTTGGCGTCAACGCCGATCCGGATGTCCGGACCGACCGCCTGCCGGGCGATGCGCATCCGGCGTACGTCGTCGGCCAGGTTCCCACCGACCTTGAGCTTGATCAGCCGGTATCCCGCCTCGACCGCCTCCCGGCAGAGCCGGGCCAGCTTCTCGTCGTCGTAGCCGAGCCAGCCGGGGGTCGTGGTGTACGCCGGATACCCCTCGGCCCGCAGCTGCCGCTCGCGCTCGGCCCGCCCGCCTTCGGCGGCCCGCAGCAGCTCCAACGCCTCATCCTCGGTGAGGGCGTCGCGCAGGTAGCGGAAGTCCACCTGGGCGACCAGCTGCTCCGGGGTGAGGTCGGCGAGCAGCTTCCACAGTGGCTTGCCGGCCCGCCGGGCGGCGAGATCCCAGACCGCGTTGACCAGACCACCGGCGGCCATGTGCACGACCCCCTTCTCCGGCCCCAGCCAGCGGATCTGGCTGTCCCCGACGAGCCGGCGGGCCAGCGCCCCCGGGTCGGCGACCAACTCGTCGACCGGCTGGCCGATCACCATCGAGGAGAGCGCCTGCACCGCCGCGACCTGGAGATCGGTGCCGCGGCCCACGGTGAAGACCAGCCCGTGGCCCTCGGCGCCGTCGGTGCTCCGCAGGATCACGTACGCGGCGGAGTAGTCGGGGAACGGGTTCATCGCGTCCGACCCGTCTCGGTGCCGGGACGTGGGGAACCGTACGTCGATGGTTTCTACGGACGAGATGCGGTCACTCACCGAAACTCCTGGAGGTTTGAAACAGGGTGAACATGGTTTTCTGCCGTGCGATGGCCCGGCCGGGCGGCCGGGCCGCCTAGGTCTGTGCCTTGCCGCCGGTGATGCGGGAGACCACCAGGGCCACCAGGATGACGGTGCCGTTGAGGAAGTTCGTCCACTGTGCGGGCACTCCGGCCAGGGTCAGCACGTTGATGATCATGAAGAGCAGCAGGACGCCGGTGAAGGCGCCGAAGACGCTGCCCTTGCCGCCGTTGAGGCTGACGCCACCGATCACCGCAGCCGCGAAGACCTGGAAGATGGCGCCATTGCCCTGGGCCGCCGGCACCGCCGCGAGCCGGCCGCTCATCAGCAGGCCGGCGAGCGCCGCGAGCACGCTGGCCGCGATGAGGGCGATCCAGAGCACCCGGTCGGCACGGATGCCGGCCGCCCGGGCCGCGTCGGCGTTGCCGCCGATCGCGTACAGCGCCCGCCCGGCCCGGGTGTAACCGAGCACCACGACCCCGCCGGCGAAGAGCAGCAGCGACAGCCAGATCGAGGCCGGCACTCCGATCCAGGTGGTGGAGCCGAGGTAGGTCATCGACTCGGGCAGCATGAAGAAGGTCTGGCCGCCCGAGACGCCGGTGAGCAACCCGCGCAGAACGATAAGCATGCCCAGCGTGACGATGAAGCCGTTGAGGCCGAAGCGGACGATGAGCAGCCCGTTGAAGGCGCCGACGAGGGCACCGACGAGCAGCACCATCGGGACCGCCCAGGCGTCCGGCAGCGCGTTGAGGCCGAGCCCCCGGGTGAGCGCCGGGTCGATGACCAGCCAGGCGGCGATGCCCGGCGCGAGGCCGAAGGTGGATTCCAGCGACAGGTCCATCTTGCCGGTGATCAGCACGATGGTCTGCGCGAGGACCACGATGGCGATCTCCGACATGCTCTGCAGCACGTTGATGATGTTGTCGGTGCTGAGGAAGACCGGGCTGACGATCGACCCGACGATCGCCACCGCGATGATCGCCGGCACCAGCGCGAGGTCACGCAGCCGGGCGATGGCCAGACCCCGCGTGTTCGACCCCGCCGGTGGCGGTACCGCGGCTGGCGGCGCGGTGGTGGAGAGTGTTTCAGACATGGTGGAGATCCACCCCTTCCATGACAGCTACCAGATCGTTGTCGCTCCAGCCGTGGGCCATCTCCCGGACGACGCGCCCCTGGAACATGACCAGTACGCGGTCACAGATCCGCAGGTCGTCGAGTTCGTCGGAGACGACCAGCACGGTGGTGCCGCGACGGCGTACCTCCTCGACGACGCCGAGGAGGGTCTGCTTGGACCGCACGTCGACACCGGCGGTCGGGGTGATCAGGACCAGCAGCTTCGGATCACTGGCCAGCGCTCGGCCCATCACCACCTTCTGCTGGTTGCCGCCGGACAGGTCGGAGACCGGGACGTGCGGCCCGGATGCCTTGATCGCCAGATCGGCGATGGCCTCCCGGGCCAGGGCGTCCCGCCGGGCCGGCGAGATGAGGCCCCGCCGCCCGATGCGGTCCGGCACGGTCATCGTGACGTTCTCGGCGATGGAGAGCAGCGGCACCAGACCCTCCCGGTGCCGGTCCTGCGGCACCAGCCCCACGCCGGCGTCGAGGGCGTCGGGCACGCTGCCCGGACGCAACGTGCGACCGTCGACGGTGACCGTTCCGCTGGCGGGTCGGGCCAAACCGACAATCGCCTCGGCGGACTCGACCTTGCCGCTGCCGCCACCGCCCGCGATGCCGACCACCTCGCCCGCCTTGGCCTCCAGCGACAGCTCGGCACCGGAAGAGGTGACCAGGTCGCGCACCGACAGCAGGACCGGCGCGTCGGCGGGCAGCGGTCGATGGTCGGCCTCGGGCATGGTCACGTCCTCACCGGTCATCGCGGCCACCAACTCCGGACGGCTCAGCTCCGCCACCGGGGCGGTGACGATGTGCCGGGCGTCGCGGAAGACCGTCACCTGGTCGCAGATCTCGTAGATCTCCTGGAGGTGGTGGCTGATGAAGAGGAACGTCACGCCCTGCGCCCGCAGGTCCCGGATCCGGGCGAACAGCCGGTTGATGCTCGCACCGTCGAGCTGGGCGGTCGGCTCGTCGAGGATGATGAACCGGGCACCGAAGGAGAGCGCCCGGGCGATCTCCACGAACTGCCGCTGCTCGACCGAGAGCGTCGCGGCGGGCTGGCGTACGTCGACGTCGACCGACCACTCCGCGAGCAACTGCTCCGCCTCGCGCCGCAGCGCCGACCAGCGGATCAACCCGGCCGGGCCACGAGCGTGCCGGTTGAGGAAGAGGTTCTCCGCCACGGTCAACGTGGGGATGATTGTGGACTTCTGGTAGACGCAGGCCACCCGCTTGCGCCAGGCGTCCCGATCCCCCAACGACGGCGCCGGGCGCCCGTCGAAAGCCACCGCGCCCTCGTCGGGAGCCTGCAGCCCGGTGAGGATGCTGACCAGGGTCGACTTGCCGGCCCCGTTGCGTCCCACAAGCGCGTGCGTCTCGCCGCGGCGGACCACGATCCCCGCGTCGGAGAGGGCCACCGTCGATCCGAAGCGCTTGGTGATGTGCACGGCCTCGACGACGGGCTGGCCGGCACCGGCCAGCCCGTCGCTGGCCTCCTGCAAGGTGGCACTCATCAGAATTCGCCCGCGCAACCCTTGGCTTGAGCCATAGGGAGGTAGCAGCGGCCGGGCGTTGTGTCGGTATTCGACATAGCGTGTGAAAACCTCCAGGGTTGTGCTGCCGACCATGGCGATGAGATGGCTGTTGTTGGTCAAGGCTGGTAGCCGGGGCCGCAACTCGGGAACTCCGATTGAGGTAGCCACGAGGTGCGGCCCCCGACGTGCTTGACGATTCGATGAATCCCGAGTAGGGAAGCGTCAAGCGTTGTTGCCCCAGAGGGAGGGGTCGTCGAACTTCAGGGTGGGCTCACCCGCGATCGGCGCACCGTCCAGCGTCACCAGCGGCGCCGGCAGCTGGTCCTCCAGCAGCCCATCGCGTACCTGGATGATGTTGCTGCCGTGCGCGGTCGGGCCGGGCTGGAACGTCTTGCCCTCGATCGCCGCCTTCACGTACTCCAGGCCGTGCTTGGCGTAGAGGTCGGCCGGCTGGCTGACGGTGGCGTCGATCAGCCCCTCGCCGATGTTCTTCAGCTCCTCGGGGATGCCGTCGTTGGAGACCACGAAGACGTGCTTGGGGTCGGTCGGCGGCACCTGAAGTCCCCGCTGCTTGAGGATCTGGAGCGTCCCCGACAGCGCGAAGGACGACTGCATGTAGATGCCCTTGATGTCCGGGTCCGAGGCGAACCGGGTCTGGAGCTTGGACGCCGCCACGTCGGCCTTCCAATCGGTGGCCTCGCCGAAGACGGTGATGTCCGGGTACTCCTTCTGCATGCACTCGTTGAACGCCTCGGTGCGGTCCCGACCGTTGATCGAGTCCAGGCCACCCTGGAGCATCACGACCTTGCCCTTGCCGCCGAGCTTGGTGCCGAGGAACTGGCAGGCCTTGATGCCGTAGGCGCGGTTGTCGGCCCGGATGACCATGAACACCTTGCCGCTGTCCGGCCGGGTGTCGATGGTGACCACCGGGATGTTCTTGCTTTCCAGTTGGGACAGGGTCGGCGCGATGGCGGCGGTGTCCTGCGGCGCCATCACCACCCCCTTGACACCCTGACTGATGAAGGTCTGGGTGTTCGAGATGAGGTTGGCGATGTCGTTCTGCGAGTTCGTGGTCTTGACCTCGACGCCCAGCTCGCCGGCGAACTGCGGGATGTACTTGATGTACGAGTTCCAGAAGTCGGTGTCGGAGCGGGGGTAGTCCACCCCGACGACCTGGGAGTCGGCCGATCCGCCCTCGTTGGTCGCGCCGTCACCACAACCGGCCGCGAAGGTGGCCGATGCGCCGAGCATCACGGTGAGCCCGACGCTCATCAGAGCGTTACGCTTCATTGATCATCCTCCATATATCCCGAGAATTGGTCCGACGCGTGCCCCCCCGGGACGAATCCCGGGGATGCACGCGTCGGAGAGTGTTGCGAAGGTTCAGGCGGTGGTGATGTTCCACATCAGGTTCGTGCTGCTGTCCCAGCTCCACTGCTTGACCGCCGAGCCGGAGGCGACCTGACCGCCGCCGTCGAGCACCAGGCCGGTGGCCCGGTTGGCGATCCGGTACCGCCGGTTGCCCTGGTCGGTGATCTGCCACTGTTGGTTGTTACTGCCGTTCCACGGCGCCTGCTGGGCCGCCGCGCCGTTGCCGGTCTGGCCGAAGCCGTCCACGACCATGCCGTTGGTGCGGTTCACGATCCGGTAGTAGCCAGTGCCCAGGTCGACGATCTGCCACTGGAGGTTGCTGTTGCTGTCCCAGGTCCACTGCTTGAGCTGTGAGCCGGAGGCGACGTTGCCGCCGCTGTCCAGCGCCAGCCCGTTGGTCACGTTCGTGATCCGCAGGTACGTGGCCGGGTTGAAGGTCACCCGCAGGGAGGCGATGGCGTCGTTGTTGCCGGTGTTGCGGAGATCGCTGTTGTCGGCGTTGAACGTCCAGCTGGTGCCGGAGAAGTTGTCGTTCGCGTACCCGACGACCTGGTGGCCGGCGGTGACCCGGACCGAGGAGATGCTCCGCAGGCCGATGCCGGCGGTCTGCAACTGCGCCGCGGTGTAGCTGCCGACCGACAGGTTGGTGCCGCTCTCGAAGCCGACATTCTGGTAGACGCCGGCCGCCGCCGAGACGGTGGGTCCGCCACCGCCGAGGGTCGGGATCGGCCCGTTGAAGGTCAGCTTCACCACGTACGCCGGCGCGCTGAACGGCGCGCTCGCCGAGGGCAGGGTGATCCGCAGTCCGCTGCCGTCCTGGGTGCGGGTCGGCAGGTTCACGTAGCTGCCGGCGGTGCTGCCGAGCAGCTGCACGCCCGCCAGCGAGCTGAGGTTGATCCGGTTCGACGAGAGCGTGGTGATGTTCACCGAGCTGCCCGGCCAGCCGAGGATCGTCGCGTACAGCACCCGGTTGTCCTTGCTGCGGGTGAACCGGATGTCCTGCGCGTTGCCGGCGACCGGCGCGACGAAGTAGCCGCCGCCCATCCGGGTCGGGCCCTCCCCGAAGGTGGTCCAGGCCCGGGTGGAGTAGATCGACTCGCCGAAGCGCCGCAGGTAGTCACCGATGCTCCGGAGGAGCGTCTGCTGCCCGGACGGGATGGTGCCGTCGGCCATCGGCGCGATGTTGAGCACCATGTTGCCGTTCTTGCTCACCCGGTCGATAAGCGAGTGCAGCATCTGGTTGAGCGAGTAGTAACCGATCCCGACCGTGTAGCACCAGCTGGAGCTGCTGATGCTGTCGTCGGTGAGCCAGTAGGGCTCCCGCAGCTCGGCGGGACCGCCGCGCTCGTAGTCGTAGACCGCGCCACCGCGCTCCAGGCCGTCCTTGTAGGTCGCGACGACCTCCTTGTCCCAGGCCACCGCACGGTTGTAGTAGTACGCCAGGAAGCGCAGTCGCTGCGCCTCGCTGATCCGGTGCAGGTCGAAGTCCTGCCAGATAATGTCCGGCTGGGCCTGGTCGATGATCTCCCGGAGCTTGTCGTACCAGAGCTGCTCCTCTGCGGCGGTGCCCAGCTGCCCGTAGAGCTTGCGCAGACTCGGGTCGGACTGCTGCGGTACCCACTGGTAGAAGCCGGTGAAGTTGAAGGCGTGGTGCATCGCGACCAGGACCTTGAGGCCCCGGGCCCGGATCGCTTCGGTGTGCAGTCGCAGCAGGTCGAGCCGGGGACCTCTGGCCACCGAGTTCCACTCGTTGACCTGGCTGTTCCACATGGAGAAGCCGTCGTGGTGCTCGGCCACCGGACCTGCGAACTTCGCCCCGGCGTCGACGAAGAGCTGTGCCCACTCGTTCGGGTCGAAGTTGCCGCCGGCCGAGCGCAGCCGCGGCGCGAACTGCACGAACCGGCCCGAGCGGTCATTCGCCCCGTTGATGAAGTTGTGGTACGGCCAGACCGACGGGTCGCCGTAGGTGTTGCGGTGGTGGTTGTTCTCGCCCGAGCCGGTGTTGTACATGTTGCGCGGGTACCACTCGTTGGCGAACGCCGGGACGCTGAACACGCCCCAGTGGTAGTAGATGCCGAACTTGGCGTCCTGGAACCACTCGGCGGCGGCCGGGTGCTGGCCCACCGACGCCCAACTCTCGGTGTAGTTGGTCGGGCCAGGGATGGCCGCGTGGGCCGGCATCGGTCGGATGATGCCGCCGGCGCCGAGGCCGGCGGCGGCTGCGGCCCCACCTGCGCCGAGGGCGGCCAGCAGCGTACGACGGGTGACAGGGGGACGGGACATGGCGATCCCTCCAAAAACACGGGGGTGGCGGGGGTGGTGGAGCTCACGTGCCTTAGACATCAGACGTTAGGGGTAACCGCCATGTAACGTCAACGCCTCAGGACCGGATATGTCCGCAGGAATTCGCGGAGCCCATCGGGCCTTGATCAACATCAAGGACGCGAATCATCAGATGATTGGCGAGTCGCCTGACGCGACCCGCCTGGGCGCAGAGAAGGGCGATCGTCGACCCGGGACCCGGCCCGATGTTGGCGGTCACATCGAGCCACCGAACGAGGCGAAACTTCGCACGCAGGGACGCCCTGGGAACGTTAACATCGATGGCCCTAAGATTGCCAGGTTGTTTCGCCAGTCGCGCCGGCCGACTCCGCCGAACCTCGCCGGCAGGCCACGCGGTCCTGGCCGCACCAGGCCGGGAAGTGCGGCACGGCGCCGAGGCGATCCAGGTATCGACGAATTCCGCTGTAACGGTAGGTAGCTGTCTGATGAATGTCAACGCGCGACCGGAACGCGCCCGACACCGACCCGACATCGAACACGCCGGACGCGCGGGCTGCGCGCCGTTGGTCTGATGACTACCGCACCGTCAGGAAAGCGCGACGGCGCTTCGATCGACGCTCTACGGTACTCACTGATGATTGACAAACCGGGCGTCGACGAGCGGTTGCTGGCGGCCGCGCGGCGCGGGAGGGTCCCGCTCGCGCGGCGCCATGCTGCGCTACTACCGCAGCGAACGGCACCTTGACGACGCAGCCGAGTTCGTCGCCAGCATCCTCGACCCCGACGCCAGTGCGGCGTCCAGAGCAAACGACCTGCACTGGCTCACCCGCATCGCCGAGACGGTCGCCGCCGCCGGCTACCCGGTCTGACCCGCACCCGGTTCTGTCGGCCCCGGGTGGCAGGGTGCATTCCGAACGCAGAGCCGATTGGAGCAACCCCGATGAGCCGCCACATCCAGGTCACCTTCGACGCCCACGACCCGAAGGCGCTGTCGTCCTTCTGGCGAGCAGCGCTGGGTTACGTGCATCCCGGCCCGCCCGGCGTCGACCTGCCCGACGGTGCCGACCCGCTGGCCGCCTGGGACGACTTCCTCGCCCAACTCGGCGTACCGCCGGAGCAGCGCAACACGAGGTCGGCCATCGAGGATCCGGAGGGTCGCGGGCCACGGCTCTTCTTCCAGCAGGTGCCAGAGGAGAAAGTGGTCAAGAACCGCGTCCACCTCGACGTACGGGCGGCTCCCGGGCTTCAGGGCGCGGAACGGATGGCGGCGTTGGAGGCCGAGTGCGACCGGCTCGTCGCGCTGGGCGCCACGCGGGTGCGCCGGGTCGACCCCGCACCGCCGTTCGAGGCCGGTTTCATCGTGCTCACCGACCCCGAGGGCAACGAGTTCTGCCTCGACTGACGGTCACGGTCACCGTTGGGGCAGCCTATCCGGCCAGGCAGTCCAGCACCGCGGCGCTGAGCAGGTTGGCGCGCTCGTCGTCCACGCCGCCCATCTGGTTGACGACGTAGCCGAAGCCGACCTGGTGGGTGTCGTCGGCGAAGGCCAGGTGCCCGCCCGCGCCGTCGTGTCCGAAGCTTCGTTCGCCGAGCATCGGGCGGGGCTGCGAGTGCACGAGAAAGCCGGTGCCCCAGCGGTGTCCGACGTCGGGATTCCCGTACACCTGCTGGCCGGCGGCGCGGACGGTGAGCGCGTCGTTGACGGAGGCGGTGCTGAGCAGCCGTGCTGCGCCGACCTCGGAGACGCAGGCGGCGTAGAGGCGAGCCAGGCTCTCGGCGGTGCTTACCGCGCCCGCCCCCGGGATCTGGGCCGCCTGTATGGCCGGGTCGTTGAAGCTGACCAGGCCGTTCTGGTCGGCGGGAAAGGCGAATGCGCCGCCCATGGTGATTCCGCGTTCGGCGGCCGGGTGGCCCTCCGGACCCAGGTCACCGACCGGCGCCAGCATCCAGGCCACCGCATCGCGCTCGGCAGCCGGCAGACCGATCCAGGTACGCAGGCCGAGCGGCTCGGCGAGGGCCCGGGCGAAGAAGGTGCCGGGCAGTTCCCCGGTGATCCGGCGGATCACCTCACCGATCAACCAGCCGTAGGTGATCGGGTGGTAGCTGTGCGCAGTGCCCGGCTTCCACAGTGGGGGCTGCGCCTCGATCGCCGCGATCACCGGGTCCCAGGCGAGCACCTCCTCGCGGGTGAACGGCTTGTCCAGCGCCGGCAGGCCGGACTGGTGGGTGAGCAGCCAGCGGACCGGGATCTCCGCCTTGCCGTGCTGGCCGAACTCCGGCCAGTAACGGGTCACCGGGGCGTCCAGATCGAGTCGGCCCTGCTGCACCAGGAGGTACGTGCAGATCGCCATGATCCCCTTGGTGACGGAGAAGACGACGGCGGGTGTGTCGGGGGTCCAGGGGCGGCCGGAACGCGGGTCGGCCAGGCCGCCGTACAGGTCGACGACCTTGCGGCCGCGCCGGTAGACGGCGACCGCGGCGCCCACCTCCCCCCGGTGGGCGAAGTTGTCCCGGAACACGTCGGCGACCGGGCCGAAGCCCTCCTCGACGTCGCCGTGGATCTGCGGGTCGGTCAACTCGCTATCCCTTCACGGAGCCCTGGAGCAGGGCCTTGATGAACTGTCGCTGGAAGATCAGGAAGACGATGAGGGTAGGGGTCAGAATGAGCAGCGATCCGGCGCAGAGCAGCACCAGATCCGTCCCCCACTGTCCCTGGAACGCGCCCAGGGCACCAGCCATCGTCCGCTTGGTGGCATCGTCGACCATGACGATGGCGAGCAGGAACTGGTTCCAGGTCCAGAGGAACAGCAGGATGGTCAGTGAGGCGATGGCCGGGCGGGCCAGTGGCACGTGCACCCGCCAGAACAGCTGCCAGGTGTTGCTGCCGTCGACCCGGGCCGCCTCGGACAACTCGCGTGGCACGTTCGTGAAGTGGGCCCGCATCCAGAACACCGCGAACGGCATGTAGAGGCCGATCAGCGGCAGGATGATCGCCCATCGGGTGTTGAGCAGACCCAGGTCCCGCATCTGGTAGTACAGCGGGGTGACCACCGCTTCGAAGGGCAGGGTCAGGCCGAGCAGCAGCAGCCCGAAGGCGATGTGTCCGCCGGGCACCCGCAGGTGACCGAGCCCGAAGCCGGCCATGGTGGCGATGAGTACGCCGATCGGCACCACCCCGGCCACGATCAGCATGCTCGACTTGAGCAGGGCACCCATGTTCGCGGCGGTGAAGGCGTCGGCGAAGTTGCTCCACTGTGGATCCGACGGCCAGGCCAGGCCGGTCGGCACGGTGCCGCGAGGTTGCAGCGCCGCGGACAGCATGCTCAGGAACGGCAGCAGGGTGACCACGACGAGCGCGATCAGGAAGATCCGTCCGGTCAGCCGTTCGCTGCGACTGGTCAGGTTCACGCCTTCTCCCCTCGGGTCAGCCGCTGGATCGGCAGTACGCAGAGCAGGACCAGCAGCATCAGCACCACGCCCAGGGCCGAGGCGAGCCCGACCTGTCGCTGGGAGAAGGCGAGCCGGTAGATCTCCAGCCCCGGCACGGTGGTCTGGATGCCCGGACCACCACTTGTGGAGATGTAGACGATGTCGAAGCTGGCCAGGGCCGCGATGACGGTCACGGTGAGGCAGACACCGATCTCCTGGCGGAGGCTGGGCAGGGTGACGGCGAAGAACTCCCGGATCGGGCCGGCGCCGTCCATCCGCGCCGCCTCGTAGAGCGACGGGTCGATCTTGCTCATGCCGGTGACCAGCAGGATGGTGCAGAGGCCGAGCATGACCCAGGTGCCGATGACCCCCACCGCCGGCAGCGCGGTGCTGAACTCGCCGAGCCAGGAGCGGGTGAGCCCGTCCAGCCCGACGGCGCGCATCGCCTGGTTGACCAGGCCGCTGCTGGAGAGCATCCAGCTCCAGGCGATACCGGCGGCCACCAGCGGAATCACCTGGGGCAGGAAGAGCACGGTACGGACCACGGTGCCGGCCGGACCGGTGGTGATCCGCCGGACCAGGCTGGCCACCAGCAGGCCGAGCACGACCGGGATGAAACTGAAGAAGATGATCAGGATGAACGCGTTCGTAATGATCTTCAACAGGTCCCGGTCGGTGAAGACGGTCAGGTAGTTCTCCAGCCCGACCCAGGTGGCCGCTCCGATGCCGTTCCACCGGTAGAGCGAGTACTGCACGGTCAGCACCAGCGGGCGCAGCACGAAGAAGCCGTACATGATCAGCGCGGGCAGCACCCAGAGCCAGCCGATCCACCGGGCCGTGCGGCCCCACCGCCGCTTGCGGTGGAGCCGCACGGGTCCCTCGGGGTTCCCCCCGCCGGGTCGGGACGCGATGCCCGACCCGGCGGGAGCGCTGCCAAGGGCAGACGTCATCGGGAGAGTTCCTTCTCGTACTCGGCCTGGACCGCCTTCACGTACCCCTCGGGGGTCTGCTGGCCGGCGACCAGCTTCTGCATCTCGGGGGTGATGGCCGCGGCGAAGATACCGCCGGTGGCGTTCGCGGTGAAGTCGACGGCACCGTTGTCGGCACCGAGCTGCTGCGACGCCTTCAGCGTCTCGGCCAGTACGGTGCCGTCGGTCACCGCCGGCAGGGGCAGCTCACTCGGGCCGCCCGGGTGGGAGCCACCGACGTTCACCGAGATCTCCCGGGCCTTGTCGTTGGTGTGCACCCAGTTCAGGAAGTAGGCCGCGGCGTCGGCGTTCTTCGCCCGGGCACCGACCCCGAAGGTGTTCGGCGCGGACATCGCCACCTTCTTGGCCTCGGCGGTCTCACCCGGGAAGAGGAAGAACCCGACCTCGCCGGCCATGTTCTTGTCCAGGTTCGCCGACTCCCAGTCGCCGTTGAACATGAACAGGCCGTTGCCCTTCTGGAACTCGCCCATCATCGCGGTGTAGTCGATGGCGTTGGCGTCCTTCGGGAAGTAGCCGGCCTGGGCCCACTTCTGGATGGTCTGGGTCGCCTTGAGCGCGGCCGGGGTGTCGAAGGTGGCGCCCTGCTTCTGGAAGATCCAGTCCGCGATCTGGGTCGGGTCGCCAAACTGGTTCTGCAGCGCCTGGTGCGGGAAGTTGATGCCTGCGGTGTTCTTGTTGAACTGCATGATCGGCAGCAGGTTGGCCGCCTTGGCCTTGGCCAGCAGGTCCTCGAACTCGGCGATGGTGGCCGGCGGCTGGGTCATGCCGATCTGCTCGGCCTGCTTCTTGTTGTAGAACACGCCGGTGACGCTGTAGCCGAGCCCCATGCCGTACAGCGAGCCGCTGCCCCGCTCCGCGCCGCCGTCGGTGAGCCGCAGCTGGACCAGCTGCGAGGCGGGGAACTTGTCCCAGCCGTACGCGTCGAAGTACGGGTCCAGGTTCTTCAGCAGCCCGTCCTTGACCAGGTCGACCATCGTGGGCAGCCGGATGATGTCGGGCGCGTTGTCCGAGGCGAGCACCCGGGGCGCGTTCTCCACGATTACGGTGAACTGGTCCTCACGGACGTTGAACTTGACGTGCGGGTGCTGCCTGGTGAACTCGTCGGCGAGCGCCTTGGCCAGCGGGAAGCCGGTCTCGGCGTACATCTCCAGGGTGATCGGATCGGTGCCCAGTTCCGTGCTGACCTCGGCGTCGGAGTCATTCGACGCGGTCTGCTCGGAGCCGGGCGCGCTGCACGCGGTGATGGTCAGGCCGGCGGCCAGCAGCGGCACCAACAGTGCCAGCCGGCGACGGCTGAATCTGGTCGAGAACTCCGGCACCTCAATGCTCCTTGAACTCATCCGCGAACCGGGCCGCTGGACGGCCGACGTCCACCGTTGCCGGCCGGCGGCCGGTACGCGTCGGACGTCGCGCGCCGATTGCGGGGCTCGCGTTCCCAATGAAGACTTGGCGGACAACGCCCTCCGCCAGCGGCTGAACCTCGTCGCTAAACTGATTTAGCAGAGCATGCGCGTGATGCCTGGGGCTGTCAAGAAGGAGTTGGCAACGGTCCGGAAACGACTGGTTCACAAGACGGATTCGGTGACGCGGGCCGCCCACCGACGACCAGCGACGCGACACCACCCATCATGATGGGGAGCATGCGGCACCGAACGGACCAGCCGCGATCGGAGGACTCATGGGCCGCAACCGCGCAACCCTGGCAGACGTGGCCAGGCGGGCAGGCTTGTCCAAGACCGCTGCGTCGATGGTGCTCAACGGGCGGGAGGGCACCCGACTCTCCGCGGAGGCGCATCAACGCGTCTTCGCGGCGGCGGAGGAACTCGGCTACCGGCCCAACATCGCCGCCCGCAGCCTGCGAACCCGCAAGACGGCCACCATCGCGTTCGTCTCCGACATCGTCGCCACCACCCGGTTCGCCGGCGGCCTCATCCGGGGCGCGCTGGATGCCGCTCGCGAGCGCGACCACGTACTGCTCATCACCGAGACCCAGGGTGACGCGACGTTCGAGCAGTACGCGATCGAGGCGATGCTCGACCGACAGGTCGACGGCGTGATCTACGCGGCCATGGCGACCCGCCGGCTGGCGGTACCGTCAACGATCCTCGGCGCCTCGGTGGTGCTGCTCAACGCCACAAGCGCCACGCAACTGCCAAGCGTGCTCCCCGACGACCAGGGGGCCGGCGCGACGGTCGCCGAGGCGCTGCTCGCGCAGGGCCACCGGGACCGGATCGCCCTGATCGGGCGCAACCGGCAGAAGGAACGCGACCCCGAGATCTCCCTCGCGGCCGAGGCGCGGCTGGACGGCATCCGGGACACCCTGGCCGCCGCCGATGTCAAGCTGTTGACCGAGGTCTTCTGCCCCGAGTGGCTACCGGAACACGGCTACACCGCGACGCACGCACTACTGAGCCAGGCGGCGCGGCCCAGCGCGATCATCTGCATGAACGACCGGCTCGCCTTCGGCGCCTACCAGGCGCTCGGCGAGGCGGGCCTGAGCATTCCCGACGACATCTCGGTGGTCTCCTTCGACGACGACCCGATCGCCTCCTGGCTGCGCCCCGGGCTCACCACCGCCGCACTGCCGCACGAGCAGATGGGGCGCCGGGCGGTGGAACTCCTGCTCGACGACGACGGTCACGGCTCGGCGCTGGTACCCATGCCGCTGCGCCGACGCCGGTCCGTCGGCAGACCCGCCGGCTGAGGAGGGGCAGCCGCGCTCGGCGGTGACCAGTCGCGCCGCTGCGGCACCTGTCGGTTTCGGGGGCACCCCGGGTCGCGAGCTAAACCGATTTAGTGATACCTTGCCCGCCATGCTACGTCTGCCCGACCACTGGGTGTGGGACAGCTGGTACGCCCAGGACGATGCCGGTCGGTGGCACGCCTTCTTCCTGCGCGCCTCCCGAGCCCTGCTCGACCCGCACCGCCGTCACCGGCGCGCCTCGATCGGCCACGCCGTCTCCACCGACCTCCGCTCCTGGCAGCTCGTCGCCGACGCGCTCGTGCCCGCCGACACGGGCTGGGACGACCTGGCGACCTGGACCGGCTGCACCGTACGCGGCCCGGACGGGCGGTGGTACCTCTTCTACACCGGCGTCGGGCGGGCCGAGGACGGGCTGGTCCAGCGCATCGGCCTGGCCGTCTCCGACGACCTGGTCACCTGGCACCGGCACGGCGACGGCCCGCTGGTGGAGGCCGACCCCACCTGGTACGAGCTGCTCGACCGTGAGATGTGGTACGAGCAGGCGTGGCGTGACCCCTGGGTCTTCCCGGACCCGGCCGGCGACGGGTGGCACATGCTGATCACCGCCCGGGCCAACCAGGGGCCGGCCGACGCCCGAGGCGTGGTCGGCCACGCCACCTCCCCCGATCTGGTCAACTGGACCGTCCAGCCGCCGCTCTCCGCGCCGGCCGGCTTCGGCCACCTCGAGGTGCCCCAGGTCGCCGTCGTGGACGGGCAGCCGCTGCTGCTGTTCTGTACCAACGCCGTGGCCGCCGGCCAGGACGCCGAGCACCAACTCTGGGTGGTGCCCGCGCCGACGGTGCAGGGCCCGTGGGACGTCACGGCCGCCCGACCGATCGACCAACCGAACCTGTACGCGCCCAGGCTGGTGCCCGACGGCGACGGTTGGTCCCTGATCGGCTTCGTCGACCACGCCGACGGCCAGTTCGTCGGCGAACTCAGCGACCCCATCCCGGTCCGCTACGAGCCGGGCACAGGTCTGGTCACCCGGCCGCCGGTTCCCGCGCCCACCGGTGCCTGAGGTGCGGGGCGGGCAGGTGGCTGCGGGGCGGAGCGGGCAGGTGGCCCCCGCGTCGGTGGCGTCTGCGCCGCCGGTGCGGGAGGCCGAGCCGTCGTCGACGTCGGGACCAGCCGGGGGTACGCCGGTCACCGTGCTCGGTGAGGCCGTCGTCGACCTGGTGCAGGAGCCGGACGGCCGGTTCGCCGCCCACCCGGGCGGTAGCCCGCTCAACGTCGCCGTCGGGCTGGCTCGCCTCGGTGTGCCGACCGCGTTGCTCGCCCGCTTCTCGACCAGCCGGTTCGGCCGGTGGCTACGCGGGCACGCCGAGATCAACGGCGTCGACCTGCGCCACGCGGTCGACACCGCAGACCCGGCCACGCTGGCGATCGCCTCGCTCACCGGCGCCGGGGTGGCCACGTACGACTTCTACGTCGACGGCACCGCCGACTGGCAGTGGCGTGCCGAGGAGCTGACCCTGGCGCTCACCGGCCGGGGCATCCTGCACACCGGTTCGCTTGCGGTGTTCCGCGCCCCCGGCGCCGACCGGTTGGCCGACGCCCTGCGTACCGCGCGGGACCGGGGCGCGCTCGTCAGCCTCGACCCGAACATCCGGCCCGGTCTGGTCGGCACCCCCGCCGAGGCCCGCGCCCGGATCGACGGTCTGGTGCGGCTGGCGCACGTGGTCAAGGCCAGCGAGGAGGACATCGACTGGCTCTACCCGGGCCGGTCGGTCGAGGAGGTGCTGCGGCACTGGCAGGGCCTCGGCGTCGTACTCGCCGTGGCGACCCTGGGTGCCGGGGGCGCGGTCGCCGTCTCCGGGGCGCGCGGGTTCCGGCAGCCGGCGCCGGTCGTCGACGTCGTGGACACCATCGGGGCCGGCGACGCGTTCACCGCCGGGCTGCTCGCCGGGTTGTCGCGGGCCCCGAGAGACTGGCCCGAGGAGGAGATCGTCGCCGCGCTGCGGTACGCCGCCGAGGTCGCCGCGATCACCTGCACCCGCGCGGGCGCCGACCCGCCGTACCGGCACGACGTAACGGCGGGCAACGGCCGAGCCTAGCCCGCCCCGCTCCCGGTCGTCGCCGCCTATGGACCGCACGGGCGTACCACGACGTTGCCGACCTTGTGGCCGGTGTCGACGCGGCGATGGGCCTCGACGATGCCGTCGAGATCGTGGCTCTGGTCGAGCACGACGGTGATCTCGTCGCGGGCGACGAGACGGAGCAGGAACTCGAGGGCCTTGGCCTGGGCGTACTGGTGCGGGTTGAGAGTGAGCGGCTCGGTCTCGATCGCCCAGGTCACGGTGCCGCCGGAGCTGGGCTGGCCGGCGGTACCGGCGGACGGGCCGGTGACCGCGGCGGAGCAACCGATGAGCAGCAGGATCGGCAGGCGACGGCGAGCAGGGGACGGATCCGGCGTACGGGCATGCGGCGATCTCCTGTCCGGGCAACCTGGGTACGGCGCACGTCACGCGACCGCACGGGAGACCCAGCTCTCGGTGCCCGGCGCCAGCCCGGTGTAGCGACCCCGGTGGTAGAGCAGCGGCGAGCCGATCTCCGCACGCCGGACCAGCTCCGGCTCGGCCAGCACGATGGCGTGGCTGCCCACCGTGACCCGGTCGATCACGCGGCACAGCAACCAGGCCAGCGTGCCGTCCAGAATGGGTACCCCCTGCGGCCCGTACCGCCAACGGGTCGGTGCGGCGAACCGGTCGATGCCGCTTGTGGCGAAGGTGCGCGCGAGTTCGGTCTGGTGGTGGGCGAGCAGATGCACACCCACGTGTCGGGCACCGGCCACGGTGGGCCAACTGGACGATCCGGTGTTCAGGCAGAACGACACCACCGGTGGTGACAGCGACACCGACGTGAAGGAGGTGGCGGTGAAGCCGACCGCCGGAGCTCCGGGCGCGGTGACAACGGTGACGGTGCTGGCCTGGTGGCGCAGCAGATTACGGATCTCCTCGGCGTCGGCGTCGACGGGCGACAGGTCGTCGGTGGACGGAGTCATCGGGTCCTCCCGGGGGCTTTGACGTGACTAAGTCGGGGGTCGGACGTGGACGGCCCGGGTCGCGGCGACCCGGGGGCAGCCAGGCGAACAGGCAGCCTCGTGCGGGGCGGGACCGCTCGTTGCGTCGAGCCGGCGTACGGAAACGGCGGGCCACCGTGCCACGCCGCGCCGCCCCGCCGATCGTGGGCGAGGTTCGGGGCGGTTCAGACGATGAGGTCGCGCGGCGGCGATGTCGGACTCAACAGGCGCTGCTGCACACCCGGAGGAAGTCGACGAAGCAGCGCCGGATAAGACGCCTGCTCCGGTACATGCCAGCACCGTAACGCGTAGTGACTGAAGAGTCACCCCTCCCTCCCCCCTCTCCCCCTCTCCCCCTCCCCTCCCCCTCCCCCTTTCCCCGCGCGATCATGAAGTTGTTGTCACCCGCCCCGG
>NZ_JCANNB010000049.1:0-41262 GCF_059553435.1 Micromonospora sp. PRAS1
CTAGGCGGGAGATCCAGCCGGTGACGTCGCGGGCCACGTCCTGGGCGGTCAGGCCGAGGTCGGCCAGGATCTGGTTGCGGGAGCCGTGCGGGTGCCAGTCGGCCGGTACGCCCAGGTCACGCAACGGCACCCGGACGTCGGCGTCCCGCATCGCCTGGGCGAGGGCGTCGCCGACCCCGCCGACGCGTACGCCGTCCTCGACGGTGACCACCAGCCGGTGCCCGGCGGCCAGCTCGACCAGTTCGGCCGGGACCGGGCGGACCCAGCGCGGGTCGACCACGGTGACCCCGTAGCCCTGCTCGGCGACCCGGGCGGCGACCTCCATGCCGAGCTGGCCGAAGGAGCCGACCGCGACCAGCAGTACGTCCGCACGGGCGGACTCGGTCAACACGTCCACCGTGCCGACCCGGCGCACGGCGGGCAGGTCGGCGGCGACCGCGCCGGTCGGGTAGCGCAGCACGGTCGGGCCGTCGTCGACGGCGACCGCCTCGCGCAACTCCTCGCGCAGGGTGGCGGCGTCGCGGGGCGCCGCGATCCGCAGACCGGGCACCACCCCGAAGACCGACATGTCCCAGATGCCGTAGTGGCTCGGCCCGTCGGGGCCGGTGATGCCGGCCCGGTCCAGCACGAAGGTGACCGGCAGCTTGTGCATCGCCACGTCCAGCAGCACCTGGTCGAAGGCGCGGTTGAGGAAGGTGGCGTAGACCGCGACCACCGGGTGTAGTCCGCCGAGCGCCAGCCCGGCCGCCGAGGTGGCCGCGTGCTGCTCGGCGATGCCCACGTCGTAGGTGCGCTCCGGATACTTGCGGGCCAGCTTCGCGATGCCGGTCGGCTCGGCCATGGCGGCGGTGATGCCCACCACGTCGGGCCGCTCGTCGGCGATGGCGACCAGCTCGTCGGCGAAGACGTGGGTCCACTTCACCGACGGCGCGGCGGTGGCGACGCCGGTGGCGATGTCGAACGCACCGGGCCCGTGGAAGCAGTCGGCCTCGTCCTCCTCGGCGGGGCGGTAGCCGTAGCCCTTGCGGGTGACCGCGTGCACGATCACCGGGCCGCCGAAGTTCTTCGCCGCGCGCAGGGCCGTCTCGACCGCGGCGACGTCGTGCCCGTCGACCGGGCCGACGTACTTGATGCCGAGGTCCTCGAACATCGCCTGCGGCGCGACCGCGTCCTTGATGCCCTTCTTGACCGCGTGCAGCACCTCGTACATCGGCTTGCCGACCAGCGGGGTCGAGCCGAGCGCGTCCTTGACCGTGTCGAGCACCTTCTCGTAGCCGGGGTTGAGCCGCAGCGTCGAGAGGTGGTCGGCGAGCCCGCCGATGGTCGGCGCGTACGAGCGGCCGTTGTCGTTGACCACGATCACCAGCCGGTTGCCGGCGGCGGCGATGTTGTTAAGCGCCTCCCAGCACATCCCGCCGGTAAGTGCCCCGTCACCGACCACGGCGACCACGCTGCGCGCCTCACCCCGCAGCGCGTACGCCTTGGCCAGCCCGTCGGCGTACGACAGGGCGGTGGAGGCGTGCGAGTTCTCGATGATGTCGTGCTCGCTCTCGGCCTGGCTGGGGTAGCCGGAGAGCCCGTCACGCTGGCGCAGCTGGTCGAAGCCGGCCTGCCGACCCGTGACGATCTTGTGGACGTACGCCTGGTGACCGGTGTCGAAGAGCAGCCGGTCCCGGGGAGAGTCGAAGACCCGGTGCAGGGCCAGGGTGAGTTCCACCACACCCAGGTTGGGGCCGATGTGCCCGCCGGTACGCGACACCTTGGCGATCAGGAAATCGCGGATCTCGGCGGCGAGGATGTCGAGTTCGGTGCCCGACATCCGCTTGACGTCCTGGGGACCGTGCACGGCGGCCAGCAGCCGGCCCTGGTTGGCCGTGTCCTCATCAACACTCATGACCGCAGAGTCTATCGGCCCCCGCACCCACCGCAGCTTGTGCAAGGAAGGGCCCCCTTTTAACGCCTGCGGTATAGGAAGGGCCCCTTCTTAACATTCATCCGCCGGGCAGCCATCCGCCGAGCAGCCATCCGGCGGGCAGCCATCCGGCGGGCAGCCATCCGCCGCGTAGTCATCCGGCGGGCAGCCATCCGGCGGGCAGCAGCAGCCCGAGCAGATTCATCCGCCGGGCAGCAGTAGCCCGACCAGCTCCACGTGCTGGGTCATCGGGAAGAGGTCGTACCCGCGCAGCGCGGCCAACCGCCAGCCGAGACCGGTGAAGACCCGCAGGTCCCGGGCGAACGCGGCCGGGTCGCAGGCCACGTACGCCACGGCCCGGGGTGCGGCGGCGACCACGTCGCGCACCACCTGCGCGCCAGCGCCCGCTCGCGGCGGGTCGAGCACCACCACGTCCACCGGGCCGGTGATCCGGCGGCGGGCCAGGGCCTTCTCCACCCGGGCCGACACCACCTCGACCTGGGGCAGGTCGCCCAGGTTCTCCCGGGCCGCCGCGACGCCGTCGCCGGCCGCCTCGACGAGGGTCACCCGCCCGCCGGGACCGACCCGGTCGGCCAGCGCCGCGGCGAACAACCCGGCCCCGCCGTAGAGGTCCCACGCCCGCTCCCCCGGTTCCGGCGCGGTCAGCTCCAGGACCGCGCCGACCAGGGTGTCCGCCGCGGCCGGGTGCACCTGCCAGAACGACGAGACGGGCAGCCGCCACTGCCGGCCCGCAGCCCGCTCCCGGACCCTCTCCGGGCCACGCACCAGCTGGGTACGCCCCGCCGCGACGGCGAGCATCGCCACGTCCCCCTCGGTGGAGGCGACGGTCTCCACCGCCTCGGCCTCCGGCCAGCTCACCCCGGCGGAGGTGAGCACCGGCAGTTCCTGGATCGCCGGGTGCGCGATCAGGCAGCGGTCGACCGGCACCACCTCGTGCGAACGGTGCTTGAGCAACCCGGCCCGGCCCGCCGCGTCCACCGCGTACCGGACCCGGGACCGCCAGCCGAGCCGGCCGCCCGGCAACGCCTCGACACGTACGCCCAGCGCGTCGCACGCGGCCTCGTCCAGGCCGCCGAGGCGGACGAGTTGCTCCCGTACGACGGTCGCCTTCCAGCGCAGCTGGGCCTCCGGAGCGACGTGTTGCAGGTCGCAGCCACCGCAGCCACCCGGCCGGGCGTACGGGCAGGGCGGGGTGACCCGCTCCGGCGCGGCCTCCAGCACGGTCACCGCGTCGGCCCGGACGAAGCCCCGGTGCACCTCGGTGACCTCGGCCAGCACCCGCTCGCCGGGCAGCGCGTGCCGGACGAACACCACCTGGCCGTTCACCCGGGCCACGCAGTGCCCACCGGGGGCGACCGCCGCCACGGTCAGCTCGACCCGCTCGGCCTCCTCCAGACCGCTCGCCACATCCACCGCGTCGCCGCGCCCACTGCCGGCCGAGACCCGCCCACTGCCGGCCGGGGCCTGCCCAGGATCGGCCGAGACCCGCCCAGGGTCGGTCGAGACCCGCCCAGGATCGGCCGGGGCCTGCCCAGGATCGGCCGAGACCCGCCCAGGGTCGGCCGGGGCCTGCTGTGCCTCGGTGGGCCGGTCCGGTCGCCGTTGCTCGCTCACCGCGGCTCACTTCCTTCCTGCTGATCCGCAGCGGTGCTCGCCGGCGGGACGCTCGGCGGCAGCGTACTGCGCGGCGCGACCCGGGGTCCCCGGGCCGGTCCGCGGGTCAGCGTGGCGTCCATCCGGTCGAGATCCTTGCTGGCGGTCGAGGCGAGCTGCCAGGGCACGCTTGTCACCATCACGCCCGGCTCGAAGAGCAGCCGGCCCTTGAGCCGCAGCGCGCTCTGGTTGTGCAGCAGGTTCTCCCACCAGCGCCCGACCACGTACTCGGGGATGAAGACCGTGACCACGTCGCGGGGCGAGTCGCGTCGGACGCCCGCCACGTAGTTCAGGATCGGGCGGGTGATCTCCCGGTACGGCGAGTCGATCACGGTAAGCGGGATCGGCACGTCCCGCCGTTCCCAGTCGGCCTGCAACTGCCGGGTGTCGTTGTCGTCCACGTTCACGGTCACTGCGGTGAGGGTGTCGGGCCGGGTGGCCCGGGCGTACGCCACGGCCCGCAGCGTCGGCTGGTGCAGCTTGCTGACCAGCACGATCGCGTGGTTGCGGGCGGGCAGCACCGGCCGGCCGTCGTCCGGGGCCAGCTCGACGGCGACCCGGTCGTAGTGCCGGCGGATGGCCAGCATCAGCAGGTAGATCACGCCCATCGCGACGATCGCGATCCACGCCCCGAGCAGGAACTTGGTGACCAGCACGATGACCAGCACCGCGCCGGTCATCGCCATCCCGAAGGCGTTGATGGCCCGGGACCGGATCATCCGGCGACGCGTCTGCGGGTCCCGCTCGGTACGCAGCAACCGGTTCCAGTGCCGGATCATGCCCGCCTGGGAGAGGGTGAACGAGACGAAGACGCCCACGATGTAGAGCTGGATGAGCTTGGTCACCTCGGCCTGGAAGCCGACGATCAGCATGATCGCGAAGACGGCCAGGAAGAGGATGCCGTTGGAGAAGGCCAGCCGGTCGCCCCGGGTGTGCAGTTGCCGGGGCAGGTAGCGGTCCTGGGCGAGGATCGAGCCGAGGACCGGGAACCCGGTGAAGGCGGTGTTGGCGGCCACGAAGAGGATCGTGGCGGTCACCCCGACGACCAGGAACAGCAGCAGCGAGCCGGAGCCGAAGATCGTCTCGCCGAGCTGGGCGGTGACGGTCTTCTGCACGTACCCCTCGGGGCCGGAGACGATCTGGGCGCGCGGGTCCTCGACGAACTGGAGGCCGGTGAGCCGGGCCAGCCAGACGATGCCGACCAGCATGGTCACCGCGACCAGGCCGAGCATCAGTAGCGTGGTGGCGGCGTTGCGGCTCTTGGGCGCCTTGAACGCCGGCACGCCGTTGGAGATCGCCTCCACGCCGGTGAGCGCGGCGCAGCCGGAGGAGAAGCTGCGCAGCAGCAGGAAGGCCATCGCCCAGCCGGTGGTGTCGTGCCACTCGGCCGCGATCACCAGGTCGGCGCTTGGGGCGCGCAGATCCTCGCCGAGCACGACGATCCGGACCAGCCCGGTGAGGATCATGCCGACGATGACGATCATGAAGCCATACGTGGGGATGGCGAACGCGCTGCCCGCCTCCTTCAGGCCGCGCAGGTTGACCGCGGTCAACAGGACCACCGCGATGACCGCGATGAGCACCTTGTGCGTCGCCACGAAGGGAATCACCGAGCCGAGGTTCGCCACCCCGGAGGAGACCGACACAGCGACCGTCAGCACGTAGTCGACAAGCAGCGCGCTGGCCACCCCGACGCCGAAGCGGGGACCCAGGTTGACCGTGGCCACCTCGTAGTCGCCGCCGCCCGAGGGGTAGGCGTAGACGTTCTGCCGGTAGCTGGCCACCACGGTCAACATCACCACGACGACCGCGAGCGCGATCCACGGCGAGAAGACGAAGGCCGAGGCGCCCGCGATGGAGAGCATCAGCAGGATCTCGTCCGGCGCGTACGCCACGCTGGACAACGCGTCCGAGGCGAAGACCGGCAACGCGATGCGCTTCGGCAGCAGGGTGTGCTTGAGCCGGTCGGAGCGGAACGGCCGACCGAGGAGCAGCCGCTTCAACAGGGAGGTGGATCGGGCCACGATCGCCAAGCGTACGACCAGCGGCGACCGCCGGCCGGGGTGGCCGGCTGCCGGCCGGCGCGGCGCCGGAGTAGCGTCGGTCCCCGCCCGCGGTCCGGACATGGCAGGCTCGCGGACGACGAGCGCAACGGCGGGCAGCCTGGGAGGCAGCGTGCATGTCGTGATCATGGGATGTGGCCGGGTCGGCTCGACCCTGGCGCACAACCTGGAGTCCCGGGGGCACTCGGTGGCGGTCATCGACCAGGACGCCGACGCCTTCCGCCGGCTCGGCCCGGACTTCGCCGGGCTCACGGTGACCGGGGCCGGTTTCGACGGTGACGTGCTCCGCCAGGCCGGCATCGAGCGCGCGGACGCCTTCGCCGCCGTCTCCAGCGGCGACAACTCCAACATCATCTCGGCCCGGCTGGCCCGCGAGACGTTCGGCGTCTCCCGGGTGGCGGCCCGCATCTACGACCAGCGCCGGGCGCAGGTCTTCGAGCGGCTGGGCATCCCCACCGTGGCCACCGTCCGGTGGACCGCCGACCGGATGCTGCGACACCTGCTGCCCGAGGGCAACGTGGAGATCTTCCGCGACCCGACCAGCACGGTCTCCATCATCGAGGTGCCGGTGCACAAGGACTGGATCGGCCGCCCGGTGCGGGCCCTGGAGCAGGCGGCCGGCGCCCGGGTGGCGTACCTGACCCGCTTCGGCATCGGCACGCTGCCCACCGCCTCCAGCGTGGTGCAGGAGGGCGACCAGGTCTTCATGCTGGTCACCGACGACCTGGTGGCCACGGTCACCGCGGCGGTGGCGGCGGCACCGGAAGGAGGGCAGTGATCATGCGGGTCGTCATCGCCGGTGCGGGCAACGTGGGTCGGTCGATCGCCCAGGAGCTGATCGAGAACGGCCATCAGGTGATGCTGATCGAGCGGCAGCCACGGATGCTGCGCCCTGAACGGGTGCCGGAGGCCCGCTGGGTGCTGGCCGACGCCTGCGAGCTGACCAGCCTGGAGGAGGCCGACCTCGCCAGCTGCGACGTGGTGGTCGCGGCGACCGGCGACGACAAGGCCAATCTGGTGGTGTCGCTGCTGGCCAAGACCGAGTTCGCGGTGCCCCGGGTGGTCGCCCGGGTCAACCGGGCCGAGAACGAGTGGCTCTTCACCGAGCAGTGGGGCGTGGACGTGGCGGTCAGCAAGCCACGCGTGATGGCCGCGCTGGTCGAGGAGGCGGTGACCGTCGGCGACCTGGTCCGCATCATGACGTTCCGGCAGGGTGAGGCGAACCTCGTGGAGATCACGTTGCCGCCGACCGCGCCCTACGTCGGCCAGCCGCTGCACGCGGTGCCACTGCCCCGGGACGCCGCGCTGGTGGCGATCCTGCGCGGCAAGCGGGTGCTGGTCCCGACCCCGGACGACCCGATCGAGGCCGGCGACGAACTGGTCTTCGTCTGCACGGCCGAGATGGAGGACGCGGTACGGACGGTGGTGCTCGGTCCGGACAGCGTCGAACGTACCCGCGAGTCGCGCTGACCGCGGCCGGGCCCGGCGCCGGCCCCGACCGCTCGGCCGCTGCCGGCCCCGACCGCTCGGCCGCTGCCGGTCCGGCCCGCTCGGCCGCTGCCGGTCTGGGCGGATCGGTCAGCCGCCCGTGCGGGTCGGTCAGCCGCCCGGCAGCGGCGTCGGCTGCGGGTGCGGCTCCCGGGTGACCCGGCGCACCGTCCACACCGTGATCAACAACAGCATGATGTACGGCGGATAGCCCAGTAGCAGCCGCGCCACGCCGAGCGCGGTGTCCTGCTCGGCGAGGTACAACCCGGCCTGCACGCCGACCTTGGCCAGCCAGACCACGCCCCACAGCACGGTCAGCCCGGTGAAGGTCCGGACCAGTTTGGGATCGTGGCGCCACTCGGAACTGCCCTTGGCCACCAGCACCGACCATAGCCAGCCGACCAGCGGCTGGCGGATCGCCGCCGAGATCAGCAACGCCACCCCGTAGCCGATGCCGTAGAGGATGCCCGGAAGGTAGAAGTCGCGCGCCTCACCGGTACGCCAGGCGATGGCCGCGCCGATGCCGATGCCGAAGAGCCCGTTGACGGCGTGCCGCACCGGCCGGCGCTGGGCCAGCCGCAGCCCGCCGATCAGCACCGCCACGCTCACCGACGCGATCACGGCAGGTCGCAGCTCGCCGATGATGTTGGCGATCACGAAGACCACCACCGGGATGCTCGACTCGAACAACCCTCGCCAGCCGCCCAGCTGGTCGGCCATCTGCTCGGCGACGGTGGGTAGCCGCTCCTCCTCCGCCGGCCCGGTCTCCGGCTGGGTAGCCGGGGGCTGTCCCGTGGTCATCGCCCGCCTTCCGTCCGCCGTGCCCGCAGGTTCATCTCGACGGCTCCAACTCGTAGTACGGGTTGTAGATCACCTTGCGGTCGTCCCGCACCGCGACCCGTCCCCGGGCGGTCAGGTGTCGTCCCGGTTCGATGCCGGTGATGTGCCGGCGCCCGAGCCAGACCAGTGTCACCACATCGCTGCCGTCGTAGAGGTCCGCCTCCAGCGCCGGCTGGTTGGTCCGCGGCGTGTAGACGACGGTACGCAGCCGCCCGGAGACCGAGACCACCTGGCCGCGCCCGCACTGCCGCACCGGCACCGCGCCGCACCGGGCGCTCTCCCGTTGCAGCTGCTGGGCCTCGATCTCGGCCTCGCTCGCGGTGAGCCGGCGCAGCAGCCGGCGCAGCGAACCCGGACCATCGTCGGCGGCCATGACCTCCGCGTCACCCTCTCCACGCCGGCCGGCTGGCGCCGGCAACCGGCCGCGCCGGCGGCGCCGGGACGGCTCACGCCAGCGTACCGCCGACAGCGGCCGTCCCGGAGGTCCGGCAGTCGGCCGGAACACCGGATCAGCGGCCACCCGTGGTCGACGCGGCATCCGCATCCGCCGCACCGGCCTGCTCGGCGGCCTCCCGCGGCAGCCGCAGCGGCAGCGGCTCACGCACCGGCTTGGCCTCCACGCCCCGGTCCACGACCAGCCCGTCCAGGCACTGCGCCAGCGGACCGGCCGCAGCCGGGTTAGTGGCCGCCTCGCCCTGGTACACCGCGCGTACCATCCACCGCGGCCCGTCGACGCCGACGAACCGTAGCTCGGTCAGACCGTCCTCGTTCCGCACCCGGGCGTGCAGCTCGGTGCCGTACTCACCGGTTACCTCCTGCGCGGCGGCACCGTCGTTGAACAGGGACTGGCGGATCTCCTCACGCACCTCGTCCCAGATTCCCTCGCTGCGCGGGGCCGCGAAGACACCGAGTTGCAGGGCGCTACGCCCGTGCACCAGCACGACCTGCTGGATCACACCCTGCTGGTCGGCCTGCACCCGCACCTCGACGTCGGGCACCGCCGGGATCTGGAGGCTGCCCAGGTCGAGCCGCTGCACCCCCTCCGGTGCCTCGGTGACGTCGTACGGGCCGCGTGCCGGGGCCTCCTCGACGGCTCCGGTGGTCTCGGGCACCTCGGCCCGGGCGTGCCGCCCCGCGTCCCGCTTTCGGGAGAAGATCACTGCGTCCACCCTCCGCTGTTCGCACCCACGGTGCCATCTCGTCCGTCCGCGCCATCCGTCTCCGGTGGCGGCACCAGCCCGGCATGCCCGCCGGTGGAGCCGTGGCCGCCGGTCCCGCGTCCGGACGCGGGCAACTCGGCCACCGGCCGGAACGCGGCCCGCGCCACTCGCTGCACAACGAGTTGCGCGATCCGGTCGCCCCGGGAGATCTTCACCGACGTGGCCCGATCATGGTTGATCAGGTTGACCAGGATCTCACCCCGGTAGCCGGCGTCGACCGTACCGGGCGCGTTGAGCACCGTCACGCCGAGTCTGGCCGCAAGCCCCGATCGGGGATGCACCAGGCCCACGTACCCCTCGGGCAGCGCGATCGCCACGCCGGTCGGCACCAGCGCCCAGCCACCGGGCGGCAACTCGACGTCGGTGGCCGCCACCAGATCGGCGCCGGCGTCACCGGGATGGGCGTACGCCGGCAGCGGCAGCTCGGGGTCGAGCTGCCGGACCGGCACGGGCACCAGGTCGGTCACGGTTTCCCTCTTTCGTCCTCATCCGCTGGGGGTGACCCTGCCATCCTGCCCGGTACCCGGGCCAGCCCGCGCCGTACCCTGGCACGAGTGAGCCAGTCACCGTCTGCTTCGTCCACCACGGCGCCCGCGGTCTACTCCGAACGACTGCGGCTGCCCTGGTGGCTGTGGCTCGCGGGGCTGGCCGCCGCCGCTCTGGTCGCGGTCGAGGTGTGGATGGGTGGCGCCGGGGTGCGGGCCTGGTTGCCGTTCGCGGTGCTGCTCCCGGCCGCGGTCGCCGCGTTGGCGTGGCTGGGCCGGATCCGGGTCGCGGTGGCCGGCGGCGAGTTGCAGGTCGACGACGCCCGGCTGCCGGTCCGGTTCGTCGCCGACGCCATCCCGCTGGACGCCGAGGGACGGCGGGAGGTGCTCGGCGTCGGAGCGGATCCGCTGGCGTTCGTGGTCCAGCGGCCGTGGATCTCCGGCGCGGTCCAGGTGGTCCTCGACGACCCCGCCGACCCCACCCCGTTCTGGGTGGTCAGCTCCCGGCACCCGGTCGAGCTGGCCGAGGCGATCCTGGCCGCCCGGCAGCCGACGAACTGATCCGGCCGGCGCCGGACCGCGGCGCGATCCTCCGGCACCCTCAGGGCGCGCCGGGTAACGCTGGCGGAGTACCCGGTAACGGCGGTGGAGTGTCCGGCAGGCCGCGTCGCTGCCGACGCAGATCGGTGCGGAGCTGATCGGCAAGCGTCCGGGTCGCCCGCCGGTTCAGGTAGCTGGCCACCGCCGCGCCGGTGAGGAACGGGCCCAGCGTGGTCAGGTTCCGGCCGAACCGCTTCAACAGGGTCTCCCGCAGCTCGCGCCGGGCCGCCGTGCCCAGCACGGCGCCGACGCCCACCCCGGGCATCATCGGATTGACCCCACGTTGGTTGGCCCACGCCTGCACCAGGGCCACCGTCCGCTGGGTGCCGCCGGCCGGCAGCGGGGCGCGGTAGACCTCGTGCAGTTCCCCGGTCAGCTTCAGCTCGATCGCCACCACCGCCACCGTCTCGGCGGCGAGCAGGACCGGCGCGGAGAGCAGGCTCGGCGCGACCGTCCACTGCACGGCGGAGGCGCCACCACCGGCCGCACCGACGCCCGCGGTAGCCCGGGACGCGTTGCGCACCAGCCGGTCGGCCAGCGCCTCGTCGTCCAGGTCAGGGAAGTGCCGGCGCAACGTGGCCAGGTCACGGATCGGCACGTGGGGTGCGATTTCGGCAACCGTGTCGACCATCCAGCGCAGCGCCGCACGCGGCTTGAACAGATCGCGGACCCCACGGGCCCGGGCCTGCTGGACCAGTCGACCCAGCAACTGCCGACGGGTGGCCGGCTCGATCTCGTCGGCGGTCAGTGCCGCGACCGTCGCACCCAACTCGTCCGGTGCACGCTCGCCACCGCCATCGCTCATGTCCCGACCTCCCGGCTGGACGACCGCCAGCACGGCGGCCCGCCCTACGAGTCAACCAGGTCGGCCGGCGCGGCGCTCGCCGAGCCGGGCAGCGGCGGCTCCACCCGGGAGCCGCCGCTGTGCCAGTGGTGTCGATCCCTCTGTCAGACGCACTCGCGGCAGATCAGCTCGCCGTTGCGCTCGACCGCCAGCTGGCTACGGTGGTGCACCAGGAAGCAGCGGGCACAGCGGAACTCGTCCTGCTGCATCGGCAGCACCTTGACCGTGAGCTCCTCGTCGGCCAGGTCGGCCCCGGGCAGCTCGAAGCTCTCAGCCACTTCAGCCTCGTCGACGTCCACGGCGCCCGACTGTGAGTCGACGCGCCGGGCCTTGAGCTCTTCCAGGCTGTCCTCGCCGAGGTCGACCTCGTCGCGGCGCGGGGCGTCGTAGTCGGTGGCCATCGGTTTCACTCTCCCATTTCGATGTTGTCGCTTCCGGTTGTAACGCCGGACGACTCTGTTTCGGTTCCGCAGGCCGGCCACCGCTAGTGTCGGCCACCTGACCCGATGACCGCTCGGGTCAGACCGCCGGAGGATCTCTCCGGCGAGCGCGGAACCCTACCCCCCCTTTGGGCGAGGCATGTATACCGCCCTTGTGGCTGAGATGTACGCCCCTGCACGGGAAGTTGTTCCCAATGTGACTCAGGCGACACGAAGATAGGGGTAGTACTACCCGGTTATCGGATGGCGCGCCGGCATGTCGGACTGTTTCCACGCGACGGTCGGACAACCGCTAACCTCAGCGGCGTACCCGACGGCCGGCGGGACAGCCCCCAGCGTCGACGGCCGCCGCCACCCACCCACCGCCCGGGAGCGCACTGATGAGCTTTGCGCGAGTGCGAGCACTCGTTGTCGTCGGCATGCTGGCGGTGCTCGCCCTGGTCTTCGTGGTCGTCGCGGTCCTGCGGGACACCCAGAGCACCGCAGGCATCGCCGAAGGCTGCCCCGATGACTGGCCGCGCGCCGACGTCACGCTTCGGGAGCGCAAGGACGTCAAGATCAACGTGATGAACGGCACCGAACGCCCCGGGCTGGCCACCGTCGTCGGTGACGCCTTCCGCAATCGCGACTTCCAGGTGAAGAAGCGCGGCAACGAGAAGAACCAGGTCGACGGGGTGGCGGTCCTGCGCTACGGCCCGAAGGGCGTCGGGTCGGCGCACCTGCTGCGGGCGTACTTCCTGGGCCGGGCGAAGCTCGAGTACAACGCCGAGCGGGAGGACGACGTCGTAGACGTGGTGCTCGGCAACGACTTCCAGCAGTTGGCCACCACCACCGAGGTCAACCAGTCCCTCGGCGACCTCGGCGCTCCGGTTGCCCCGCCGGGCTCCTGCCCGATGCCGGTGGAGAAGTAACCGAACCGGCAGTCCGCCCGACCGAACCGGCAGTCCGCCCGACCGGACGGGCAGACTGCCGGTCGGACAGGCCGATCTGACCGGCCGGACGGCCGCAGCGACGGTCGCCCGACCGGTCGAGGGTCACGGGCCGCCGGAGGCATCCAGCCGGGCCAGGTGGTCGTGCAGGGGGTCGAACAGTGCCGGCGGGGCGGCGACGACCATGTCCGGTCCGGGTGCCAGGCCCTTGAGCCCGCCGATCCGCACACCGGCCTCGGCTGCCACCAGCGCACCGGCCGCCTGATCCCAGGTCGCCAGCCCCTTCTCGTAATAGGCGTCGGCCCGGCCCTCGGCGACCAGACAGAGGTCGATGGCGGCGGCGCCGAGCCGGCGGATGTCCCGTACGTGCGTGATCAACTCCGCGACCACCCGGGCCTGGTGAGCCCGGCGCCGCGAGTCGTAGCCGAACCCGGTGACCACCAGCGCCTGGCCAAGGTCGGTCTCGGTGGAGCATCGCAGCCGCTGACCGGCTCGCCAGGCGCCACCACCGATCGTCGCGGTCCACTCCTCACCGGTGTGGATGTTGCGCACCACCCCCGCCACCACCTCGCCGTCCACTTCCGCGGCGATGGACACCGCGCAGTGCGGTAGCCCGTACAGGTAGTTGACCGTGCCGTCGATCGGGTCGACGATCCAGCGCACCCCCGTCGGGACGTCCGTGTCGCGCTCTGCCGTGCCGTACTCCTCGCCCAGCACGGCGTCACCCGGCCGCAGCCGGCGCAACACGCCGGTGATCTGGCGTTCGACCGCCCGATCGGCGGCGGTCACCACGTCGGTGACGGTGCTCTTGGTTGCCGTGACCGAGACGCCCTCGGCCCGCATCCGGTACGCGGTGGCCGCCGCGTCCCGTGCCACGTCGATCGCGATCTCCAGAAGTTCCGGCGGCGGTGGCGCCGAGCGATCCATCATCCGTCCCCTTCCGGCACGGCCGGGTTTCCGAGTTTTGCGCGGGTATCATCCTTACAAAGCCCACAAGAGCACCGAATCGGCGGTCCAGGCCACCGATCAGCCGTGCGGCGCAGGATGATCGCCGCAGACGGCGTTACAATTCAGCCCTGCCCACGCGCCACGGGCGGCCGAGCGACCGGCCGGCCGGGGACACGGGGGTTCCTCAACCACATCGCCCGGCACGGTGCCCCACGCTGCGCCAGACGATCCGGCCGTGCTCGCTCTTCGCCTCCGGAAGGTCATTCGTGACAGAACCCCGCCAGACCGGCGCCGACGTTCGCTCGCTCACCGACACCTTGATCGCCCACGCGCAGAGCGCCGGCGGCCAGCTCACGTCGGCCCAGCTCGCGCGCACCGTCGAGTCCGCCGAGGTGACTCCGGCCCAGGCCAAGAAGATCCTGCGAGCGCTCTCCGAAGCCGGGGTGACCGTGGTGGTCGACGGCTCGGCCAGCACCCGCCGCCGGGTCGCCGCCGCCCGCTCCGCGACCCCGGCGTCGCGGGCCACCACCGCCAAGACCACCAAGAAGGCCGCGCCGGCGCCGAAGCAGGCGCCCGCCGCCGAGGAGGCCGCCGCCCCGGCCCCACGGAAGGCGACCTCGCGCAAGACCGCCGAGGTGGCCGCCAAGGCCGCTGGGCCGGCGAAGAAGACCACCCGGGCCACCAAGGCGACGGTGGCCGCCGCAGCGGGCGCGACCACGCCCGCCAAGGCCGCCGGCAAGGCCGCCAAGGGTGACGGCGCCGAAGGCGAGGTGGACCCGGAGGAGCTGGCCGCCGAGATCGAGGACGTGGTGGTCGAGGAGCCGGCCGAGCTGGCCCAGGCCGCCGAGGCCGACGCCGCGAGCTCCGCCAGCGACAACGACTTCGAGTGGGACGACGAAGAGTCCGAGGCGCTCAAGCAGGCCCGTCGGGATGCCGAGCTGACCGCCTCGGCGGACTCGGTCCGGGCATACCTCAAGCAGATCGGCAAGGTTCCGCTGCTCAACGCCGAGCAGGAGGTGGAGCTGGCAAAGCGGATCGAGGCCGGGCTCTACGCCGCCGAGCGGCTGCGCGCGGCCGACGAGGGCGAGGAGAAGCTCGTCCGGGAGATGCAGCGCGACCTGCTCTGGATCTCGCGGGACGGGGAGCGGGCCAAGAACCACCTGCTGGAGGCGAACCTCCGCCTGGTGGTCTCGCTCGCCAAGCGGTACACGGGCCGTGGCATGGCCTTCCTCGACCTCATCCAGGAAGGCAACCTCGGCCTCATCCGCGCCGTCGAGAAGTTCGACTACACCAAGGGCTACAAGTTCTCCACCTACGCCACCTGGTGGATCCGCCAGGCCATCACCCGCGCCATGGCCGACCAGGCCCGCACCATCCGCATCCCGGTGCACATGGTCGAAGTGATCAACAAGCTGGGCCGGATCCAGCGCGAGCTGCTCCAGGACCTGGGCCGCGAGCCCACCCCGGAGGAGCTGGCCAAGGAGATGGACATCACACCGGAGAAGGTGCTGGAGATCCAGCAGTACGCCCGGGAGCCCATCTCGCTCGACCAGACCATCGGCGACGAGGGCGACAGCCAGCTCGGCGACTTCATCGAGGACTCGGAAGCCGTGGTGGCGGTCGACGCGGTCTCGTTCTCGCTGCTCCAGGACCAGCTCCAGCAGGTGCTCCAGACGCTTTCCGAGCGTGAGGCGGGCGTGGTACGCCTGCGGTTCGGCCTGACCGATGGCCAGCCGCGTACCCTCGACGAGATCGGCCAGGTCTACGGCGTGACCCGCGAGCGGATCCGGCAGATCGAGTCCAAGACGATGTCCAAGCTGCGCCACCCGTCGCGCTCCCAGGTGCTACGGGACTACCTTGATTGATCAGCATCCGTCAACTGATCGTGTCTTTTTGATCACCTGGCGTGCAACGCCGCATGGTGATCAGGTGATGCACGAATGTGATCGTTGACGTGGCACCCTGGGTGCACGGCACACTGTCCGTGCCAGGTGTGACCTCGGTCCCCCGAGGGCACACAGGGAAGGCGAGGCCCGACAAGGGTGTTGCACGATAGGTGACCAAGACCGAAGAGAGTGTTCATCGGTGACGACCAGAGGAGGAAGGCGATGACCCCGACCCTCACGCCGCCGCCCGAGACGGTGAGCCCCCCGGCCGCCGATGAACGGTGCGACCGCTGCAATGCCGCCGGCAAGCTCCGGATCACCCTCGCTGGTGGTAGCGAGCTTGTGTTCTGTGGGCACCACGCGAACAAGTACGCCGAAGATCTCGTGAAGATCACCGTGCGGTACGCGACGGACCCGGAGTTCACCTGGCGCGGCGCCGACCTGATGGCCAACTGAGATCCATAACCTGCCGAGCCGGCCGGAGACATCCCCAGGATGTCTCCGGCCGGCTCTTTCCTGCCCACCCCTCCCGCATGGTCGTTGATCATGAAGTTATTGTCCGGGTAAGCGCTTACCTCGGACAATAACTTCATGATCAACCAAACTGGACCCGGGGTTGGGCCCGGGGAGAGGGTTTGGGGGGGTCAGAGGGTTTGGACGGTGGCGATGCGTTCTTCGAGTTGCTCGATGGTGGCCTGGGCGCTGGGTGGGCCGCCGCAGAGACGGCGCAGCTCGGCGTGGATCTTGCCGTGCGGTTGACCGGTGCGGTGGTGCTGGGCGGCCACCAGAGCGTTGAGCTGACGGCGTAGCGCCACCCGGCGCTGGGCGGCGCTCATCGGCGGTGGCGGGCTGGCCGGCGCCCCCGCCGGTTCGGCCGTACGCTCGGCGGCCCGACGCCGCTGGGCGGCCAACTGCTCAGCCTGCCGCTTGGAGAGCAGCGCCGCCACCTGCTCCGAGGTGAGCAGGCCCGGCAGGCCGAGGTACTCCTCCTCCTCGGGCGTGCCCGCCTGGGCCGCCGTGCCGAAGGAGGCGCCGTCGAAGATCACCTGGTCCAGTTCGGCGGTGGCGGAGAGCGCGGCGTAACGCTTCTCCAGCTCGCCGCTGGCCTGCTCCTCGCGCTGGGCCCGGTCCAGCAGGTCGTCGTCGAAGCCCTCCCGGTCCTTCGGCTTGCCCAGCACATGGTCCCGCTCGGTCTCCATCTCGCTGGCCAGCCCGAGCAGGTGCGGCACGCTGGGCAGGAAGACCGACGCGGTCTCCCCCGGCCGGCGGGCCCGGACGAACCGCCCGATCGCCTGCGCGAAGTACAGCGGGGTGCTGGCACTTGTCGCGTAGACGCCGACGGCCAGCCGGGGGATGTCGACGCCCTCGGACACCATCCGCACGGCAACCAGCCAACGCTGCTCGGACGCCGCGAACGTCGCGATCCGGGCCGAAGCGCCCACATCGTCGGAGAGCACCACCGCGGCCCGCTCCCCGGTGACCTGCTCGATGAGCTTGGCGTACGAGCGGGCCACCTGCTGGTCGGTGGCGATGACCAGGCCGCCGGCGTCCGGCATGCCCGCCTCCCGCAGCACGGTCAGCCGGGCGTCGGCGGCACGCAGCACCTGCGGCATCCAGTCGCCCGCCGGGTCCAGCGCGGTACGCCAGGCCTGGGCGACGAGATCCTGCGTCATCGGCTCGCCCAGCCGGGCCGCCAGCTCCTCCCCGGCGTTGGTCCGCCACCGGGTCTCCCCCGAGTACGCCAGGAACAGCACCGGCCGCACCACGCCGTCGCGCAGCGCGTCGGAGTAGCCGTAGACCGAGTCGGCTCGCGAGCGCAGCAGACCGTCGTCGCCGCGCTCGTAGCTGACGAACGGGATGGGATTGTCGTCGGAACGGAACGGCGTACCGGTGAGCATCAGCCGACGTACCGCCGGTTCGAAGGCCGCCTTCACCCCGTCGCCCCAGGTGCGCGAGTCGCCCGCGTGGTGGATCTCGTCGAGGATGACAAGCGTCCGCCTGGTCATGGTGCGCCGGCGGTGCACCTGCGGCGCCATCCCGACCTGGGCGTAGGTGACCACGGCACCGTGGAAGTCGGCCGAGGAGTGCAGGTCGGCGTTGCGGAACGCGGCGTCGAGCTGGATGCCGACCCGGGCCGCCGCAGCCGCCCACTGGCTCTTCAGGTGCTCGGTCGGCGCGACCACTGTGACCGCCTCGACGGTGCCGTCGGCGAGCAGCTCGGCGGCGATCCGCAGAGCGAAGGTGGTCTTACCGGCACCGGGCGTGGCCACCGCGGTGAAATCCTCGCTCCGGCGGCGCAGATACTCCACCATCGCCTTGCGCTGCCAGGCCCGCAGGGGCGGAAATGTCTCGAGCGCCGGCGTCCGGGCTGCCACGGGGTTGGCTCCTCTCCGACCGCACGATGTCCCGACCGCAAGCAGCGGGCCGGGCCGAGGGACACGCAGCCCCGCCCACGAAAACGCCTCCGCGCATCCGTAGCCGCGAAGGCCGACTCAGCATAACCAGCGCCGGCGGCCGCCCCCACTCGACGCCACACCGGGTGGGTCCGTGCTGTTCACCACTACCGGCCCGGCCGGGCCGGCTGGGCCACCTGCCGTCCGGTCCAGCTCACCCCGGCGGCGGGCCGGGGGTGCCGGTCGGCGGCCGGGGTGCCGGCACCGGTGCCGACCACCGCCGGCGCAGGGCCACCAGGCGTACGCCGAAGACAAGCATCGCCGCGCCGGTGAGCGGGAGCGGCCCGGTGTGCCCGAGGCCGTTCAGCAGCACCACCAGGATCGCGCCAGCGAGCGCCGCGACGGCGTAGATCTCCCGCCGCAGCACCACCGGGATCTCGCCGGTCAGCAGGTCCCGGACGAGCCCGCCCCCGATCGCGGTGATCATGCCGATCAGGACGGCACCGACCGGCGGCACCTGGGCGTCGAGGGCCTTCAGGGTGCCGGCGACGGTGAACAGGCCGAGCCCGGCCGCGTCCAGCACCAGCACGGTGGTGCGCAGCCGGGCGAACTGCGGGTGCAGCCAGAAGATCGCCGCCGCGGTCACCGCGGCGGTGGTCGCGTACCGCCAGTCGGCGAAGGCCAGCGGCGGGACCTCGTCGATCACGAGGTCCCGGACGATCCCGCCGCCGAGGGCGGCGACGAACCCGACGAAGACGACACCGAACAGGTCGAGCCGCTTGGCCACCGCCGCGGAGGCGCCCGAGGCGGCGAAGACCGCGACGCCGGCCAGGTCAGCCAGGAGCAGGGCGGTGGAGGTGGTCACCGCCGCAGGCTACGCCGACGATGGCGGCTCACTCGGAGTACGAGTCGTAGATCTCCTTGCACTTGGGGCAGACCGGCGAGCCCGGCTTGGCCGACTTCGTCACCGGGAAGGTCTCCCCGCACAGCGCCACGACGAAGGTGCCCATGACGGCACTTTCGGCGATTTTCTCCTTCCGGACGTAGTGGAACATCTCCGGACCGGTGTCGGCGTCCTTCAGCTCCGGACGCTCGAGGACCTGTGTGCTCACGTCTGCACCTCCAACCGACAAGTCTGGCAGGTCACCGGGAGCCCGGTCCAGCTGAGGGGAGCGAAGCGGCACGCTACGGTGGGCGACTGTGACCGACTATCCCCTTCGCCTCGGTTCCGAGGTGGCCCAGGCGCTGCGCGAGCGGCGTCCCGTGGTCGCCCTGGAGAGCACCATCGTCTCGCACGGCCTGCCCCGGCCGGACAATCTGCGGGTGGCCCGGCAGATCGAACAGGCCGTCCGGGACGCGGGTGCGGTGCCGGCCACCATCGGCATGGTCGGCGGTGATCTCGTGGTGGGCCTCGACGACGCCGAGTTGACCCGACTGGCCACCGCGGACGGGGTGGCCAAACTCTCCGTACGCGATCTCGCGGTGGCCGCCGCGACCCGGGCGGACGGCGCCACCACCGTGGCCGCGACCAGCGCCGTGGCCGCCGCGGCGGGGATCGGGGTCTTCGCCACCGGTGGTCTGGGCGGGGTGCACCGCGAGGCCGCGCAGACCTTCGACGAGTCGGCCGACCTGATCACCCTGGCCCGGACGCCGATCGCGGTGGTCTGCGCGGGGGTCAAGTCGATCCTCGACGTGGGGGCGACCCTGGAACGCCTGGAGACGCTGGGGGTGGCCGTGGTCGGCTACCGCACCCGCCGGTTCCCGGGCTTCTTCATCACCGACGGCGGCTTCGACCTGGACTGGTCGGTCGACTCGCCGGAGCTGATCGCCGACGTACTGGCCGCCCGCGAGCGGCACGGCGTGCACCGCGGCGGTCTGATCGTGGCCAACCCGCTCCCTGCCGAGGAGCAGCTCGACCCGGAACTGCACGACCGTACGCTCGCCGAAGGGCTGGCCCGGCTGGAGCGCGACGGGATCAGCGGCAAGGCCGTGACGCCGTTCCTGCTGGCCCACTTCCACTCCGCCACCGAGGGCGCGAGCCTGGCGGTCAACGTACGGATCATCCTGCGCAACGCCGACCTCGCCGCTCGGATCGCGGTCGCCGCCGCCACCCGACAGGGCGACGCACCGGCGTGAGCGCCCAAACCAGCGCCGCAGACCGCGACGTGACAGCGCGCGCCATCGGCCGGAGCGAGACGACGGCGTGAGCGGGGCGGACGGAAGAACCAGCCGGCCCGCCGGCCGGATCCTGGTGGTCGGTGACGTGATCACCGACGTGGTGGCGGTGCTCGGCGGTCCACCGGCGACCGGGTCGGACACCGCGGCGACGATCCGGTTCACCGGGGGCGGGCAGGCCGCCAACACCGCCTGCTGGCTCGCCGCGCAGGGCGTGCCGGTGACCCTGGTCGGCGCGGTCGGCGACGATGCCGCAGGCCGGGAGCGGGTGGCGGAGCTGGCCGCCGCCGGGGTCGACTGCGCGGTGGACCGGGTGACCGGCTACGCCACCGGCACGGTGATCGTGCTGGCTGTCGGTGCGGAGCGCACCATGCTCACCGAGCGCGGCGCGAACCTGCGGCTGCGTCCCGGGCATGTGGACACCGCACTGGACGGCGCGCCGGAGGCGGTGCACCTGCATCTGTCCGGGTACACCCTGCTGGACGCCGGCTCCCGCCCGGCCGGTCTGCGCGCGTTGGCCGTGGCCCGCGAGCGCGGCCTCACCACGAGCGTCGACGCCGCCTCGGCGGCCCCGCTGCGGGCGGTCGGCGCGGCGGCCTTCCTCTCCTGGGTACGCGAGGTGGACCTGCTGCTGGTGAACCGGGACGAGGCGGCCGTACTGGCCGGCGGGCTCGATTCGGCGGCGCAGGGGCGGGCGCTGATCGCCTCGGCGCGGCGGGTGGTGGTCAAGCGGGGCGCCGACGGCGCGACCTGGGTCGACCGGGACGGCACGGTCGTCGTGGCGGCGGCCCACCGGGTAGCGGCGGTCGATGTGACCGGAGCGGGCGACGCCTTCGCCGCCGGGCTGCTGGGTGCGTGGCTGGCCGGGGTGCGACCGGACGCCGCGCTGCGCCGGGGCGCCGACCTGGGCGCGGCGGCGGTCTCCCAGTTGGGTGCCCGTCCGGCCCGCTGACCGGGTCAGGGTTCGGCGTCGATGACCTTGTGCGGTCGTTCCTCGGCGGGCAGGCTCTTCGGCGGGGCGTCCTCCGCCGGGCGGGACCGCCAGCGGTTGGCCAGCCGGTGTTCCTCCTTCGGCGGCCGGTCGTTGGCGAGCAGCACCGCGAGCCACGGGATGAGCACCATGCCCAACGCGACAAGCGGAAGCCAGAGCCAGAGCAGCGGCGCCTTCACGCCGACCAGGATCGCGCCGATGATCACGCAGGCCACCCGGACGCCCATCATCACGACGTACCGTCGCTGCCGGGTGGTCAACTGGTCGTTCTGGCTGCGTGGAGCGTCGGTGATCAGGATCGGGCGGTACGCCTGACGCTTCACCTGGTACCTCCTCAGGGGTCAGCCCCATCCTGACACCAGGAACGTACGGACGGCGAGGTATCGCGTCGGCGGCCTGCGTATTACGTGCGTGGTACGCTCGCCCCGTGGGCAGCAGGTTCAGCTTCACCGACGAGGCGCTGTCCAACCTGCGGGTCTACGACGTCACGCCGGGGGAAGTCTGGGAGGCGCTGCACAGCGGCCGGCGGGTCATCCGCCACCTGGGAGACGACGTGATGGTGGTCTACGCCACCACCGGCCGTGGACGCCGGGTGGCCGTGCTGCTCGCCGAGGCCGACGGGACCGACAACGACTGGGACATCCTCTCCGCCCGCGAACTGAGCGACGTCGAGACCAAGCGCTACGACGAGGCCGTGCGGAGAGCTCCGGAGACGAGGAGGCGGTGACGATGGACCGTCACGACGCGACCAAGCAGTTCCACAGCGGCGGCGACCGGCTCGCCGAGTTGATCGACGAAAGCCGCCCGGTGGAGCTGCCCACCCCCGACACCGACACCCCGATGGTGAGCCGCTCGGTCCGGCTGCCGCTGGAGACGTACGAGCGGGTCCGCGCGGTCGCCGACGCCCGCGGCATCGGGGTGACCACCCTGATGCGGCAGTGGATCGAGGCTGGCCTCGCCGACCTGGACGACTCGGCCACCGTCTCGCTGGCCGACGTCCGCCGGGCCCTCGCCGCGCTGGCCCAGCCGAGCGCCGCCGCCTGACCGCAGGTGCGGCGGCATGCCGTCAGGCGCCGCCGGTCTTCGCCTTCGCCGCCGCCTTCATCTGCTGTTTGTACTCGCGGACCAGGCGAAGCGACTCGGCGTCGGTGACGTCGGCGACGGAGCGGTGGGCGTCCGGGTCGCCGTAGTCACCGGCCGCCTCCCGCCAGCCCGGCGGTCGCACGCCGAACCGCTTGCCGAGCAGGGCGAGGAAGATCTGCGCCTTCTGCCGGCCGAACCCGGGCAGGGCGGCGATCCGGGCGAGCAGCTCACGGCCGTCGGCCGGGTCGGCCCAGAGCCGGGCGGCGTCGCCGTCGTAGCGCTCGACCAGCGCCCGGCACACCTCCTGGACCCGGGCGGCCATCGCCTTTGGGAACCGGTGCAGCGCCGGCGGCTGGGCGAAGAGGGCCACCAGGGCCTCCGGGTCGTACCCGGCGATCTCCCGGGCGTCCAGGTCGTCCTGGCCGAGCCGCTGGGCCAGCACGTACGGCGAGGAGAACGCCTTCTCCATGGCGACCTGTTGGTCGAGAACCATCCCGGTCAGCAGCGCCAGCGGACTGCGGAGCAGCAACTGGTTGGCCTCCGGGTCGATGGGCAGGGCGAGTGTCATGGCCTCCATCCTGCCTTTTCGTCCTCGGCCGGCGTGATCCGCCGCGCATCCGGATTCCGGAGTGAGGTTAGCCTGTGCTAACTTCGCCCGGACGGTCGTCCTGGCCGGAAGAAAGGGCTCCCCGTGTCACTGAACCGCCGCTCCACCGCCGCGCTGCTCGCCGTCGGCGTGCTCACCCTCGGCCTGGTCGCCTGCGGCTCCGGCGGGGAGGACGCGACCGACCCGGGCAAGCCGGACGACAAGCAGATCACCGTCTACAGCGGACGCAATGAGCAGCTGGTCAAGCCGCTGCTGGAGAAGTTCACCGAGCAGACCGGCATCACCGTACAGGCGCGTTACGCCAGCACCGCGCAGCTCGCCGCCCAACTGGTCGAGGAGGGCGACAAGTCACCGGCCGACGTCTTCTTCGCCCAGGACGCCGGCGCGCTGGGCACCGTCGCCAAGCGCGGCATGTTCAGCACGCTGCCCGAGGCGACCACGGGAAAGGTGCCGCCGACCTACCGCGCCGGTAGCGGCCAGTGGGTCGGGGTGAGCGCCCGGGCCCGGGTGCTGGCCTACAACCCCGACCTGGTCCCGGCCGACCAGCTGCCGGCGTCGGTCTTCGACCTGACCGACCCGGCCTGGAAGGGCAAGGTTGCTCTGGCCCCGACCAACGCCTCGTTCCAGGCGTTCGTCACCGCGATCCGGGTGCAGCACGGCGACGCCAAGGCCGAGGAGTTCCTGGCCGGGCTCAAGGCCAACGACCCGCAGATCCGCGACGGCAACGTCAAGATCGTCGAGGACGTGAACAGCGGCGCCGTACCGGTCGGCCTGGTCAACCACTACTACCTGGGCGAGGTCGCCAAGGAGCAGGGCACCACCCCGGACGGGCTCAAGGTCAAGCTGCACTTCTTCCCCGGCGGCGACACCGGCGCCCTGGTCAACGTGGCCGGCGTGGGGGTGCTCAACCGCTCCGCCACCGATCCGGACGTGCAGAAGTTCGTGGACTTCCTGCTCGACACCGAGGCACAGACCTACTTCGCCGAGCAGACCTTCGAGTACCCGGTGGTCGGCGGCGTGGCCGGCCCGGCGTACGTGCCGGCGCTGGCCGAGCTGGCGGTGCCGGAGATCGACCTGAACGACCTGGACACGCTGGACGCCACCGTCACGCTGATCAAGAATTCGGGGTTGGTTCCCTGACCGCTACGCCGACCACCGCAGGGCCGTCCCGCACCGGGCCGGCCCTGTCCGGCGTACCCGGCCGGTGGCGGCGCCTGGCACCGCGCCCGGCGCTGCTCGCCGCCTCCACCGCCGCGGTGGCGGTCGCCCTGATCCCACTGGCCTACCTCGCGGTACGCACCGCCGAGGCGGGCTGGGACCGGATCGTCGCCGAGCTGTGGACCGAACGGGTGGGACTGCTCGCCCTGCGCAGCCTCGGGCTGGCCGCCGTGGTCACCACGGCCTGCGTGCTGCTCGGCGTCGGCACCGCCTTCCTGGTCACCCGCACCGACCTGCCCGGCCGTCGGCTCTTCGCCGTGCTGGCGGCGCTGCCGCTGGCCGTACCCACCTACATCGCCGCCTTCGCCTGGGTCTCCGCGATGCCGCGGCTGGAGGGCTTCTGGCCGGCGGCGCTGGTGCTCACCCTCTGCTCCTACCCGTACGTGCTGCTGCCGGTCGCGGCGGCGCTGCGCGGCGCGGACCCGGCTCAGGAGGAGGTCTCCCGGTCGCTGGGGCGCAGCGGCTGGCAGACCTTCACCGCCGTGACGCTGCGGCAGATCCGCCCGGCCACCGCCGCCGGGGCGCTGCTGGTCGCCCTCTACGTGCTCTCCGACTTCGGCGCGGTCTCCATCCTGCGCGCCGACACCTTCACCCGGGCCATCTTCGTCGCCTTCGACCTGGGCTTCGACCGCACCGGAGCGCTGGTGCTCTCCAGCGTGCTTGTCGCGCTGACCGTGCTGCTGCTGGCCGGCGAGACCGCCACCCGCCGACGCGGGGCCCGGTACGCCCGCCTCGGCGGCGCCCGCCGCCCGGTGGCGCGGCTCGCGCTCGGGCCCGCCCGCTGGCCCGCCATCGTGGCCCTGGTCGGGGTCGCCGGGCTGGCGCTCGGCGTGCCGGCGGTCAGCCTGGGCCGGCGACTCGCCGCCGGGGTCTCCCGCCCGGGGGCGCTGCCGGAGGTGCTCACCGCCGCCGGTAACTCGCTTACCGTCTCGCTCGCCGGAGCCGCGCTGACCATGCTGTTGGCGCTGCCTCTGGGTCTGCTCGCGGCCCGCGCACCGGGTCCGCTCACCACCGCGCTGGACCGGCTGGCGTACCTGGCTCATGCCCTGCCCGGCGTGGTGATCGGTCTCTCGCTGATCTTCTTCGGCATCAACGTGGCGTACCCGCTCTACCAGACGCGGTGGCTGTTGGCGCTTGCGTACGCCACGCTGTTCCTGCCGCTGGCGGTCGGTGCGGTGGCCGGCGCCGCCGCCCAGTCCCCCACCGGGCTGGAGGAGGTGGCCCGCTCGCTGGGCCGCGGACCGTGGACCGTGCTGCGCACGGTGACCCTGCCGCTGACCCTGCCCGGCATCGGTGCGGGTGCCGCGCTGGTCTTCCTCACCGGAATGAAGGAACTTCCCGCCACCCTGCTGCTGCGACCCACCGGGACGGACACCCTGGCCACCGAGCTGTGGACCAGTACGGCCGTCGGTGCGTACGCCGCTGCGGCACCCTACGCCGCGCTGCTGGTGGCGATCTCGGCACTACCCACCTGGCTACTGGTCGCCCGCAGCGGCCTGCTCGACAAGGAAGATGGAGGGCCGGCATGAGTGACGTCGTGCTCAATGCGGTGGTCAAGCGGTACGGGCGGGTCACCGCTCTGGCCGGCGCGGACCTCAGCGTGCCGTCCGGCCAGCTGACCGCCGTGCTCGGACCGTCCGGGTGCGGCAAGACCACCCTGCTGCGCTGCCTGGCCGGCTTCGAACGGCTGGACGCCGGTGAGATCCGCATCGACGGCAACCGGGTGGCGGGCGGCGGCAAGCACCTGCCGGCGCACCGGCGCAACATCGCCGTGGTGCCCCAGGAGGGTGCACTCTTCCCGCACCTGAGCGTGGCGGAGAACGTCGGCTACGGCCTCGACCGGGCCGCCCGGCGCTCCGACCGGGTCGAGCAGGTGCTGACCCTGGTCGGGCTCGCCGGGTACGGCGACCGGATGCCGCACCAGCTCTCCGGCGGGCAGCAGCAGCGGGTGGCGGTGGCCCGTGCCCTGGCGCCCCGGCCGTCGGTGGTGCTGCTGGACGAGCCGTTCAGCGCGCTCGACGCGGGCCTGCGCGCCGGGCTGCGGCACGACGTACGCGAGGCGCTGCGTGCCGACGGTGCGACCGGCGTACTGGTCACCCACGACCAGGGCGAGGCGCTGTCGGTGGCCGACCAGGTGGTGGTGCTGCGCGACGGACGGGTGATCCAGGCCGGCTCGCCGACCACGGTCTACCGCGAGCCGGCCGATCCCTGGGTGGCCAGCTTCGTCGGCGAGGCCGTGCTGCTGCCGGCGGTCGCCGAGCGCGGATCGGCGCGCACGGCCCTCGGTGTCGTACCGGTCGCCGGCACGGTGGCGGACGGCCCGGTCACGGTGCTGGTCCGGCCCGAGCAGGTGCGCTTCGCCACCGGTCCGGGTGCGGTCACCGCGACCGTGCTGCGGCACGACTTCCACGGCCACGACGCGCTGGTCGGGCTCCGGTTGGCCGACGGTACCCGGATCACCGCCCGGATCCTCGACGGCGACGCCGCCGTCTCCCTCGGCGGCGAGGTGACCGTGCACCTGGACGGCGCCGCACGCGCCTTCCCGGCGGACACCACCCCCGGCCGGTCCGCCGCCGCCCCGGTCGAACTGGCCGCGTGAGGCCGGCCGGCTGGCCGGCGCAGTTGTCCCAGGACACGAAGCGGCCCGGCGAACGGTGTTGCCGTCCGCCGGGCCGGTTCACGTCAGAGTCAATGACCGGTCAGGGTCAGTTGACTACGAAGAGCAGGCGGTTCGGCGAGCCGCTGCCGGGGCTGGTCACCACGCCGGTGGTGGCGTTGTTGATCAGGTAGCTCTTGACCTGTGCCGGCGAGTAGGACGGGTTGGCACCCAGGACGAGGGCCGCCGCGCCGGCCACGTGCGGCGAGGCCATCGAGGTGCCGTTGATCGTGTTGGTCGCGGTGTTGCTGGTGTGCCAGGCCGACGAGATGCTGGAGCCCGGCGCGAAGATGTGTACGCACGAGCCATAGTTCGAGAAGGACGACCGGGCGTCGGTGCTGGTCGTCGCGCCGACGGTGATGGCGGTCGAGGTACGGGCCGGGGAGTAGTTGCAGGCGTTGGCGTTCGAGTTGCCGGCCGCGACGGCGTAGCTGACGCCGGAGCGGATCGAGTTGGCCACCGCGTTGTCGATGCTGGTGCTGGCCCCGCCGCCGAGGCTCATGTTCGCCACGGCGGGCTTGACCGCGTTGGCGGTCACCCAGTTCACGCCGTTGACCACGCTGGTGGTGGTGCCGCCGCCGGAGCAGTTGAGCACCTTCACCGCGACCAGGCGGACCCCCTTGGCCACACCGTACGTCGAGCCACCGACGGTGCCGGCGACGTGGGTGCCGTGGCCGTTGCAGTCGGTGTTGTTGGAGTCGATCGTGTTGGTACCCCAGGTGGCCCGGCCGCCGAAGTCGTTGTGGGTGGTCCGGATGCCGGTGTCGATGATGTACGCCCGCACGTTCGAGGCGGTGTTCGGGTAGGTGTAGCTGTTGCTGAGCGGCCGGTTCCGCTGGTCGATGCGGTCCAGGCCCCAGGTCGGGTTGCTCTGGGTCGCGTTGAGGGTGATCACCTGATCCTGTTCGACGTAGGCGACGTCGGGGTTGGCGGCGAGCCGGGCCGCCTGCGCCGCGGTCATCTTGGCGGCGAAGCCGGTGAGCGCGGCACTGTAGACGTCGGAGACGCTGCCGCCGTACCGCTTGACCAGGGCGCTGGCCCGGTTCGGCACCGCGCTGCGGGCGGCGGAGGAGCCGGCCGTGCCGACCGTGTCGGAGCGCAGGACGACGAGGTAACTTCCGCTGACCGCGTTCGCCGCGCCGGCGCCACGGATCTCACCGGTGGGTGCGGCTACCGCCGCGGTGGTGCTGGCCGCCGAGACGGCCGCCGCGGTGGCGACGACGGCGAACGCCCGGATGAGGTGCCGTCGCGCGGGGGACCCTGCTGGCATCGTCTGCCTCCTTTGCAGGCGTGACCTGCCGGGCTTCTGGCCGGCCAGCTCACGCCATCGACTGAGTTGGATGAGATGCTAGCCCTTGATCGACAAATATGACAGAGAAGCTCATCAATACTTTGTGAATGTAATGGGTCGACGCGCCGTGACCGGCGGGACCAGGCAGGATTGCGGCGTGGACGGACACGACATGCTGCTCTCACCGGCCGGCGTCGACGCGCTGCGATCCGCGCTGGTCAGGGCCAACTTCACCGCGAACGGCATCGCCGCCCGGCTCGGCTCGCAGGCCACCGGCGGGGTGGCCCGCAACGACTTCCGGGCCGCGCTGCGGGCCACCACCGACGGTGACCCGCTCGCCACTCTGATCCGGGTGTTCATCTGCGAGCAGACCGAGCCGGAGGCAGCCGTGGCCGCCGCGCTGGCACCGCTCTCCGTCGCCGACGCGCTCGCGGCGGGACTGATCGAACGGCACGGCGACGGGTTGCGGATGGGGCTGGATCTGGAGCCGTACGGCGACGACTGGTGGGTGCTCGCGGACGTGCCGGCGAGCGCCCGCCCCGGGCGGCCACTGCATGCCGAGCACGTGCTGGGCATCGGCGGGGCGACCCAGACGATGATCGGTGCCGCCGTCCGCCGGCCCGTGCAGAGCGCGCTCGACCTGGGCACCGGATCGGGCGTACAGGCGCTGCACCTGAGCACCCACGCCCGACGGGTCACCGCCACCGATGTCTCGCGACGGGCGTTGCGGTTCGCCGCCACCACCGCCGCACTCAACGGCCAGGACTGGGAGTTGCTGCACGGCGACCTGGTGGCACCGGTGGCCGGCCGCCGTTTCGACCTGGTGGTGAGCAATCCGCCCTTCGTGGTCGGGCCCGGCACCACCACGCACGTCTACCGCGACTCCGGTCGCGTCGGCGACGCGATCGGCGCCGAGTTGGCCGCCGCCGCACCGGGGCTGCTCACCGAGGGCGGCACCATGCAGTACCTCGCCAACTGGGTGCACGTCACCGGCGAGGACTGGGGGGAACGGGTGGCCGGTTGGTTCGCCGGCACCGGCCTGGACGCCTGGGTGATCCAGCGCGAGGTCGCCGACCCGATGGCGTACGTCAACCTCTGGCTCACCGACGTCGGCGAGGCGGCCGACCCGCAGCGGATGGCCGACTGGCTGGACTGGTTCGACGCGCACAAGGTGGAGGCGATCGGCTTCGGCATCGTCTCGCTGCGCCGCAGTGGCAACGACGACCCGGTGCTGCGGGTGGAGGACCTGCGCCAGCGGGTGGAGGCGCCGATGGGCGACCGGATCGCCGCCTGGTTCGACCGCCAGGACTGGCTGCGCGGGCGGGACACCGCCGGGCTGCTGGACGTGCGGTACCGCGCCGCCGACGCGCTCCGGCTGCACCAGGAGGCGACCATGGGTGACGACGGTTGGGGCGTGGAGCGCCAGGTGCTCACCATGCCGCACGGCCTGCGCTGGACCGAGGAGATCGACCCGCTGGTGCTGGCCCTGGTCGGTGGGGCCGACGGCCGACTGCCGCTGCGTGACCAGCTCGCACTACTCGCGGTCGCGCACGACGTGGCCGTCGACGAACTGGCCGAGGCGGCTGGCCCGATCGTGGCGCACCTGGTCGAACGCGGCTTCATCGAGCCGGTGCAGTCCTGATGCGGGCGGCGGCGAGTCTGATGCCGACGGTGACTCTGATGGCGGCGGTGGTGACCTGATGCGGGCGGTGGTGCAGACCGTCGGCCGGGCCAGCGTCACGGTGGACGGCGAGGTGGTCGGTGCGATCTCCGACGGGTTGCTGATCCTGCTCGGGGTGACCCACAGCGACACGGTCGAGACCGCCCGGACGATGGCTCGCAAGGTGCACGAGCTGCGGATCCTGGACGACGAGCGGTCCGCGTCGGACACTGGCGGGCCGATCCTGGTGGTCAGCCAGTTCACGCTCTACGGTGACGCACGCAAGGGGCGCCGCCCGAGTTGGACCGCGGCGGCCCCGGCCGAGGTGGCCGAGCCGCTGATCGAGGCGGTGGTCGCGGAGCTGCGCCAGCGCGGCGCAAAGGTCGAGACCGGCCGTTTCCGCGCCCACATGCTTGTGGAGAGCGTGAACGTCGGCCCCCGCACCCTGCTGCTCGACCTCTGACGACCTCGCCCACCGCAACGTCGACCACGAAGTCTGTCGAACCGGGAGATCCGCCGCGACTTCGTGGTCGACGCCGGCTGCGCGGTCAGCCGAACAGGCCGCGACGGCGCAGGGACTGGCGTAGCCAGCCGTCGAGCTGGGCGGCCCAGTCGACCTGGTCGACCGTGGCGTGGTCGACGGTGAAGCGGCCGAAGACGTCCCGGCCCTCGGTGAACAGCCCACCGTGCTTGTCCAGCTCCAGCACCACCTCCATCTGCTGCGGACCGGCGACGAAGGTGACCTCCAGCTGTTTCATCGCGCCGGCGTACTGCGGTGCCGGATAGAACTCGATCTCCTGATAGAACGGCAGCGTCTGGTGCACGCCGTAGATGTGCCCGCGCTCCACGTCCGCCCGGGCGAACCGGAAACCGAGCCGCAGCAGCGCCTCCAACAGACGCTCCTGGGCGGGCAGCGGATGCACCGCGATCGGGTCCAGGTCCCCGGAGTCGACGGCGCGGGCCACCTCCAACTCCGTACGCAGTCCCATCGTCATCCCGTGCAGGTGCTGCCCGTACAGCTCGGTCAGCGGGGTTTCCCAGGGCACGTCGAAGCGGAACGGGATGTCGTACCGCTGTCCCGCCTCCAGCCGGAACGCCCCGGTCACCCGCTGCTGGTGGAACTCCTGGTTGGTCGTGTACTCATTGTCACCGCTCTCCACCTCGACCCTGGTGAGCAGGCCGAGCGACACGTACGAGACGTCCACCCCGTGGTCGCCGCCGGTCACCGCGATGGTGCCCGTCAACTGCCCGCCCGGGCGGCAGTTCGGGTTCGCCAACACCGTCTCCACGGACGGGCCGCCGACCCCCATCGCCTGCATGAGCCGCTTGAAGACCACGTCGCCTCCGTCGTTCGAATACCGTTGCGCCCGCTCGGGGCTCGACCATGCCCGGCATCTGCCGGCCGCTGGCACGGTAACCGGCATCGACAAGCTCGTCCGGTCGAACGGCCGAACCGGTAGGACCATCGGTCCCTTCCGCTGTCGGGTCCCCGATCGCCTCACTCCCGTTTTACGCCACACCCGCCAAGCTGTGTGTCACCGGCGGAACTTCGCCGAAGCGACACGGCACGGACGTGGAACGGGGAGACAAAGATGGCCCTGCAGATGATGGAGCACAGCACGCGCGCCGGCGTCGAGGTTGAGCCCGGCGTCGAGACCCTGACCGATCTGGACGCCACCGACGAGCGTGGCGTCTCCACCGACCTGGTCCGGGCATACCTGAACGGAATCGGCCGGCGGAAGCTGCTGACCGCGGCCGAGGAGGTCGACCTCGCCAAGCGGATCGAGGCCGGCCTCTTCGCCGAGGAGAAGTTGACCACCTGCACCCCGGTCTCCGCCGGGCTCCGCGCCGACCTGGAACTGGTCGCGCAGGAGGGCCGGGCGGCCAAGGACCACCTGCTGGAGGCGAACCTCCGCCTGGTGGTGAGCATCGCGAAGCGGTACACGGGCCGTGGCATGGCCTTCCTCGACCTCATCCAGGAAGGCAACCTCGGCCTCATCCGCGCCGTCGAGAAGTTCGACTACACCAAGGGCTACAAGTTCTCCACCTACGCCACCTGGTGGATCCGCCAGGCCATCACCCGCGCCATGGCCGACCAGGCCCGCACCATCCGCATCCCGGTGCACATGGTCGAGCAGGTCAACCGGATGGTCCGGGCCCGCCGCGAACTGGCGGTGTCGCTGGGCCGCGAGCCCACCCTCGCCGAGGTGGCCCGCGCGCTCGACGTGCCGGAGTACCAGGTGATCGAGCTGATCTCGTACGACCGGGAGCCGGTCAGCCTGGACCAGGCCGTCGGCGAGGACGGCGAGAGCGCCCTCGGTGACTTCGTCGCCGCCGTCGACCCGAATGCCCTTCCCGGTGACGTCGCCGCCCAGGGCGAACTGCGCAACGAGGTGAGCATCGTGCTGGCCACCCTGTCGCAGCGCGAGCAGGCGGTCATCCGGCTGCGGTTCGGGCTCGACGACGGCCGGCAGCGCACCCTGGACGAGGTCGGCCGCGAGTTCGGCCTGTCCCGGGAGCGGATCCGGCAGATCGAGAAGGTGACGCTGCTCAAGCTCCGGGCGCCGGAGCGGGCGCAGCGGCTGGAGGCGTACGCCTGCTGAGTTGGGCGGCACCACGTCGGCCCCGGCGGTTCACCGGGGCCGACGTTGTTTCTTCGCCGCTTGACTGGGACCGGGCAGATCCGATAAAAACCTCTTGGTTATCAAACCGAGGGGTTATATACAGTGCACAGCGACCTGGACGCCACCTTCGCGGCGTTGGCCGACCCGACCCGGCGGGCGATTCTCGCCCGGCTGGCGACCGGCGACGCGACCGTCACCGAACTCGCCGCGCCCTTCGCGATGAGCCAACCGGCGATCTCCAAGCACCTGCGGGTGCTGGAGCGGGCCGGTCTGATCAGCCGCAGTCGGGTGGCGCAGCGCCGCCCCTGCCGGCTGGAGGCGGATCCGCTACGGCAGGCCACCGCCTGGCTGGCGGCGTACCGGGACCACTGGGCGGAGCGCTACCAACGCCTCGACGCCCTGCTCGACGAACTGCACGCAATGGAAAACGCCGACCGCGACGGCGAGACGCCGTGATCGACGATCACCTCGTGGTCGCCACGCCCGGCGACCGGGAGATCGTGCTGAGCCGGATGTTCGACGCCCCGGCGCGCCTGGTCTTCACCGCCTTCACCCGCCCCGACCTGCTGATGCGGTGGTACGGCGCACGCGGCTGGCGGCTGGTCGAATGTGAGGTGGACCTGCGGGTGGGCGGGCGCTGGCGGTTCGTGTCGCAGGGGCCCGGCGGCGAGCGGATGGTCCAAAGTGGTGTCTACCGCAAGGTCGACCCGCCACGCCGGCTCGTGCAGACCGAGCGCTTCGAGCAGCAGTCCTACCCCGGACAGACCCTGGTCCGCCACGACTTCACCGAGCTGGCCGGGCGGACCACCGTCACCACCACGCTGCGGTTCGCCACGCCCGAGGGGCGCGCCACCGCACTGCGGTACCCGATGACCCGCGGCGTCACCGAGAGCTACACCCGACTCGCCGACCTGCTGGCGACGACATCAGAGGGAGAATCATGAACTGGACCCTGGAAGTGGTGGTCGTACCCGTCTCGGACCTGGACCGGGCCAAGGCGTTCTACGCCGACCAGCTCGGCTTCGTCGTGGACCACGACACGAAAATCAACGACGACGTACGGATCGTCCAGTTGACCCCGCCCGGCTCGGGCTGCTCGATCGTGATCGGCAAGGGCGCGGTGCCGGACATGCCGCCAGGCTCGTTGAAGGGGCTCCAACTCGTCGTGCCGGACCTGCACAAGGCCCGCGCCGAACTGCTCGAACGAGGCGTCGAGGTGAGCGAGATCCAGGTGGTAGGTAAGAATCCCCACCCGGTGCCGGACCCGCTGGACAACGTCGGCTTCGTCTTCTTCGCGGACCCGGACGGCAACGCCTGGGCGGTGCAGCAGATCTCCAGCCGCCCCTGACATACCGAGCGAGCTGGTGCCGAGCGGACTGGCACCGAGCGAGCTGGTGCCGAGCGGACTGGCACCGAGGGGCTGGTGTTAAAAGGGGGCCCTTGCTATGCACGAGGCGTTAACAGGGGGCCCTTCCTTGCTCACAGGCGGCGGGGGCCGGTGTCGGGGCGGGGGGTGGCCGAGCCGGTCAGGACGGTCGCGTGCAGCACCGACAGGCCGTCCGGTCGGGCGAGCACCGGGTTCAGCGTCAGGGCGCGGACCCGGGGCTGCTCGTCGGCGAGTTGACCGACCCGCAGCAGCAGGTCGGCCAGGGCCTGCCGGTCGACCGGGGCGGCGCCGCGATGACCGCGCAGCAGCGGCGCCGCGCGGGGGGCGTCCACCAGCTCGGCGGCGTCGCGGTCGGTCAGCGGCACCGCCCGCCAGGCCCGGTCGGCGAGCAGCTCGGTGGCGACCCCGCCGAGACCGAACCCGACCACCGGGCCGAACGCCGGATCCTCCACCAGCTCCACCACGCAGGCCACCCCGGGCGGCACCATCGGCTGCACCAGGACCTCCGTGCCGAACGCCGCCGCCAGCTCCGCGTACGTCCGGCGCACGGTCGCGGCGTCGGGCAGGTCGAGGCGGACCGCGCCGAGGTCGAGCCGGTGCCGCAGACCGGCGGCAGCAGCCTTCAACGCCACCGGAAACCCGAACCGGGTCGCCGCCTCGACGGCCGCCTCGGCCGAGCCGACCGGCGTCGAGGCGACCACCTCGATGCCGTACGCACCGAGCAGCGCCACCGGATCGGCCCCGTCGACGCGCAGCGCCGCCTGTGCCGCCGCCCGGTCGATACCGGGCAGCTCGGGCGGTACCCCGGGCGGTCGGCGCAGCCAGTGCGCGTACGCGGTGACCCGGGCGAGCGCCCGCACCGCCTCCTCCACGCTCGGATAGGAGGGCATGCCGGCCGGCGCCCGGCCGACCAGGAAGGTCGCCACCGCCGGCTTGGTGCCGGTGAGCGCGGTGGGCAGGGCTGCGGTGAAATCCGCCTCGGTGCCGGTGAACTGGCCGGGCAGCGGCGGCGCGAAGAGGGCCACCAGCGCGTCGACGGTCTCGGCGGCGGCGGCCTCGGCCAGCGCCTCGGCGAACTCGGCCGCACTGGCGCGCGGCCCAACATCCCGGGGGTAGCCCACGGCGACGGACAGTCCCTGAGCCGCGCAGGCGGTCGCCGCGAGGCCGGTCAGCGCCGAGGAGTTGCCGACGATGCCCACCCGGTTCCCGGCCGGCAACGGCTGGTTGGCCAGCAGCACCCCGACGTCGAGCAGCTCGGCGACGGTGTCCACCCGGACCACGCCGGACTGGGCGAACAGCGCACTCACCGCCGTGGCGTCCGGGCCGACGGCCTCGCCGACCCCGGGCGGGCGGGCCGGCGAGGCCAGGGCCACCACCGGCTTGTCCCGGCCGATGCGCCGGGCCAGTCGGGCGAACTTGCGCGGGTTGCCGAACGTCTCCAGATACAACATGATCACGTCTGTCGCGGGGTCGTCCTGCCAGTACTGCAACAGGTCGTTACCGGAGACGTCGGCCCGGTTGCCGGCCGAGACGAAGCTGGACAGGCCGAGCCCGCGCCGATCGGCCTCGGCCAGCAGCGCCACACCGAACGCGCCCGACTGGCTGAAGATGCCGACCCGTCCGGGCACCGGCAGACGCGGGGCGAGCGTGGCGTTGAGGCGTACCGTCGGGTCGGTGTTCGCCACCCCCAGGCAGTTCGGGCCGATCACCCGCATGCCCGCCGCGTGGGCCGCCCGGACCAGCGCCCGCTGCGCGGCGGCACCCTCCACTCCGGCCTCGGCGAAGCCGGCGGAGATGACGACCAGGCCGTGCACCCCGGCCGCGGCGGCGTCCGCCACCACCGCCAACGCGGACTCCGGTGGCACCGCGACCACCGCCAGGTCGACCGGCAGCCCCGCGTCGGCCGCCGACGGGTACGCGGGCAGCCCGGCCACCCGGGTGGCGGTGGGATGCACCGGCACCACCACACCGGTGAACCCGCCGTCGCGCAGATGCCCGAGCACCGCCGCGCCGACGCCCTGGCCGGTGGCGCTGGCACCGTAGACGGCGACCCCACGCGGCGCGAGCAGCCGGGCGATGGACCGGGCCTCGGTACGGTGCTCCCGCCCGCGCTGCACCTCAAGGGTGGCCTCGGTGGGCGCGATCGGAAAGGTCAGATGCACCACGCCGTCGGCGAACTGACGCTGCAGCTGATACCCGAAGTCGGCAAAGACCCGCAGCATCGCACCGTTGGCCGGCAACACCTCGGCGACGAAGTTGACGATCCCGACCCGCCGGGCGGCGTCGGCGAGGTGCTCCAGCAGCACCGACCCGATGCCCCGCCCCTGGTAGGCATCCTCGACCACGAAGGCCACCTCAGCCTCCGGCGAGGCCGGGCCGAGCCGCTCGTACCGGCCGACGGCGACGATCCGGTCGCCGGCCAGCACCACGAACGCCTCCCGGTCGCGGTGGTCGACGTTGACGAAGCGTTGCAGGTCCCGCTCCGGAATGCGCGGGTACGGCGAGAAGTAGCGCAGGTAGCGGGTGCGCTCGGAGAACCGGGAGTGCATGGCCACGATCGCCGGGGCGTCCGAGGGGCGGATGGGTCGCAACTGGACGGTGCTGCCGTCGCTGAGCAGCACGTCCACGGCTTGTTCGGCTGTGGTCACCTTGGGCGGCCCTCCCCCGGCCGACTCAGTCGCGTGGATCGTGCGGATCGAGGCCGAGCAGCGGGAAGACCGCCTTACGGGTGGCGGCGATCGCCCGGTCCACCGGGTTGGGCTCACCCGTGGGTTGCCACGGCTCGTACCCCGGATCGACGTCGTCGGTCATCCGCAGCGGCACGTCGAAGCCGGGGCGGCGGGCCGCGGCCAACTCCCGCCAGGCCGGTGGGGTCAGCGCGGCCGGCTCCAGCGGTGCACCGGTGGCCACCGCCAGCAGGTGCGTCCAGGCCCTGGGCACCACCTCCACCAGCGCGTAACCGCCGCCGCCGGTGGCCACCCAGCGGCCGTCGCACAACTCGTCGGCCAGTGCCCGCAGCGCCAGGTAGGTGGCCCGCTGACCGTCGACGGAGAGGTGCAGGTCGGCGAGCGGGTCCTTGCGGTGGGCGTCCGCGCCGCACTGGGTGAACAGCAGCTGCGGACGGAACGCGCGCAGCACCGACGGGACGATCGCATGGAAGGCGCGCTGCCAGCCGGCGTCCGCCACCCCGGGCGGCAGCGGAACGTTGACCGCCGTGCCCGCCGCGTTCGGGCCACCGGTCTCGTCGGGAAAGCCGGTGCCGGGAAAGAGCGCCAGCGGGGTCTCGTGCAGGCTGACGGTCAGCACCCTCGGGTCGTCCCAGAAGATCTGCTGCACCCCGTCGCCGTGGTGCACGTCGACGTCGACGTACGCGATCCGCTCCGCGCCGAGGTCGAGCAGCCGGGCGATGGCCACCGCCGGGTCGTTGTAGACGCAGAACCCGGCGGCGCGCGCCGGCATGGCGTGGTGCAGGCCGCCGGCCACGTTCACCGCGCGGCGGGCCTCGCCACGCCACACCGCCTCGGCTGCGGCCACGGTCGCCCCGGTGACCAGGGCGCTGGACTCGTGCATCCGCTCGAAGACCGGATTGTCCGAGGTGCCGAGCCCGAAACCGGCGAAGAGCGGGTCGTCCGGTGCGATCCGCACCGCGTCCAGGTAACGGGGATCGTGCACCCGGGTCAGCAGCGCGTCGTCTGCCGGTGCCGGCCGGACCAGCCGCACGCCGGGGCGGTGCAGGACGCCGAGTTCCCGGGCGAGCGCGATGGTCAGCTCCACCCGCACCGGATCGAGCGGATGGTCACCGAGGTCGTAGGCGAGCAGCGACTCGTCCCACACCACCACCGTGTCGTCGGACATCTGCCCATGGTCGCACGAGGCGGGCCGGGCGGCCGGTACGGCGGCCCGGCGTCGGGGCGTTCCGCGTCCCGCTGCCGGGACCGGTCACGACCTGGCCACCGGCCGGTCCGGGTCGGCGACCCAGTTGCTCCAGGAGCCGACGTAGAGCGCGGCGTCCGGCCGCCCGGCGAGGTGCAGCGCCAGCACGGCCTGCGCGGCGGTCACCCCGGAGCCGCAGTACGCGCCGACCGGCGCACCGGTGGCCACCCCGGCGGCGGCGAACCGGTCACGCAGCACCTCGGCCGCCGGGAAGTGGCCGTCGGTGACGTACTCCGACGCCGGCAGGTTCACCGCACCGGGCACGTGGCCGGCGACCGGGTCGATCGGCTCATGTTCGCCCCGGTAGCGGGGAGCGGCACGGACGTCGAGCAGCACGCCGTCGTCGCCAGCGGCCAGCCGGGCGGCGACCGAGGCGTCGAGCACCGGCAGGCCACCCGGCGCGACGACCACATCGCCCTCGGCCGGCATCGGCGCCTCGGTGCTGGTGGGCAGGCCGGCGGCGAGCCAGGCCGGATAGCCGCCGGAAAGCAGCCGTACTGGCCGGTGCCCCGCCCAGCGCAGCGTCCACCAGGCACGGGCCGCGGCCATGCCGTCGCCACCGTCGTACACCACCACCGGGTGACCGGCGCGTACCCCGGCGGCCCGCAGCGTCGCCTGCAACGCGGCCGGGTCGGGCAGCGGGTGCCGGCCCGCCGGGCCGGGCGGGCCGCACAACGCGGTGTCCAGGTCGACGAAGACCGCACCCGGCAGGTGCCCCGCCGCGTAGTCGTCCCGACCCGGCGGTCCGACCAACCGCCACCGCACGTCGAGCAGGGTGGGCGGATCGGCCGCGTCGAGTTCGGCGGCGAGCCGCCCGGCGTGGACCAGAAGCTCCTCGGTACCGGACATGGCGTCCAGTCAACACCATCCGTAACCGGGCGCGGTTCGCCGAAGCCCCTGCGACGTGCGGCGCGGTACCATAGATCACCGGAGGGCCGCTGACACTATGAAGTCTCACGACCTGGTCGACACGACCGAGATGTATTTGCGTACGATCCTCGAACTCGAGGAGGAGGGCGTGCCGCCGCTGCGCGCCCGGATCGCCGAACGGTTGCGCCAGAGTGGCCCCACCGTCAGCCAGACCGTCGCCCGGATGGAGCGCGACGGCCTGCTCACCGTCGAGGGTGACCGGCACCTCAGCCTCACCGAGTTGGGCCGCAGCACCGCCGTCTCGGTGATGCGCAAGCACCGGCTCGCCGAGCTGCTGCTGGTGAACGTGATCGGGATGCCCTACGAGGAGGCCCACGAGGAGGCCTGCCGCTGGGAGCACGTGATGAGCGACGCGGTCGAGAAGCGGGTCTACGACCTGCTCAACCGGCCGACCCGGTCGCCGTACGGCAACCCCATTCCCGGGCTGGAGGCGCTCGGTTCGCCGGGTCAGGCCGAACCGGAGCCGACCGACGCGGAGCGCAACCTGGCCTTCCCCGGCCTGACCGGCAAGGTGATCGTGCGGCGGATCTGCGAGAGCGTGCAGACCGACGCGACGGTGCTCCGGCAGTTGCACGCCGCCGGGGTCGACCCGGGTGCCACGGTCACGGTCGCCCAGGAACGCGACGGGGTCTCCATCGACCGCTCCGGGGAGAGCGTCCGGCTGCCCCGCGAGGTCGCCTCCCGGGTCTTCGTCGCCGCCACCTGATCACCCACCATCAATCGGTTCACCGCAGGTACGGGCAGTGCCGGCAACCCCGACCGCAGCAGGTACCGCGTCGGGCGAGGAAACCGGCGGTGAGCACGAAGAGGCCGCTGGCCGGGTCGAGGTAGCCAGCCTCCCCGGCGGCCAGGGCGTCGGCGTGCGCGGCCAGGATCCGCTCCCGATCCGGGTGCTCGGGTGACAGCCGGGACGGATGTGGCTCGGTCAGGGGTCGCGCCGCCAGGGGCCGTCGCTCACCGCTCATTCGCGGCAGTCTAGGCAGCCGACGACCGGCCGGCGTCGGTGCGGGCCGCGTCGGTCGGTGCGGGCGGCATCGGTGCGGGCGTCCGTCGGTGCGGGCGGCATCGGCCGGTGCGGGCGTCGGTCGGTGCAGGCGGCATCGGCCGGTGCGGGCGGCATTGGTGCGGGGCGTCGGCCGGTGCGGGCGTCGGTCGGTGTGGGCGGCATCGGTGCGGCGGCGAAGCGGTCGGGAGATTTCTTCCGGGACGAGTCGATTCGCGCTGGCCTCGTGCGTCGGTTCAGCAGAGGATGGGCAGCGATTCAAGGAGGAAGCATGGCCCAGTACGCAGTCCTGATCTACTCGCCCGCACCGGCCGACCCGACGGAGCTGACGCCCGACTACGTGGCGCTGCTCGAACGCTACCCGGCCCAGGTGGCGGAGCTGGGTGGGCAGATCGTCACCGGTTTCGCCTTGGCACCGAGCACCACGGCCACGGCGGTACGCGGCGACGTCGTCACCGACGGCCCGTTCATCGAGGCCAAGGAGGTCGTCGCCGGGTTCTTCGTCCTGGAGGCGCCCGACCTGGACGTCGCCCTGAAGATCGCCAAGCTCAACCCGGCCACCATCCACGGCGGGGTGGAGGTCCGGCCGCTGTTCGCGCCGCCCGCCGAGTGAGCGATCCGGATCAGTCCGGCGCGGCCGAACGCGCCGTGGTCGACGCGCACCGTCGCGAGTGGGCCTTCGTGCTCGCCGCCACGGCGCGCGTCGCCGGTGACCTCGACCTCGCCGAGGAGTGCGTCCAGGAGGCGTACGTCGCCGCGTTGGGCTCCTGGACCCGCGACGGCGTACCGGACCGACCGGGCGCATGGCTCACCGCGACCGCCCGACGCAAGGCCCTCGATGTACTGCGCCGACGGCAGGTGCTCCGCACCAAGCTGCCGCTGCTGGTCGAACCGGACACGGCCGAGTTGGAGCTGCCCGACGAGGTCGCCGTACCCGACGACCGGCTGCGCCTGGTCTTCACCTGCTGCCATCCGGCGCTCGCCCGGGAGGCACAGGTGGCGCTCACCCTGCGCCTGGTCTGCGGGGTGACCACCGGCGACATCGCCCGCGCCTTCCTGGTCACCGAGCCGACCATGGCGGCCCGGGTCACCCGGGCCAAGAAGAAGATCGCCGCCGCCCGGATCCCCTACCGGGTGCCGGAGGCCGCCGAGCTGCCCGAGCGGCTGGACGCGGTGCTCACCGTCGTGCACCTGCTCTACACCACCGGGCACACCGCGCCCTCCGGAACCGAGCTGGTCCGCGCCGACCTGGTGGACCGGGCGCTGCACCTGGCCCGGATGCTGCTCTCGCTGATGCCCGACGAGCCGGAGGTCCGCGGGCTGCTCGCCCTGCTGCTGCTCACCGACGCCCGGCGGGCCACCCGCACCGACGAGCGGGGGCGGCTGCTCCGGATCGAGGACCAGGACCGCACCGCCTGGGACCGGCCCGCCATCGACGAGGGCCGCCGCCTGGTGGTCGAGGCGTTCCGCACCGGGCGGGTCGGCCGGTACGCACTCCAGGCCGCCATCGCCTCGCTGCACGCCCTGGCACCCAGCTACGAAGCGACCGACTGGCCGCAGATCGTCGCGCTCTACGATGCGCTGGCCCGCGCGTGGCCGTCACCGGTCGTGGCGTTGAACCGGGCGGTGGCGGTGTCGATGGTGCACGGGCCGGCCGTGGCGCTCGCCGAGGTCGACACGCTCGCCGAGGACGGGCGGCTGGCCGGCTACCACTACCTGCCGGCGATCCGCGCCGACCTGCTGCGTCGGCTGGACCGCCACGCGGAGGCCGCCGAGGCGTACCGCGCGGCCCTGGCCCTGGTCGACAACGACACCGAACGCGACTTCCTCACCGCCCGCCTCGCCACCCTCCCCACCCCATAACCCCCTCCCCACCCTCCCACCTCTCCCTCCCTCCCACCCACCTCTCCCCGCGTCGATCTTGCACTCTTGGTCGCTGCTACGCGGCGTACGCGGCTTTTGTCCCGACGGAAAGCGCAAGA
>NZ_JCANNB010000050.1:0-40169 GCF_059553435.1 Micromonospora sp. PRAS1
CGGTGGCGGTCCCACCGATCCGCCGCCGGGTGGCGGCACCTCGGGCTGCGGTAAGGCTCCGGGCATCGCCAGCGGTACGCACACCATCAGCAGCAACGGCACGAACCGCAGCTTCATCCTGCGGATTCCGGCCAACTACAACCAGAACAACCCGTACCGGCTGGTCTTCGGGTTGCACTGGTGGGGTGGGACCGCGGTCGACGTGGACACCGGCCAGACCGTGGACCGCAACACCTGGTCCTACTACGGCCTCCAGCGGCTGGCGAACAACAGCACGATCTTCGTGGCCCCGCAGGGCATCGGCAACGGCTGGGCCAACACCGGTGGCGAGGACGTCACCTTCATCGACAACGTACGCAACCGGATCGAGTCGGCCCTCTGCGTCAACACGCGGCAGCGGTTCTCCATCGGGTTCAGCTACGGCGGCGCGATGAGCTACGCCCTCGCCTGCGCCCGACCGGACGTCTTCCGGGCGGTCGTGGTGCAGTCCGCTCCCCGGGAGCTCAGCGGATGCAGTGGCGGCACGCAGCCCGTCGCGTACCTGGGCGTGCACGGCATCGGCGACAACCCGGCCAGCGGACGGGCGATGCGTGACCGGTTCGTCCGGAACAACGGCTGCGCCGCGCAGAGCCCCCGCGAACCGGCGGCGGGCAGCCTGACGCACGTCGTGACCTACTACTCCGGCTGCCGGGCCGGATATCCGGTGGGTTGGGCCGCCTTCGACGGTGGCCACATCGCCGCTCCCCAGGACGGTGCCCCCGGTGACAGCGGACCCCGTACCTGGGTTCCCGCCCTGGCCTGGAGCTTCTTCACCCAGTTCCAGTGAGTTCCTGACCGGAGCCGATGACCGGGCTGCCGGCCTACGCAGGGGCAGAATCCTTGCGTGGGTCGGCGCCCGCGTCGCCCGGGTCGGTTCCGGTCGGGCCTGCTGGGCGGGTCAGCACGCCCAGTTCGGCCGGGTAGCGGTGGAACCGGCGCAGGCCCAGCTTGCGCACCGCGACCGGCCACGGCGTCTCGGTGGCGAGCACGACGAGATGTTCGAAGTTCGCCAGGTATGACTCGCCGCGCGCCGCCCGCTCGGCGAGGATGTACGGCTCCAGGACGCTCCACGCCTCCCGGGCGCGGAATCCGCCCGTGCCGATCAGCAGGGCCCGGTCGACCACATTGAAGGCAAGCATCTGGCCCAGCCCGTTGTAGTACAGCGCGATCCGGTTCACGTGCTTACGGGCCTCGGGCGGCAGCTCGCTCACCGGCACGCCCGGCGGGCAGGCCGTCCGCAGCTCGGTGAGCACGAACTGCTGGCTGTCCAGGAAGGCGTCGCTCATCCGGTCGCGGGTGAGCAACTCGATCGCGACCAGGGTGTGATTGGCGCTCTGCGACAGCCGCAGCTGCCGGAGCGCGAAGAACGCCGAGAGACCGACGGTGATCACCGAGACTGCGGCCACGACCGCGTTGGTCACGATGGCAACATCCATGGCAGCAATCGTAGGGAGGTGCGACCAACTGGCTACCCACCGTTGGGCCCCAGCCTCCTGACCACCACGCCCTCGACGTCTGCCAGCGGAACGAAGCCCCACCGGCGTGAGTCGACGCTGTCCGGATGCTCGCCGAGCAGCACGGCCATCCCGGCGGGCACGTGTCGCACCCGGCCGCCGACGGCCGGGGCGACCGATTCCGGGACAGTGTCACCCGGCAGCGCGGCGAGCCGCTTGACGAGCCAGCTGGAACCCGGGGAGCCGGCTGCCGCCGCGCGACGCCCGCCCTCCTGATGGTGCGCGACGACCACTCTGCCCACGCGGAGCCGTCGTGTCCGGCGGACCAGGAGACGGTCACCATCGAGGAGGCGGGGGCTCATGCTGTCACCCGCCACGTCGACGATCAGGAAATATCGGCGCACCACGACAACGCAGACAACCGGCGTCGCGAGCGCGGCGACGCCTCCCATAGTGGTGAGCAGGAATTGCGACTCGTCGGTCATACGCCCCCTCCGGAGCATTACTCCCATCTTTGCGCGCTCAAATCAAGCCGTTGACGACATCGGACGACACCGATATCGTTGGCACTCCCAGCCAGGCTGCTTGGGACCCGATTGACTCGTGGCCCTCGAGGCATGGGGACACGGGGAATGGGGGAAGTTGTGGGTGTCGCTGTTGTTGCGGCAATATTGACGCTAGCTGGGGTTCTCGCGATATCCGTAGTCGGTAAGGTGCGCACCCGAACGGGTTTTGTCGCTTTCGCCGAGGCCATTACGGGACTACAGGCGACCTCCGCACGCTGGTCACGCCCGGTGGCGGCCGCCTCGATCGCGGCCGAGGTGGCTGTGCTGGCTCTTCTTGTCTGGCCCGGAGGGGCGACCGCCGGCCTAGCCGCAGCGGTGCTGCTCTTCGGCGCGTTCGCCGCCGTGCTCGCGCGGGCTGTCCAGCGCGGATCCACCGCCGGGTGCCACTGCTTCGGACCGACGAACACACCCGTCGCGTGGCGGCATGTCATCCGCAGCGGGTTCCTCGCCGGCACCGCGTTCGGTGCCCTCCTCGGCGCGATCACCCTGCCCACCGTCTCGCTCAGCAGCCTCGCGCCGCCGCAATTCTTGTTGGCCTTCTCGTTAACGGGAGTCGTCGTCGTGGTACTGGTCCGGCTCGACGACCTGGCCTGGCTCCTGGGTGGAGCCAACCAGGCGCGCTGATTTTCCCGCGCCAAATTCACCCCATCGCGCATCACGATTCGGCACGCTGATCCAAGGAGCCGCGCTGTGCTATTTCTATCCACCGCTGTCGCCATACTTGCGGCACTCGTCCTCGTCGACCTCGCGCTTAGTGCCGCGATCATCAGGCGGTTACGTCAGACGGAGACGCAACTCATCGAGATGAACACCCCGCCCGCATCGGGGCTGCCCGTCGGCGCCACCATGCCGGAGTTCGTGTCACCGGACGGCCAGGTCTCCAGCGCCGACATCGCGGACGGTCCGGCCCTGATCGGGTTCTTCTCCGCCGGCTGCCGGCACTGCCCGGCGCAGGCGGAGGCACTGGCCGACCGCGCGGAAGAGGTCGCGAGCAAGGGGATGCGGGTGGTCAGCTTCCTCACCGTGGGCGAGGGCCTGACCGACGAACTCGCCCCGACGCTGAGGAAGGCCGGTGTACTCGTCACGGACGGCAGCCCGAGCGCCGTGATGGCCGCCTTCCAGGTGCAGGGCACCCCGTCATTCGTGATGTTCGGCGCGGACGGACGGCTGGCGGCGCGCGGTCACGATCTGAGCGAGGTATTGGGCAGCCGATGAGGCGCTCGGCATTCCTGCTGCGTCGCGCGTTCGGGATCTACTTTGGCGCCGCGCCCTGGGCTGCGGCGGTGAGCATCGTGATCATGGTGGTGGGCGGCCTGACCGCGGTAGCCACCGCATGGTTCACCCGAGCGCTCATCGACGGCCTCTCAGCGGGCGACGAATCGACCATCTGGGTCGGCGTCGCCGGGTTCGGCGTACTGGCCATCGTGTCCCCCGTCATCCTGCACGTCTCCCAGTACGTGCAGCGGGAGGCGGAACGCCGGGTGACGGTACGCACGCAACAGGAGCTGTTCACCGCGGTGTCGGCACATCCTCGGCTGACGGAGCTGGAGGACAGCTCCTTCCATGATCGGCTGCGGCTCGCCCACGAGGCGAGTCGCTTCGCGCCGACCCAGCTCAACGGCATGGTCCTGGGAATCGGGCAGGAAATGATCACCATCGTGGCCTTCGGCGTCACCCTGGTGCGCTGGTCTCCTCTGGTGGGCGCGCTGGTCATGCTCGCCGCCGTGCCCACGCTCGTCGCCCAGATCCGGCTCGCCCGCATGCGGGGGGCGATGCTGGAACGCACCGTGCCGATGTTCCGCCGGCAGACGTTCTACGCCGCACTCCTGCTCGACATGCGCGCCGCCAAGGAGATCCGGCTGTTCGGGCTCGGCGGGTTCTTCCAGACGAGACTGCTGCGCGAATTGCGGGCGGCCCAGGCACAGGAGCGCCACCAGGACCGGCTGGCACTCTGGGTCGACAGCGCACTGGCGACGCTGACCGGCGTCGTATCGCTTGTCGCGTTGGCCGTCTTCGTCGCACGGGTCGCCGACGGGCAGGGCACGGTCGGCGACCTCGCGGTGGTGATCGCGGCCCTGGCCGCGTTGCAGATGTCCGCGTCCGGCCTGGTGCGCCAGATAGCGATGCTGGGCGAGACGTTCATCGTGTTCGGCCATTATGTCGACATCACCGCGGTGATCCGCGAGGCAACCCGGTCCGACCCGCTGCCCGCCGTCCGCCCGCTGGAGGGGGACCTGGAGTTCGACGACGTCTGGTTTCGTTACGCCCCGGACCACGACTGGGTCCTGCGCGGTCTCACGCTGCGGATCCCCCGTGGTTCGTCCCTCGCGCTGGTGGGCGACAACGGCGCCGGCAAGTCCACCCTGGTCAAGCTGCTCTGTGGATTCCACACCCCGACCAGGGGGACGATCCGATGGGACGGCGTCGACATCACCACCGTCGACCCGGCATCGCTGCGGGCCCGCATCGGGGCGACGTTCCAGGACTTCATGACCTATGAGTTCTCCGCGCACGACAACATCGCGGTCGGCGACATCGGTGCCCTCGACGACCGCGCGCGGGTGCGGGCGGCAGCCGCCACGGCCGGCATGGACAGCGTCCTGGGCAAGCTTCCCAACGGGTACGACACCATGCTGACGCGGGCCTTCAGCGACGGGGACCTGCCCGGGGTCGGTGTCGTGCTGTCGGGCGGACAGTGGCAGCGGCTGGCTCTCGCCCGGGCTGCGCTCAGGGAGGGCGCCGACCTGTTGATCCTCGACGAACCGTCGTCAGGTCTCGACGTGGCGACCGAGCACGAGATCAACAAGCGGTTGATGTCGCTGCGCCGCACCCACACCAGCCTGCTCATCTCGCACCGCCTCAACACCGTCCGGGAGGCCGACCACATCGCTGTGCTGGCCGACGGTCGCATCCTCGAACAGGGCAGCCACGACGAGCTGATGGCGTCGGGAGGTCGCTATGCCGAGTTGTTCCATCTCCAAGCGTCCGGTTATGACGACGCGCTCTCCACGCGGACCACAATGTGAACGCTAACAGCCTGCTCCGCGTGTCGCTGCTGGGTCCCGTTGAGGCATCTGTCGGGGGCCAGCCGATGACCATCGGCAGCTTGGGAAGGCGAGCGTTGCTGGCAACGCTGGCCCTCGATCCGGGCAAGGTGGTCGGCGTCAGCCGACTCGTCGCCGCCATCTGGGACGACCAGCCACCGATGACGGCGACCACAAAGCTCCAGGGCCACATCTCGGCACTGCGGCGGAGCCTGGTCCGGCTCGGCGGTCCGGATGCCGTGCACATACTTCAGACCCGGGCACCGGGTTACCTGCTCTGCGCCCACCTCACCTCGACCGACCTCGCCTGCTTCGACGAACTGACGCAGCGTGCCACCGCTGCCCGGCTTCCGGACGGCGCCGAACGCCGGGTGGCGGCCCTGACCACAGCGCTACGGCTGTGGCGGGGCAATGCCTGCGTCGACGCGAGGGCACCGGGGTTGGCGGTGACGGCGGCGTCGCTGGACGAGCGGCGGTGGCGGGCGATGGAGGATCTCGCCGAGGCGCAGCTCGTGCTCGGGGACCACAACTCGGTCATCGACGCGATGGAGCCCCTGGTACGCCAGTCGCCCTATCGGGAGCGGGCCTGGGAACACCTCATCGAGGCGCACATGCGGCGCGGCGACGACGCGTCCGCCCTGGCCGCCCACGAGCAACTGTGTCACATCCTGGCGGCCGAACTCGGCGTTGCACCTGGTCAACGGATCGGCCGGCTCGTCAGCATGATCCGGCCGAGGCATTAGCGAACTGTTAGTGCAGCGTAAGCGGCCGATGACATCGTGACCGCATCGACAACCGTCGGACCGGCGAAGAGGAGAGTGGTCGATGATCATCAACAGGTTGAGCGACAAGCTGCTGGCCGCGTTGCTGCCGAAGGCAACGGCGTCCGCGTGCAACGTGTGCAGTCTCGCCTACGTTGGGTGCGGGGGTCCCTACTGCTACTACTACTACAATAAGGTGGTCTCGGGCCAAGTCCGTTGCTACGCCAACACGGCGAGAGACTGCAACGCGCCCTCCGTGAGCTACACCACGGGCTGCTGCTGATCGTCGATCTGCTGCCGCCGGCCGGACACCGTTGTCCGGCCGGCGGCGGCATGCAGGAGGCTGATGATGCCGGGCCGTAGACGGACGGTGGGGTAATGCTGCGGGTAGCGATGTCGCAGTGGCGGGTGCGGTTACGCCGGTCGTTGGCCCTACTGTCGATGATCGCCGTCGCGGTGGCCGGATTCACGCTGCTCACCGGGGCTTCGGTGACCTCGCGACTGGACACTGTGGGCACGGTGAGCGCGAACTACCGGCCCGTCTACGACCTTCTGGTACGGCCCAAAGACGCGGTGCTGCCGCTGGAACAGGAACGCGGTCTGGTCCAGTCGGGCCAGTTGGCGGGCATGCGTGGCGGGATCACCGTCGACCAATGGCAACAGATTCAGGCGATGCGCGGGGTGGCCGTGGCGGCTCCGGTTTCGATGATCGGGTACGTGATGCGGACCGTGCCCCTGACGGTCGACCTCTCCGACGAACTCGACCCGGCTCTGGAGCGTCAGGTGCTGCGGGTACAGCCCACCTGGGTCACGGACGCGGGGCTGAGCCAGATCCCGGACGGGCCGGCGTTTCTCTACGTGACGCGGAACCAGCTGGACGTGGTGCCGAACAGCGAGCTGAAGAGCGGCGGAGGACTGCCACCGCCGGAGGAGGTCGACGCCGACGGCCGACGGGTGAAGATCTGCCCGGCCGCACCGTCCATCGGCGCCGAGGAGTGGCTCGCGCCGACGGATCTACGCGCCCGGTCCTCGTTGACCTGCATCGGCGGCCCGGGGTCGACGGATCGCGAGGGAAAGGCGATGCGCCCGACCGTCACGCTGGTGTGGACGGTGCCGTTCCTGATGGCCGCGGTCGACCCCGACTCGGAGGCGGCGTTGGCGGGGCTGGACAAGGCCGTCACTTCCGGCCGCTACTTCAGCCCGGCGGAAGCGCCCACCGCGCAGCGCCTGGACGGCATGCCCTACCCCTACTCGGTGCTGCCGATCCTGATCGCGGATCAGCCCCAGGTCGACGGGGCGCTCAAGCTCGACGTGCAGAGGCTTGATCCGAGCGCGGCCGACTTGGTCCGGACGTCCGCCGACGACCAGCGCCTCCGCGCAGCCCTGGGCAACCAGCCCGGCACCCCGATCGCGCAGCGGTCGACGCCGATCGAAGAGCCCTACCGGGACATGGTGGACCGGATGCTGCACCCCGGTGAGCTGGGCGTCGAGTACGACCTGGCGACCTCGAACACCATGTGGCTGCACCAGTTCTGGACCGTCGGGCCGGCAAAGGTGACGCAGGCCGGGGATGGTTTGCGGGCCCAGCCGGACCCGTACGACCTGAAGATCTGGGGCCAGGGCGCCGACGACGGCGGGTCCTCCCGGCACGTACCGATGGAGTTCGCCGACACCAGCGTCCGGGGCGGCGTCGCCGCGCACCGGAACCTGTCCCACGGGTACGAACTGCAACCGGGGGACGTGAACATGCCCGATGCCGCGTTGGGTGCGGTGGGCACCTTCGACCCGGCCAAGATCTCGCTGGGCAGCGCGTTGTCGGCGGTGCCCATGGACACGTACTTCAATCCGGGCGCGGACGGCGCCGACGAGGCGTCCCGACAGGCCCTGGGCGGCCAGCGACTGGCCCCGAACGCGAACGTCACCGGCCTGCTGAGCCAGCCGCCGCTGATGCTCACCACCATGGCGGCGCTGCCCGCCATCTTCGACCCCGGCGCCTACAGCACCGAGCCCTCCTACCCCGAGTACCAGCTCAACAGCGCCGCACCGATCAGCGTGGTGCGGGTCCGGCTGGCCGGAGACGTCGGCATCGACGCGCTCTCCCGGGAACGGGTACGGGTGATCGCGGAGGAGATCGCGCACCGTACCGGCCTACAGGTCGACATCACGCTGGGCTCGTCACCCACCGAGGTGACCCTGCACTACCCGGCCGGCAACTACGGACGGCCCGACCTCGCCGTGGCTGAGCCGTGGGTGCAGAAGGGCGTCGCCGCCGTGCTCGTCAACGCGGCCGACCGCAAGAGCGTGCTGCTCTCCCTGCTGGTGCTCGCGGTGTGCGCGCTGGCCGTACTCAACGCCAACACCGCCGCCATCCGCGCCAGACGAACCGAGTTCGGCATCCTCACCTGCCTCGGCTGGAACCGGCGACATCTCGTCCGACTGATGTTCACCGAGATCGCCGGCATCGGCCTCGCCGCCGGCATCGTGGGCACCGCGCTCGCGCTGGCGCTCGCGTTGCTTCTCGGGCTGAACATCCCGTGGAGCCACACCCTGCTCGCCATTCCCGCAGCGGTGGGCCTGGCCCTGCTCGCCGGCGCCTGGCCGGCCTGGCGGGCCGCCCGGCCCGATCCCGGTGAGATCATTCGTCCCGCTGTGCTGGGCGTCGCCGTACGGCGCCAGGCCCCGCGCCGGCTGGCGACCCTCGCCCTGGCCAACCTGGCCCGTACCCCGGGTCGTACCGCGCTCGGCGCGCTGAGTCTGCTGATCGGGGTCGCCGCACTGACCATGCTGCTGGCGATCACGTTCGCCTTCCGCGGGGCGGTCACCGGCACCCTGCTCGGTGATGCCGTCACCCTCCAGGCCCGCACCGTCGACTACATCGCCGTGACGGTCACCATCGTGCTCGGCATCGTCTCCGTCGCCGATGTGCTCTACCTCAACATCTCCGAGCGCGCCGCCGAGTTCGCCCTGTTCGGCGCCGTCGGCTGGACCGACGCCATGCTGAACCGGCTGGTCGTCATCGAGGCCGTGGGCATGGGCATCATCGGCGGTACGCTCGGTGCCGCCGCCGGTCTCGGCGCGGCGGCGGCCTTCGCCGGGGGCGTCACCGCCCCGATCGTCTGGTGTTCCGTGGCCGCCCTGGCCTTCGGCGTCGTCGTCTCCGCCGTCTCGGTGGTGGTGCCGATCGCCATGCTCCGCCGCCTGCCCACCGCTCAACTGCTCGCCGAAGGGTGAGCGGCAAAGGAGTACCTTCGATGGAACGGACGTCAGCTGCGGCGTCGACCAGCACGGTCACCGCGCCGCTGGTGTCTCTGACCGGGGTGCGGAAGAATTTCCCGCTGCCCGGCGGCGCACCGCTTGTGGCGGTCGACGATGTCAGCCTGTCGATCGCCGCCGGCACCGCGGTCGCGCTGACCGGCCCGAGCGGCTCCGGCAAGTCCACGCTCCTGCACCTGATCGGTGCCATCGAACGGAGCGACGGGGGCAGCATCGAGGTCGGCGGGCAACAGGTGACCGGCTTGTCCGGCCGGTCGTTGGCGGCGTACCGGCGCGGAATCGGGTTCGTGTTCCAACGCTTCCATCTGCTGCCCACGCTCACCGCCCTGGACAACGTGATCGCACCGCTGCTTCCGTTCCGCACCGATTTCGACAAGGCCGCTCGGGCACGTGAACTGCTGGCGATGGTCGGGCTCGCCGACCGGTGCGCCGCCCTGCCGTCGCGGCTCTCCGGCGGGCAGCAACAGCGGGTGGCCATCGCCCGCGCACTCATCAACCGACCCGCCCTTCTGCTGGCCGACGAACCCACAGGCAACCTCGACAGCCAGAACAGCGCCGCCATCGTCGACCTGCTGCTGAGCCTGCGCGACGAACACGGCACGACCCTCATCATGGCCACCCATGACGCCGGCATCGCCGCCCGCTGCGACCGGGCCGTCCAGATGCGCGACGGTCGCCTCACCGACCTGGACCGATGAGAACGACGGGGCGAGGACCGTCAGTCCGCAGGGCCCAGCCCGAGGTACGGGCCGAGCAGCCGGCGTAGCCGGGCCAGCGTGACCTCCCTGACCGGGACCGCCTTCGTCCGGTCGACGCTGGCGACCTCCCGGGACGCCTGCACGATGAGGAAGTCGACGAGCTGGGCCATCGTCTCCGGCTCCGGCTCGCCGAAGTCGGCGAGCGCCTGCCGCAGGGGCACCTGGAGCTGGGCGTGGAACTGCTCCATCGGCCCCTGGAGCAGGCGCGGCTCCACCACCTGGGTCAGGGCGCGGGCCACCGCCTGCCCGGAGCTGGCGAAGAGGTCGACGTTCGCCGCCACGTACGCCCAGACCCGGGTGGCCGGGGTCGGCGCCGCCGCCACCCGGGCCAGCACCTGGCTGGCCCACTCGGGGAACACGTCGGCGACCACGGCGGCGAGGAGTTCGTCGGCGGAGGTGAAGTACTGGTAGACGCTGCTGCGGGCGAGCCCCGCCCGACGCCCGACCGCCGCCATCGACGGCGCCCGCGCCTCCTCGGCCAGCAGGGCGCGGGCCGCGTCCAGCAGGGCGCGTCGTTGCCGAGCGTGGTGCTCGGGGACGCTGGCTGCCTGGATCCGCGGCACGCGCTCCTCCTCATCAGCGGGCGGGGGCGCCGGGGATCGGCGGGGCTCAGGCGGCGCTGGGCTCGGCGATCATCAGGCGTCCGTCAATCATCTCAAGGACCCGGTCGCAGTGATGCAGCACCTCGTGGTCGTGGGTCACCATGACGGTCGCGACGCCGTGCTCGTGTGCCTCCCGGGCCAGCAGGGCGACGACGTCCTGGCTGCGCTGCCGGTCCAGTGCCGCGGTCGGTTCGTCGACCAGGAGCACCTGCGGGCGGGTGACGAGGGCCCGGGCGATACCGACCCGCTGCCGTTCACCGCCGGAGAGCTGGTGCGGGCGGCGGTCGGCCTTGTGCGACATGCCGACCTCGGCCAGTAGTTCCCGGGGGTCGCGGGGGTTGGCGTACCTCCCGAAGGTAAGCGGTAGCCGGACCTGGTCGAGGCTGGTGAGGGCGGGAAGGAGGTTCCCGCTCTGGAACACGAATCCGATCCGCTCGCGGCGGATCGCGGTGAGCCTGCGGGGCGGCAGCGCGGTGAGATCGAGGTCGTCGAGCCGGATCGCGCCCGAGGTGGGTCGGATGAGGGCTCCGCAGACCGCGAGCAGGCTGGACTTTCCGGCCCCGGAGGGGCCGACGATCGCGACCAGTTCGCCCGCCGCGACCTCCAGGTTGACCTGGTCGAGGGCGGTGACGGTGTCGTCGCCGTCACCGTGCAGCAGGGTGACGTCGGACAGGGACAGCACGGCGGTCATCGGTTGCCTCCGAGCGCGGTGAGCGGGTCGACGCGGGTGATACGCAGGACAGCCACGGCGGCACCGACGACGCCCAGGACGAGCAGCAGGGCGGTGGCGGTGGCGATGGGACCGGCCTCCAACACGAACGGCATGGGGGTGGAGGAGATGGCGGCGCCGGCCGCGACACCGAGGGCCACGCCGGTCCCGGCGGAGAGGACGAGCAGCACCACCGACTGAAGCAGGCTGTCCCGGAGCAGGTAGCGGGTGCTCGCGCCGAGCGCCCGCAGCACGGCGATCTCCTGCCTGCGTTGCACCGTGAGCACCGTGAAGAAGGCGCCCACCACGAGCGCGGAGATCGCGTAGAGGAAGACCTGGATCAACTGGAGGGTCGAGGTCTCGGCGGTGTAACCCGGCGACGCACCGTACGACTCCTCCCGGGTCATCGAGGTCGTGCCCGCCACGGCGTCGCCGGCCGCCAGGTCGACATCGGCGCCGTCCGCGGCGCGGACGGCTACCGCGGTGATCTCGTCGTAGATGCGCTCGGCCGGGACGTCACCCGGGCGTACCCCGGCCTTCACCTCCTGCCAGGTACGCAGCGGGAGATAGCCGATGTCGACGTGGCCGAAGGTGTGCTGCTCGGCGAGGATGCCCACCACCTTGAGCGCGGTGCCGGCGGGCTCGACGAAGATGGTGTCGCCCACTTCGATCCCCTCCTCGGCGGCGGTGGCGCTGATGACCACCTCCGCCTCGCCGGCGAGGCGAGCGCCCTCGGCGACGGCCGGGGCGAGGAACGAGTCGACCTCGACGCCGAAGAGGGCGAGGTCGATCTCGATGTTCCGATCGGTCCGCCCGTTGACCAGGGTGTTGCCCAACGGCGCCGCCTCCGCCACACCCGGCCGGTCGGCCCAGCTGGCGACGGCCTCGGCCGGCACCACGCTGCGGGAGAACGCCGAGTCCTTGGCCACCTCGTGCTGGAAGGCCAGCGAGGTCACGGGGAGGCGCTGCAGGCCGGAGACGCCGTCGTTGACCAGCCCGACGGAGAGGCCGCTCAGTAGCACCGTGAGGATCGCGATGAGCGCGACGACGACGCCCATGAGGGCGAACCGACCGCGGGCGAAGGCAAGTTCGCGGATGGCTAGGAACATGGGTCTACCCGACCCGACAAGTAACCGACAGCATGTCGGGAAAGATACCGACATGCTGTCGGGAAACTAGGGTTTGCCGCACATCTTGTGAAGCACCTCACCCGGGGCCGGCTCGTCAGCTGCGCCGACTCCACTGCTGGTTCGCACCGCCGTTGCACGACCAGAGAATGATCTTCGTGCCGTTGCCGGTGGCGGCACCATTGGCATCCAGACACAGCCCGGACTGCTGGTTCGTGACGGTGCCGTCAGCGTTGACGTTCCACTGCTGGTTGAGCCCACCATGGCAGTCCCAGATGATGACCGTGGTGCCGTTGGTCGTACCCGCGCCGTTGGCGTCCAGGCACTTGTTGCCCTGGCCGGTCAGCTGCCTGCTGGCGGTGTAGGTCCAGCGCTGATGCGTGCCGCCGCCGCAGTCCCAGAGCTGCACCTGGGTGCCGTTTGTGGTCGTGGCGCCGGGCACCTCGACACAGCGACCCGACTGGCCACCCACCAGCTGCACACCCTGCCCGCCGCCGGTGCCCTGCTGCCGGACGATCGACTTGGACTCCGCCGACCGGTTGCCCTGGGCGTCGAGGACGTAGAGCCGGTACTCACCCGACGACGTCGGTACGGAGATGCTGGTGGCGGTGCCGTCCGCTCTGCTCATCGTGGGGCCGGCGGCGAAGGCGGTGGTGCCGGAGGGGGCCAACCAGATCGTCCTGGTCGGATCGCCGGTGCTCCGGATCGGAATCGAGGACGTTCCGCTGCTGACGAACGTGCTGGCCGGCAGGACGTGGTCCGGCAGCGACAGATTGCGTGGCTGCGTGATGTCCCGGAATGAGTCCTCGAGCCCGGATCTCACGGCGATGCCATAGGCGGGCGCCGGCCAGACGTAGTCGGCGGAGACGAGGATGTCGTGAATCGTGCTGTTCGGCAGGTTCTTGTTGGAGACCTTGTTGATCGGCCCGTACGTCTGCGTGATGTTCAGGTCGTGCTTGCGGCCGAAGTCGTCGGAGTTGATCATCCAGGTGATGTTCTTGTCCACGCTCAGCACGTTGTCGCGGAAGGTCAGGTACGCCGAGCCCTCGTCCGGGTGAAGTCCGTACTTGTGGCCGGCCGGCACGCCCTGGAGATAGTTGTCGGTGACCGTGGTGCCCGGCTGGCTGCCCAGCGTGTAGATGGGTGCCGTGTCGCTGAGGCGCTGCACCGTGTCGATTATGTGGTTGTAGCTGATGTTGTTGTTCTTCGCCGTCGTGGTCGGCCGGTTGGGCACGATCGACCCGGCGGACCCGTCAAAGTTCCACCAGCCCCAACCGAGCGTGATGCCCGCCCACGGCGCCTTCTCGATGCGGTTGTGCTGCACGGTGAGGGAATCAACGAAGTAGGCCGCGACCGCGCCGTGCCCGTTGAACAACACCGCGCTGTCGTGGATGTAGTTGTTCTTGATCTCGATGTTCTTCGGGAGCCCCTCGACCTGCGGGGAATACTTCTCGCGGTTGCTCGACGTGTGATCCCCGAGGTAGACGTGCTGCGGGTGACCCACGGAGATGGCGGAGCCGGCGATGTCGTTCGTGTAGTTACCGATCAACCGGGTGTCCGTCACGTCGTTGACCAGGTTGATCCCGTCGGCACCGGTGTGCTGGATCCGGTTGCGTTGCAGCAGGATCCCGTCGGCGTTCTGCAGGTGGATGATGCCGGGAGTCAGGTCGACGTTGCGGTAGTAGTAGACGTGGAAGTTGCCCTTCGCGTACGCCTGTGCGCCCAGATTCCCCTGCTGCGCCTGCTTGTACGCCGAGCCGGCCACGTTGAACAGGTTCCAGTCCGAGTGCTGCACGGTGAGGCCCGAGAAGGTGATGTTGCGCGCGTGGCTGCTCGTCGATGTGCCGGCGACCCGCAGCACGGTGGAGACGTTGTTCGGCGCGAATACCGTCGCGGTCGACATGTTCTCGGAGTTGGCCCGGTAGTAGTACAACGTCCGGCTGGACCTGTCGAAGTAGAACTCGCCCGGCGCGTCCAGGAACTCGTAGGCGTTCATCACCTTGTGGCTGCCGTTGATCTGCGCGTTGCCGTTGAACGCACCCTGCGCGATGGCGGCACCTGGTTGCTGGAACAGCACGACCCGGCTCGCGCCATCCGCGCTCGTGGTCACCTGCCGGACTCCCACGATGGCCGTCGTCCAGGTCGTCGCCGTCTCGATCTCGATGTCCTCCTGGTTCCGGGAAATGGCCGGGAAGTCGGCAAGGCTGTACCTCGCGCCAGCGCACTGCGAGCCTGATTCCCAGGCCCAGTCGGCCTGTCCCGCCGTGATGTTGTACGTCCCGTGGCAGCCCCCCGAGTTGATCGTCTTGGCTGCCATGAAGGCCCGTTGGCCGTTGACGTAGAGCGACCGCAGCTTGGTGGCCCGGTCGAGCGGCGCCTTCCAGATGTTGCCGCTGTGCTGGGTCCAGCCGGTCACCTGCACACCGCCCTCAAGGACCGGCGTCTCATCGGGGTACGCGGCGTAGCTGACCCGGTGACCGTTGGTGCCGGAGTCGCTCGGCCCGAACTCGATCGTGCTGCTCACCGGATAGCTTCCGCCACGGAGGTAGACCTGGATGTCGCCGGTCATGTTCGCGTTCATCGTGCGAACGGCGTCCCGCGCGCGCTGCACGGTTCTGAATGGTGCGCTGATCGTGCCCGGGTTGGTGTCGCTGCCGCCCGGGGCGACATAGTAGGTCGCCTGGGTCGCGGCCGAAGCCGGGGCCTGGGTTGCCACCACGGCCGGCACTACGGCGGAGACCAGCACCGCCGCTGCCAGCAATGAACTTCTTCCGGCTCGAACGAAGGATCTCATTGCGGTTCCTTCCACTCCCGTCGCCATAGCCAGGCTTGTCGTCAGAGGGCTGTCCCGGGCAGTGAAGGGACCCGCGCCCCGGCTGTGCGTTCAGCACCGGAGCAGCGAGACTTCTGAAGGCCGACGGTGGACTTCCGCCGCCACTTGGCAGGACTTTCATCCACAACGATCAAAGTCTGCCTTCAGCGTAGGCGTCGAGCAGATCGAACGCAACAAGGGTAAGACGTCTGTCGTCGTACCAATAAATTGCCGGACGAGACAGCGGCCCGATCGGGATCGGGCCGCTGTCGTTTCCCCCTCGGTGCGGTGCCGACTGTCGCGCTCGCCCGTCAGCTCACGCCCTTGACCAGCGCTGGTTGCTGCCGCCGTGGCAACTCCAGACGATCACCGCGGAGCCATTGGCGGTGGCTGCGCCGTTGACGTCCAGGCACAACCCGGTCTGGGCGCTGCTGATCGTGGCGTTGCCGTTGATGACCCACTGCTGGTTCGCCCCACCGTGGCAGTCCCAGATCTGCACCCGGGTGCCGGCGGCGGCGTTGCTCGGCACGTCCAGGCACTTCCCCATCACCTGCAACGCCCGCCCGTTCTGGGTGAACTGCTGGTTGGCTCCACTGTGGCAGTCCCAGATGAGCATCTGGGACCCATTGGCCGAGCTCGCACCGTTGACATCCAGGCACCGGCCGGACGCCTCGTTGCGGAACCGGCTGCCGGTCGGATTCGGGTTCGGGTTCGCGCCACCGTTGAGGGCATCGAGGACCGCCGTGTACGCGGGCTTCTTGTTGCCGGCGCAGTCGAACAGCAGGGCGTTGTCACTGCCGCGCCAGGAGTCACAGTCCCGTACGCCCCAGACGGTGATGCCGGTGCAGCGGGAGATCGCCAGGCAGGCCCGGGTGACGGCGCCGTACATGTTGGCCTGGTTGCCGCCCTGGGTGATGTCCAGCTCGGTGATCTCCACGTCCACCCCCAGGTCGGCGAAGCGCTGGAGGTTGGCCTGGTAGTCACCAGGAAGCGCGGTCCCCAGGTGCGACTGGAAGCCGACGCAGTCGATCGGCACGCCACGGGACCTGAAGTCCCGGACCATGTTGTAGATGCCTGTCGACTTCGCGTTGATCCCGTCGGTGTTGTAGTCGTTGTAGCAGAGCTTCGCGCCCGGGTCCGCCGCGCGGGCGGCACGGAAGGCGGCTTCGATCCAGTCGTTGCCGGTGCGTTGCAGGTTCGAGTCACGCCGGCCGCCGCTGCCGCCGTCGGCGAACGCCTCGTTCACCACGTCCCAGGAGTAGATCTGCCCCCGGAAGTGGCTGGCCACCTGGGTGACATGGTTGATGGCGGCATTGCGCAGGTCACCACCGGAGAGGCCCTGCGCCCAGCCGGGCTGCTGGGCGTGCCACAACAGGGTGTGCCCCCGTACCTTCATGCCCCGCGACCGGGCGTGGTTGACGATCCGGTCGCCGGCGCTGAAGTTGAACACGCCCCGCTGCGGCTCGGTCGCGTCCCACTTCATCTCGTTCTCGGCGACGACGCTGTTGAACTCCCGGTTAAGCACCGTCATGTACGTGTTGTCGTTGAACTTGTACGTCCCGACCGCGGCGCCGAAGTAGCGGCCCTTCTCCGCGGCCGAGGCCCCCAGCGTGGTGCCGGCACTGGCGACCCCGGCGGGCACCAGCGCCATGCCGGCCGCCAGCAACCCGGCCGCCAGCGCGGACAGGGTCGCCCTGGCCTGCCACCGCCGTCGCGGAGAACCGCTCGAAGGTACGAGATTCTTCATGTGCGCAGCACCTCCCGGAGTCGTACGCATCCGCCTGTTAGCGCTAACACCCCTGGCCGGTCGGGTGCCCACCAAGCGGCGACACCGGAGGAGAGAACGCTACACATCGATTAATTTGAGGTTGCCACATTGTTACAGGAGACTCAAGAAGCCCTGGCCAGCGGACTGTAAATATTCACACTCGTCGAGGTCCTGGCGCGCCGACCGCGCCTGATCCGCTGCGGCCGGCGGCCGGACAGCGAGCAAGGCCCCGACCGGCAGACAGCTACCAGGTCAAGGGCCTTGCTCGGTGGTTCACCGTCCGCCGGTCAGAACGCCAGCTTCTCGGCGGCGGCGCCCAAGCCCGCCGACGATCCGACGAACACCCGCTGCGCGGTCTCCGCTCCCTTTGCGAACTGCACCGTCTGTGTCTCCCTGCCGGTCAGGTCGACCACCTTGAGGTTCGGCCGCTCGGTGAGGTCCTGATCGCCGTAGTCCTGCACCATCAGATGCTTGCTGTCGTACCAGCCCAGCACGGCACCGGCGGTCGGTAGGGAGAACTCCTGCTGGACGGCGCCGGTGGTGGCGTCGACGATCTGGATCTTCTCGCTCGCGAACCGGTTGTCCAGCGCGATCCGGCTGCCGTCGGGCGAGAACCCGCCGCCCTCATTCAGCGAGCCGCCGCTGACCGGAAGGGTACGGGTCGGTTTGCCGGTCAGGTCGTAGAAGCCGATACCGGTCACCCGGCCAGGCTCGCTCTCGCTCACGTTGACCGAATGGGTCAGGGCAACCCCCGTCCCGTCGGGGGTCCAGACGAAGGCCAGTCCGTTGGTGTTCCGCGTGCTGACGTCGGGCACCTCGACCTGCCGGGGGGTCAGCGTGGCCGCGTCGACGAGCAGAAAGCCAGCGCCCCCGCCGTCCTTCGGCCGGTTCGTGATCAGGATCTGCCGGCCATCGGGCGACCAACTCGCGCCCGAGGTGTAGGCGGCGTTGCCCGGCAGCCACCGGACCTCACCGCTCTCCCGGTCCAGCACCCCCCTTCTCGACGGGTGCGCCTGGCTGTTGTCGCCCTCGTGCACCAGCACGTGGCTGCCGTCCGGAGACGGCACCACCTCGTTGTACGGGACCTGTTCGTATCCGCCGCTGTCCGGATCGAGCAGCAGCGAATAGTCGTCCGCCGGCCCCGGGTCTCCCGGGTTGTTGATCCCGCTGTACGCCGTCACGACGAACGGCCTGACGGCCGGCCCCTGGCCCGTCCCGGCCGGCGGCAGATCGGTACCAGGGGCGGCCGGGCCGCCGATGGCCAGCGGTACCGCCACCACCGCTGCGACAACCGCGGCGACGCCTGCCACCGCCAGTCGCGTAGCTCGCTGCCGGCCGGCCCGACGAATCGCGGCCTGGGCCAGGTCCGGCGGCGGGGGCACGTCGGTGAACCGGTCGAGTGCTTCCCGTACGGCCTTCTCAAGTTGGGTCGTCACTGGTGAATCTCCTGAATGACAGGGTGGTCTAGTTCAGGGCTGAGTTCACGGATCCGGTCCAGGGCGCGGGCGGCCTGGCTGCGTACCGTCGCCGGTTTGCAGCGCAGGATGTCGGCGATCTCCTCGTCCGGCAGGTCCTCCAGATATCGCAGGACGAGCACCGCCCGCTGCTTCGGCGCCAGGCGGTCCAGGGACGCCCGCAGCGCCAGACTCAGGTCAACCCGGCCGGTAGGGTCCGTCCCGGCCGAGTCCGGCAGCCGATCGGTGACCACCTCTCGGCTCCGCATCGGCCGACGCCACCAGCTGACCTGCTCCCGGTAGAGCGCCCGGCGCAGGTACGCCTCGGGCTGGCCGTGGCGGACCTTCCCCCAATGCCGGTACGCCCTGGCCAACACCGTCTGCAACAGGTCCTCGGCCTGCTGCCGATGACCGGTCAGCGCCAGGGCGGTCCGGAACAGCGCATGCGACCGCGCTCCGACAAAGGCGGTGAAGTCCTGCCGGGTCTCAGGATCCATGGAAGCTCCCGCGTCTCATGCTCTTAAGAACGCGAGCACAGCACGGCCTGCTGCATCCCCGGACGCAACCCCGGTTGGAGATCGATAATGATTGATGTATCGTGAAACGCTCCCAGAGTGCGTCCCCACTCCACCTGCCCGAGGAGCTGAGAAAACATGTCGCGACGGCGTCATCGGCCGGCCTCCGCGCTGGCCGGGCTGCTCGTTCTGGTCCTGGCTGCCCTCCTGCTGCCACCGACGTCGGTGGCCGGCTCCGCGGCACCCGACACACCCCGCACCGGGGCGGTACCACTCACCGAACTGACCGTGGTATCCGAACAGGTGGCCTTCGGCCTGCAACGACCGATCGCGCTCACCGGGCTGCCGGACGGCCGGATGCTGATCGCGGAAAAGAACGGCACCGTCCGCGCCTACCACCCCGACACCGGCCTGGCGGCGGAGCCGGTGCTCGACCTGACCGCCCGGGTCGACACCTCGGGCAACGAGCGCGGCCTGCTCGGCATCACGCCCGCGCCGAACTTCGCCCGGACCAGAATTCTCTACGTCGCCTACACGAGCCTTCCGGCTGGCGCGCTGACCCTGGCGCGAGTGCCCCTCGGCGCTCCTGACCGGCTACAGGTGCTGCTCACCCAGGAGCACGCCGAGTACAACAACCACAACGGCGGACAGGTGGCGTTCGGCCGCGACGGCTACCTCTACTGGTCCCTCGGCGACGGCGGTCACGCGAACGACCCGTACAAGGCCGGCCAGGACCTCGGCACCCTGCTCGGCAAGATCGTCCGGATCGACGTCAACCGCACCTGCGGGGCGAAGCCCTACTGCGTACCCGCCGACAACCCGTTCGTCCGCAAGCGCGACGCGCGGTCGGAGATCTGGCTCTACGGGCTGCGCAACCCGTGGCGGTTCTCCGTCGACCCGGTCGACGGCTCGCTCTGGATCGGTGACGTCGGTCAGGGTCTGGTCGAGGAGATCAACCACATCCGCCCGTGGCAGGGTGGGGCGAACCTCGGCTGGTCCTGCCGGGAGGGCACCCCGGTGTTCGACCCGGAGCAGTGCCGGCCGGGCGTGAAATACGTCGACCCGGTCTTCGAGTACGAACATTTCATGACCGAGAACTGCTCGGTGACCGGCGGCGTGGTCTACCGAGGCTCCGCCACTCCGGAGGCGTGGGGAACCTACGTCGCCAGCGACTACTGCTCGACCCTCGCGTTCGCCGTACGCCCCAAGCCCAGGGGCGGCTACGAGACCGCCACGATCGGCAACTTCCCCATCCAGCCGACCGCTATCGACACCGACGTGCACGGCGAGCTGTACGTGCTCAGCGACCTCCCGGGATGGCTCAGCCGGGTCCGCTTCGAGCGGGTCCAGCCAACCGCTGGCGGCGGGGCCGCGACCCGCTGAGTCCCGGGCAGTCCCTCCGCACCCGCAGTACCCGATGAGAAGTTCTCGCCCTGGCCGAGGTGTCGATCGATTCGGCCAGGGCGAGTGGGTGTCGGCGGCGTGGCAGGCGCCGGCCAGAGGCCTAGCGAGATGCGAGGTGTCGGGCGAGTGACTCGCCCTCCACGTCGAAGGCCGGCACGACCTTGTGCATCCAGCGGGGCATCCACCAGATTCGCCGGCCGAGGATGAGCATGGCGGCCGGAACGATGAGCATGCGTACCAGGAATGCGTCGACGAGAACGCCGATGGCCAGGGCGAAACCGATGGTCTTGAGGATGATGTCGTCGGTGAAGGTGAAGCCGGCGAAGACGCCGACCATGATGAGTGCTGCAGCGGCCACGACGCGGGCGCTGTGGGTGAAGCCGTCGATTACCGCTCGGCGTGCTGGAGTGCCGTGGACGTACGCCTCTCGCATGCGGGTGACGAGGAAGACCTCGTAATCCATGGCCAGGCCGAACAGGATGCCGGTGAGCAGAATCGGCAGCAGGAACAGCACCGGGCCGCCGGTGTCCAGACCCACGAGTTCGTTGAGCCAGCCCCATTGGAAGACCGCGACCGTCGCGCCCAGGGAAACGCCCACGGAGAACAGGAAACCGAGCACGGCCTTGACGGGTACCCAGATCGAGCGGAACACCGCGATGAGCAGGATGAGTGCCAGTCCCACGACGACCGCGAGATAGAGCGGGAACACCTCGGCCAGCTCGGTGGAGATGTCGATGCCGACCGCAGTGACTCCAGTGACCAGGGCGCGGGCGCCGTTCTGGTCCGGCAGGTGCGACAGCGTGTCCCGGAGTTCGCCGACGAGGTCCTTCGTCGACTGGTCTGACGGTCCTGAGTGGGGGATCACCGTGAGGGTCGCGTACTGCGTCGTGTCGAGTTGCTGCGTGTAGTCCTGCTGGGCCTGCGGGCTGTCGCTGGTGATGGCCGGGATCACGGCGGCGATGTTGGAGCCGTTCTCGGCCGCCAGCGTCTGCAGCCTCTCGGTGACGGTCGCGACTGCGGCGACCGGATCCGGGGCTTGCTCGGTGTCGATGACGACAAGCAGCGGCCCGTTGGCTCCGGCGCCGAAGTGCTCCTCGATGAGGTCGTAGGCGACACGTACATCGCTGCCTGCGGGTTTGGTGCTGTCGTCCGGGAGCGCGAGTTGCAGGGAGGCCACGGGGATGGCGGCCCCGGCGGCGACCGCGATCCCGGCGACGAGCGCGGGCCAGCGGACGCGGGCAAGACCTTCGACCCAACGGCGACCGAGAGTACGTGGCTCGCCGGAGCTCCGGTCGGTGCCGGCCTGCCCGGTGGCGGTGTGCTCGGTGCCGGTGTGCTCGGTGGCGGTGTGCTCGGTGGCGGTGTGCTCGGTGGCGGTGTGCCTGTGCACGACGCGAGTACGTCGCTTCGTGACGCGAGCGCCGGCGATGCCGAGTAGTGCGGGCAGCAGGGTGAGCGCGATGAGTACGGCGAGCGCAACGGTGAACGCAGCACCCAGGCCCATCTCGGTGAGGAATCCGATGCCGCACAGGGCGAGGCCGACGAGGGCGATGACGACGGTGAGACCGGCGAAGACCACCGCCGAGCCTGCGGTGCCGACAGCGCGGCCGACCGCCTCCTCCAACGGGCGTCCCTGGCGGACCTCGGCCCGATAACGGGAGAGGATGAACAGTGCGTAGTCGATGCCAACCGCCAGCCCGAGCATCGTGCCGAGCGCAGGGGTGGTGGTGCTGAGCTCGACGAAGCCGGTGAGTGCGGCGATGGCGGCCGTACCGATCCCGACGCCGATCAGCGCGGTGAGCAGCGGCATCCCGGCCGCGACGAGCGACCCGAGGGTGAGGGCCAGCACCACGAGAGCGACGGCGATGCCGATCAGTTCGGCGACGGCGCCGCCGATCTCCACGCCGAGTACGTCTCCGCCGACGGTGGCCGTCAGTCCGGCCTGCTCGGCGACATCACGGGCGGCTTCCAGCGCTTCGCGGTCCGCAGCGGACAGGTCGACCGCGCTGCGGGCGTAGCTGACCGAGGCGAGGCCGGTACGCCCGTCCTCGGAGATCATCCCCACCTCGAACGGATCGACTATCGAGCGGACGTGGCTCGTCCTCAGCGCCGCGAGCGAGTCGAACACAGCCTGTTGATTGGCCGGCTCTACCAGAGTCTCGCCGTCCGGGGCCTGGAACACCACCCGCGCCGTCGCGCCGTCCGGCGCAGCTTCGGGATCCCGTTCTCTGATCAGGTCGAACGCCAGGGTCGACTCGATGCCGGACAACTCGAAGCCGTCATTCGTCTTGCCTGACAGGGTCGCCGCGCCGAGCGCGACGGTGACGAGCAACAGGGCCCAGATTCCCGTCACGGTCCACCGGCGTCGGAAGGACCAGCGTCCGAGTCTGAACAACTGCCATGCCATGCCGTCTCCTCCTGCGTGTCGGTGACCAGGTCCCGGCGTGGGCGAACTAGTTCGGCTCTCGAGCCGCGGAAGCACCACGCGCGATCGCTTGGGAGACGGTAGCTTGAAAATATCCGTGTGGATATTTTTGTGGTCGTCGTCATAGGATCGGGCCGGCGGCTCACCACCGACCCGCCGATCGCTGTGGAGGTATGCCATGACCGACCGGGAACCACGGGGCAACTCGCCCGCCCGGCAGGAGGGTTCGGCGAAGCGGGGGCCGTACGCCAAGGGACTCGCGCGGCGGCAGCAGATCATCGACGAAGTGTTGGCGGTCTACGACCGGCTGGGATTCGAGGGCACCTCGCTGCGCGCCATCGGCGAGGCGATCGGCGTGACACATCCGGTGCTCAAGCACCACTTCGGCACTCGCGAACAACTCTTCATCGAGGTGCTGCGGGAGTACGACCGCCGCTTCCTCGACGGCCCGGACGTCGGAGACGGCACCTTCGTCGACCTGATCCACCGCTCGACCGAGCACAGCATGCGGGTGCCGGGGCTGATGGCGCTGCTTAACAGCATGGTGGCGCATGCGCTGGAGGCCGGCAACGACCGCTCACGCGCCCACTTCTCCGAACGGTACGCGGACCTGCGCGAGAAGATCATGGGCCTGCTCGCCGAAGGCCAGGCGGCCGGAACCGTACGCTCAGACATCCCCCTGGACCAAGCGGCCTCGCTCGTCCTCGCGGCGGCCGACGGCCTCAGCACCCAGTGGCTACTCGACCGGAGCGCCGACCTCAAGAACGGGCTGCTACTGCTGCAACGCCTCCTCGAACCACCAGCTAGCCAGGCAACGCAGGCCAACCCCTAGCACTCCATCGCCCACCCACCCCCACCCCCACCCCGCGTCGACCCCCACCCCGCGTCGATCATGGAGTTGTGGTCACCTTTATGTCCCTTAAGAGGGGATTCGCGGCGACGATAACTCCATGATCGACGCGGACGCCGAGTGGGCAGCGCCGGCCCGGTCCAGCGGCCTCCGAGCACCCAGACACGAGGGTGGACGCGAAGAAGGCCCTGACCGGCAGAGAGCTACCAGGTCAGGGCCTTGCTGGTTGGTGTGCCGCCAGGGACTCGAACGCCGAACCCGCGGCGGGCCCTGGCCCGGTGTACACACCGGGCCAGGGACATTCCTGTTCACACCGCGTCGGACGCGGTGGCGGTCAGCCCGCCAGGGCCACCTGTGCCGGGGCCGACCGGTCGGCGGTGGTGCCGTCGCCCAGCTCTCCGAACATGTTGCTGCCCCAGCACCACAGGCCACCGTCGGCGCGGATTGCGCAACTGTGGTGGGTGACGGCGAAGACGTCCGTCCAGGTGGTGGCGGTCCCGACCCGGGTCGGGGCGCTCCGGTGAGTGGTGGTGCCGTCGCCCAACTGCCCGGACGTGTTGTTACCCCAGCACCACAGGCCACCATCGGTACGGACCGCGCAGGACGAGTCGACGCCGGCGTCGACCCTGACCCAGGTGTTGGCGTTGCCGACCTGGACCGGGGTGGTCTGGAATCCAGTGGAGGCGCCCAACTGGCCGTACCCGTTCTCACCCCAGCACCACAGCGTCCCATCGGCGCGGACCGCGCAGGTGTGGGCGTACCCGGTCGTCACGCCAGTCCAGTTGGCCGTACCTACCTGCGTCGGCGTCGCCCGGTAGCTCAGGATGCCGAGGCCGAGCTGCCCGTCCGTGCTGTCGCCCCAGCACCACAGGGTCCGATCGGTCCGGATGGCGCAGGTGTGCGCGTAGCCGGTCGCGACGCTCGCCCAGTCGGTTGCCGTGCCGACCTGCACCGGAGTGGCCGTCCAGTAGGGAGACATGCCGGTGCCGAGCTGCGCGTTGCGGTTCAGGCCCCAGCACCACAGGGTGCCGGTGGTGCGTACCGCGCAGGTGTGGTTGGCGGCGACGCTGACGCTGGCCCAGGTGTTGGCGTCACCGACCCGCACCGGGCTCTTCCGGCCGGTGGTGGTGCCGTCACCGAGCTGCCCGTTGATGTTGCCGCCCCAGCACCACAGCGACCCGTCCGTGCGCACCGCGCAGGTGTTGCTGGTGCCGGCGTCGACCCGGGCCCAGGTGTTGGCGTCGCCGACCCGCACCGGGGCGGTCCGGTTCGTGGTGGTGCCGTCACCGAGCTGCCCGCTGTGGTTGCCGCCCCAGCACCACAGCGACCCGTCGGTGGGGATCGAGCAGGTGTGCACGTTGCCCGACGCGACCTGGGAAACCGACGCGGCGGCGAGCGACGCGCTCGGCGACCCAGCCCCGGCAGAGCCGACGTTCGCGACGGCCGCGCCAGCCGTGAGTCCGATGGCGAGCGCGGCGGCCCCGACGACTGCCGTCGTCGTGGCGGCGACTGATCGTGTCGCCCGCCGCCATCGGCTCCACACGCGGCCATCCTGGTGTTCGTTCATTCCAACTCTCCCCACGCAACGTTGATATTCGATATCAACCGGAAACGATTGAGGTCTTTCGAGATCAGCCGGAGCATCGATCCCACCCATGACGTCCGGAGACTCGGCCACGGCCACATTCCTGACCGGCCGCGACCACCCACTCCAGATCCGGGTACGCGCGACGTTGGAAGCACCCGGCAACACGCCCAGACACCGGCCCTGACCGACCCGGCGATCGCGCCGCGGGGATCGAACCGTCACGGCTGGTCGGACCGGCCGTGACGACCTCAGATGATCAGCGGGCTGCCGTTGGCGTGCCCCGCGCCGCCAGCCTCGGATCGGTCGGCAAGACCCTAGGGCAATTCAACGAGGGGCGTCAATGCCGGTCCGGCGGGTCGCGGCCCGGCGATCCGTCGTACGGGGCCGCCACACCGACGCCTCGCGCACCGCATCCTGCTGCACCGGATCCTCCGAGCACACCTGACTCCGCTCCGTACCGCCACGCCACCGCCGGCAACGAACCGCATCTCGGGGCCCGTCGCAGGGTGATCAGGCGGCCGAGGACGTGAGCATCACGGCGATGGCCGGTCCGAACGCGACACTGAGCAGATAGGCGAGGTTGAACAGGCCCAGAGCTTCAGCCCGGTGGGAGGCGGGTACGACGCCGGTCGCGTGCAGGGCGAGCGCCCCCTGGCCGGTGGCGGCCGCCAGGGAGGCGAGCGCCATCGCCGCGAGCAGCAGCGGAACCACGGTGGTGACCCCTGCGGTCAGCGCCGCCGTTGCGCTGGCAGCTACCAGCGCAACGGCCACCACGCGGCGCGGCACCCGTGCCGACACCGCGACCAGGAACCCGGAGCACAGGCCGCCGATCAGGTAAGGCGCCAGCAGCACGGCCCCGCTGCCGGTCCCCGCCCATCCTGCGTGCTCTCGCAGCAGGTCGGGCGCGGTGTAGAGCATGGCGAAGTTCACCACGCCCAACGCGAACGCCAGCGCCGACGCGGCGAGGAACCGGCCGGTGCGGACCACCACGGCGGGCAGGAAGCCGTCCGGACGAACCTTGATCCGAGCCATCAGCATCAGCAGCAACGCCACCACGGCCGGGCCGGCCATCAGCGGCCGGTGCGGAACGAGGACCGCTGCGGTGACCAGCACAGCCATCAGAACCATGCCGACGGGGTCGAACGGCGCCGCCACGGCGATCGGCGCCGCGCCCCGGCGGGCCAAGGACACGGCGACCGGCGTCGCGCCCCGGCGGCCCGAGGACACGGCGATCGGCGCCCAGCCCCGGCGGGCCGAGGGCACGGCGATCACCGCCAGCAGCGGCAACGCGAGCGCCGCCTGCCACGAGAGCAGGTCGGAGACCAGTGCGCCGGTCAGCGGGCCGGTGGCGCCGACGACCGCCAGCGAGGCGGCCACCACGCCCATCCGTCGGGCCGAGTCGGCCAGTCCCATCGCTGTCACGGAGAGACCGGCGGACCCCAGCGCCTGCACCGCCGCACCGACGATCAGCGCCGGCACGCTCGGCACCAGTACGAGCAGGAGTGTCCCCGCGGCCACCAACGCGGCCGCGACCGTAAGCACCGTTCGCACCCCACGACGAGCCAGCAGCGCCGCCAGCAGTGGGGTGCCCAACGCGATTCCCCAACCGAAGGCGGTCACACCGGCCGCCGCCTCCCCCGGCCCGGTACCCGTCGCCCGCGCGAGGTCGTCGAGAATCAGGGCGGGCGCGGCGATCCCGTACGAGAGCGGGCCGGCAAGCAGAGCGAGCCAGACGGTGGGGACCCGCCCTGGCCCGGGTCGACCGTGGTCGTTGGTGCCTGTGTGTTCCGCTGAGAGATTCATCTCGCTCCTCCGGTGTCTGCCCGGTCCACCCTGCGCCCGGCCCCTTGCCGTCGACTGACGGTGCGCTGACGCACCTCACGAAGCGCCGCCGGCGAGCGGGCCTCGACCAGTCCATGGACGGTCGAGGGGGCTGCCGACTGGTTAGGCTCAAGCGGTGAGGTTCGGGGTGCTGGGCGAGGTCGCCGTGTGGACGTCGGGCGGCGAACCCGTCACCGTGCCCGGGGTCAAGGTTCGTGGTCTGCTGGCCGACCTGCTCGTGCACGAGGGGCGCCCGGTGACCGCCGACCGCCTGATCGAGGATCTCTGGGGTGGTGCAGCGCCGGGCAACGCGCTCGGCGCTCTTCAGGCCAAGGTTTCGCAGTTGCGCCGCGCGCTGGAGTCGGGCGAGGAGGGCGGCCGGGAGCTGGTCGAGTCCGGTGACGCCGGGTACCGGCTCAGGATTGCGCCGGACGCGGTGGACGCCGACCGGTTCACCACACTGTTGGCGCGTTCCCGTGCACAGGCGGAGCCGGCGAGGCGGGCGGCAGCACTGACGGAGGCCCTGTCCCTGTGGCGTGGCGCGCCCTACGCCGACTTCGGCGACGAGCGCTTCGTCCGTCAGGCGGCCGAGCGGCTCGATGATCAACGGCTGGCCGCTCTGGAGGAGCTCGCCGAGGCTCGACTCGACCTTGGTGAGCACCACCTGCTCGCCGGCGAGCTGGCCGATCTGATCGCGCGCCACCCGTGGCGTGAGCGACTTCGAGCAGCGTACCTGCGCGCCCTGTACCGCTCCGGACGTCAGCGTGACGCCCTGGCCGCGTACGAGCAGTTCCGCCGGCACCTGCGCGACGAACTCGGCGTCGACCCGAGCCAGGAGCTGGCCGAGCTGCATCGGGCCATCCTTCGTCAGGACCCCGCGCTCCAGCCGCCGAGGCCGCCGACCCGCCCTACGCGGTCCAATCTGCCGGCACGGATGTCGCCGGGCCGGTACGGCGGACTGATCGGGCGCGACGAGGCCGTCGAAGCGGTACGAGCGCGACTGACCACCGAACGGCTGGTGACCTTGACCGGTCCGGGCGGGGTGGGCAAGACCAGACTGGCGCTCGAAGCCGCCCGCTTGCTCGCCGACACCGTCACCGTCACCGACGGGGTGTGGCTCGTCGAACTCGCCGGCCAGCTTGACCAGGGCGGCCGGGCAACCTGCACCGAGATCGCGGACATGGTCGCGGCCGTGCTGGAGATCCGGGACGACAACCCGCCCGGTCTGCCCGGCGATCGGCCGCGCGCACCAATGGACCGGCTGGTCGACGCGCTGCGGGATCGGCGGATGTTGCTGCTGCTGGACAACTGCGAGCACGTGGTGGCGTCGGCGGCGCAGTTGGCCGAGAAACTCCTCGACGCCGCGGCCGACCTGCGCATCCTGGCCACGAGCCGCGAACCGCTCGGGATCCCCGGCGAGGCCGTGTTCCCGGTGCCGCCGCTTGGCCTGCCGGCTCCCGAGGCCACCGTCGAGCAGATCACCGAAGCACCGGCGGTTCGCCTCATCTTGGCGCGCGCCCACGCCATCGAGCCCCAGTTCTCGGCGGATCGGGAGAACATCGACACGATCGCCACCATCTGCCGGCGCCTCGACGGGATACCGCTGGCGCTGGAGCTGGCCGCCTCCCGACTGTCCACTCTCGATCCGGCCGAGCTGGTGGCGCGGCTCGACGATCGCTTCCGGCTACTGTCGTCCGGCCGGCGCACCGCGCCCCCGCGTCAGCAGACGCTACGCGCCATGATCGACTGGAGCTGGGAGCTGCTGTCGCTGCCTGAACGTGCGGTACTGCGCCGGCTGGCGGTCTTCGCCGACGGCGCCACCCTCACCGCTGTCGAGCAGGTGTGCCAGGGCGGACAGGTCGCGGTGGACGACGTGCTCGACGTGCTGGCGCGCCTGATCGGCCGGTCGCTGGTGACGGTGCGGCACGGGGAGAGCCCGCGACGTTATCGGCTGCTGGAGACGGTGGCCGCCTACGCTGCCGAGCAGCTCGACAACGCCGGGGAACTGCCGGCCACCCGTCGCCGTTTCGTCGCCTGTTTCGCCCGCCTGGCTGAGCAGACCGCCAGCCGGCTTCGGAGCCGTGACCAGGACGAGGCGCTACGCACGCTCGACGCCGAGAACGCGAACTTCCGCGCTGCGTTCGACGCTGCCGTCATCGATGGCCGGACCCACGAGGGCCTTACGCTTGCCACCTCGTTGTGCTGGTACCGGCTGCTGCGGGGCCGATTCGGCGAGATGAGCCGGTCGCTACGGACCGCGCTGGACATCGCCTCGCCCGACGAGACCGACATCGCTGGGGATGCCCTGCGCCGACGGGCGGTCATGTGGCTGGCCGCCCTGGCCATCCGGGACGGGGAGCTGGGCACTCCACCGCAGAGCGTCCTGGAGCGCTACCGGGATGCCGACGGGCCGGAACGGGCGTTCGCCCAGTGGTTGTTCGCTCACATGATGCTCGGCTCCGGAGACGCGGTCGAGGCCGCGACCCTGGTCAATGCGGCACTGGCGGCGTTCCGTGCCCACGGGGACCGGTGGGGAATCGCGGCAACGCTGGCCACCCGGGCGGACCTCGCGCTGGTGCTGCGCGGCGACCTGACCGCCGCGCAACATGACTGCGAGGTGAGCCGGTCACTGTTCGAGCAGATCGGGGACCGCTGGGGCCAGGTGCATCCGACCAGCCTGCTGGGGAGCCTGGCCGAGATCCGGGGCGACTACGAGCAAGCTGCCGAGCACCATCGGGAGGCGCTGCGCACCGCCGAACACCTGCGGCTGTGGACGTCGGTGTCCCGGCAGCTGGCAGGCATCGGCCGGCTCGCCCTGCTCAGGGGCGACCTCCAGGAGGCCGCCGCCCACCATCATCGCGCACTGCAGCTGGCGCAGGAGCAGTCGAGCCGTTCCGCCGCGGCGTTCGCCGGCACGGGTCTGGCCTTGATCGCGCGCAGGCAGGGCGACCTCGACGCAGCAGAGGTCCGGCAGTGGGAACTGATCCACTGGAATCGCCGGGTCGGCTACCTGCCAGGTTGTGCGCTCGCGCTGGCCGAGCTCGGGTTCATCGCGGAGCAGCGCGGCGACGCCGCCCTCGCCGAGCGCCGCCACCGCGAGTCGCTCGACGCGGCACGAGCCACCGGAGATCGCCGAGCAGTGGCTCTGGCCCTGGAGGGCCTGGCCGGAGCCATCAGCCTCGGCGAGGACCAGCGCCACGCCGCGCGGCTGCTCGGCGCGGCCCGAGCTCTGCGCGCGGCGGTCGGTGCTCCGCTGCCGGCCGGTGAGCAGTACGACGTGCAGCGCATCACCGGCCGCATTCGGCAGGCGATCGGTAGCGAGGAACTCAGCGTTGAGATGAGCCGCGCCGATCAGTTCGACCTCGTTCCAGCGGCGCTCACCGACGTCGGTAAGGCGGCGGTCAGCGACCGGTAAGTCGGCTCAGCACGGTTGACGGAGAACCGAGCCGACGGGAGACAAGCATGCACAACCAAGCCAGGATCGCGGTCGTCTACTACTCCGCCACCGGCACCGTTCACCGCCTCGCGCAGGCGTTCGTCGACGGCGCCGCCGACGCAGGCGCCGAGGTCCGCCTGCGTCGGGCGGCAGAGCTGGCGCCGGATCAGGTAATCGATGCCAAGCCGGCGTGGCGGGCCCACCTCGACGCGACCGCCGACGTTGCGCTCGCCACCCTGGACGACCTCCGGTGGGCGAACGGGTACGCCTTCGGCACGCCCACCCGTTTCGGGAACGTCTGCTCCCAGCTGCGCCAGTTCCTCGACACCACGACCGGGCCGTGGCAGGCGGAGGAGTTGGCCGACAAACCGGTGACCGGCTTCACCGCCAGCTACGAGGAGCACGGCGGCCAGGAGGCCACCCTGCTCAGTCTCTACCAGACCTTTCACCACTGGGGATCGATCATCGTGCCCACCGGCTACCTCAACTACGACATTGCCCACGCCGCCGGAGGAAACCCGTACGGCGTCAGCCAGGTGGAGAGCCGCGCCGCCCGCGACCCCGGCTACGCCTCGGCAGTCCTCGACGCGGCGCGCCTCCAAGGAGGGCGTCTCGCTCACCTGGCTTCTGCCATCGCCACCACCCGCGCGGCAACCCGACCCGCCTAGCTCGACAGTGTCCGGGGCGGCGGTGGCCGTCTGCGTCGAACGAAGGGAACATCCCGGTGAGCGAAATGATCCTGCTCAAGAACACCATGCGCATCAAGGCGAACCAGTTGGAAGCGTTCAAGGACAGCGTCGAGCGCGCGATCGCCTTCGTCGAGTCGAACACGGAGTAACCGTCGCCATCATCCCGCGGCTGACCGGCTTCGAGCGCTTCGCATCCGGCCAGCCGCCACGAGCACTGGCGCGCCCGCGATCGCCCCTACAGTAGGCCCCGTGTCCCCCACCCTCCCACCCCAACGCGCGCCGATGCTTGCGGCGTTCACGGGCGTGGCTCGCCGATCATGGAGTTGTGGTCACCCCTATGCCCGTTGGTAAGTCTTTTGCGGCGACCGAAGCTCCATGATCGACACCGATGGGGCGTGGCGGCGTATCCCAGCGGCGTACGCGATCAAGGCCCCGACCCGGCAGAGAACTGCCAGGTCGGGGCCTTGATCGTTGGTGCGCCGCCAGGGACTCGAACCCCGAACCCGCGGATTAAGAGCCAACGTTGATCGGTACTCCCCTGTCCATCCGGGTCCCACCAGTCCACGGTTTGCCCGAATCCACCCGACTCCACCACATGGGCATACCGCACGGTCCACCCGAAGCCGAGTTAGTCCACGGCGGCCGAGCGCCCGAGGAGCACCCGGCATCGCAAGCACCAGCAGAATCGGGTTGGACGCCTGGGTGGCCAGGAGGTCGTCAACTCAGGGCCGATGTTCAGCGTCGAACACGAGTTGTGGCTGCCAGTACCGGGATCGGGCATGCTGACATCACGGCTGAGGTCCTCGATGTGTCTGGGAGCGTAGAGAGCGCCATGATCACCTGGGCGATCTCGCCCGCTCCGATTGCCTCACAGCGGCCAATCACCCCGTGAAGCCCCAGCTCAATCACTCATCCGGCGAACACGCAATGGCCCTGCCCACCCTTAATCCCTTGACACGTTCCAGCCGCGGCTTACCGTCCTAACTGTCGGAGGGTCGAGGGTAGCGGGCGCCGTTGAAGGTGACCCGCAGCGTGTAGACAGAGCGGCCGGCGGTGATGTACAACTGATTCCGTTTCGGTCCGCCGAAGGTGAGATTGGCGACCGGTTCGGGCAGGAGCAGCTTCCCGATGAGAGTGCCGTCGGGGTCGAAGCAGTGCACGCCGTCCCACGCGGCGGCCCACAGTCGGCCATTGTCGTCAATGCGCAGGCCGTCGAAGCGCCCGTTATCACACTCGGCGAAGATCTTGCCACCACTTAGGGCTCCGTCGGCGGTTACGTCGAAGACACGGATGTGGCTGGGTTCCTGCCGAGTGTCGGCAATGTACAACTGCTGTTCGTCCGGTGAGAAGGCCAAGCCGTTGGGGCGGCAGAAATCGTCGGTGACCACATGCAGGTCCCCGGTGGCGGGGTCGAGCCGGAACACGTAGCAAGAGCCGCCGAACTCGGGCTCGGCCTTGTTTCCCTCGTAGTCGCTGTAGATGCCGTAGATCGGGTCGGTGAACCAGATCGTGCCGTCGGCCCGCACCGCAACGTCATTCGGGCTGTTGAGCCGCTTGCCGTCGTAGCGGTCTGCCAGCACGGTGACCGTGCTGTCGTGCTCGGTGCGGGTCACCCGCCGGTTTCCCTGCTCGCAGGTGATCAGCCGGCCCTGCCGGTCGACGGTGTTGCCGTTGGCGTAGCCCGAGGGCTGGCGGAACACGCCGACCGCACCGGTGGTCTCGTCCCAGCGCAGCAGCCGATCGTTGGGGATGTCGCTCCACACCAGATAGCGGCCGGCCGCGAAGTATGCCGGGCCTTCTGTCTTACGGGCGCCACCGTGCAGGACTTCCATAACGAAGTCACCGTCGAGGTATCGGAACCTCTCATCCAACAGCCGGAATTCAGCAGGAACACTGTCAGACATGCGATCTCCGTTCGGAATGAGGTACTGACAGAGAGCATCGTTGCCGAACCTGATATGGTCAAGCTGTTCACTTTCCAGATCACGATTGGCACGTGATGGTTGACGGTATCGACCGCATCCTGTTGACGCAGTTGCAGCGCGATGCGACCCAGTCCTACGCGGCCTTGGGCGAGGCGGTCGGCCTGTCCCCAGGCTCGGCGCACGAACGCGTGCGCAAGCTGCGCGAGCGAGGCGTGATCCGCCGCACCACCGTCGACGTCAACCCCGCCGTCCTAGGCCGTGGCGTGCTCGCCTTCGTGATGCTCGGTGCCACTGCGTGGATGGGCGACGCGGCGACCCGTGTCGCGCTCGCGGCCATACCCGAGGTTCAGGAGGCGCACATCGTCGCAGGCTCGGCGAGCGTGCTAGTAAAGATTCGCACCGCCACTACCGAAGACCTGCAAGCCGTACTGAGGCGCCTCTTCGCGATCGATGGAGTTGCCAGCACTGAGACCATCGTCGTACTGGAGTCGTTCTTCGAACGTCCTATCAACGTCCACGACCAGCGTCCCGACGATCAGGAGTAGTCCGCGGTGCCGTAACAGAGCCACACTCCGCCCACTCGAAGATCAGATGCGCGCACATCGCCCGAATCTCGTAAAACACGAGGCGAGCCCATAGGGTCGGGTCGCGTGGCCGAGACACAGACCGACCCTGATCTCTCCTACATCGCCAACGTGACGCGCGTCCGCGTAGCCGCCCGCCGGGCCATCACGGAGCGCTACGAGCAGGGTCTCCTGGAAGGTGCGACGCTCCCCCGCGGCCCGGTGCCCCCGCGACCGGAGCCGGCACCTCCGGACGCGTCCGCCTGATTCCACAGCTCGTCCGCCCCGGCCGGGGTCGGTGGCCCGGCTCGCGGTGCACGTTGATCCTGATGGGAACGCCGGGCACAATCGCCGGGTGATCGCGAGCGTGTTCTTCGATGTGGGCGAGACCATCGTCGACGAGTCCCGGGAGTACGGCACCTGGGCGGACTGGCTCGGGGTCCCGCGCCACACCTTCTCGGCCGTCTTCGGAGCGATCATCGCTCGCGGCCTCGACTACCGGGAGACGTTCCAGGTCTTCCAGCCGGGCTTCGACCTGGCCGAGGAGCGGGAGCGCCGGACGGCGGCGGGACAGCCGGAATCCTTCACCGAGGAAGACCTCTATCCGGATGCTCGGCCGTGCCTGGCCGCGCTGCGCGAGTCGGGGCTACAGGTTGGCCTGGCCGGCAACCAGACGGCGCGGGCGGAGACGATCCTGCGTGCCCTGGACCTACCGGTCGACGTGATCGGCACCTCGGACGGCTGGGGCGTGGAAAAGCCCTCCGCCGCGTTCTTCGACCGCGTGATCGCCGAGGCGGGATGCTCGGCTGACCAGGTGCTCTACGTCGGGGACCGGTTGGACAACGACATCCGGCCGGCGCAGGAGGCGGGTATTGCGACCGCCTTGGTCCGTCGCGGCCCGTGGGGTTACATCCTCGGCGACAAGGCGGTCAGTGACCGGTGCCTTTTCCAGCTCGACTCACTGGCCGAGCTGCCCGACCTCGTCCGCAAGCACAACGAGTCGGCGCGCTAGCTACCCGGCTACGGGACCAGGTGTTTCTTGGCTTCGGTCAGCCCTCGGCGCGGACGACGATGTTCAGCGCCTCAACGGCTAAGCGGGTGAGGTCAGGAAGCTGGTCTTCACCGAGAACGACGCCGTGCAGGTTGTCCAGCGGCGTCTTCAGATGGTTCAACCGGCTGCCTCGCAGGTCGGCGCCGTCGAGGCGGCAGGATTCCAGCTCCAGGTCGCTGAGATCGCAGGAGCGCAGGGCGACGCCGGACAGGCGGCAGGACGACCAACTGCCGTGGCCAAGGGTGCAGTTGGTGAAGGCCACCGAACCTGCGACGCTGACGCGATTCAGGGTGGCGTAGTCGAACCGGCAATTGTCGAACAGGACGTCTTTGAGGCGGACGTCGATGAGCCGGGTGCCGGTGAACCTAGACCCTGTAAACGAGCACCGCTCGATGCTGATGCCGGTGAGGGTAGCGCCAGACAGGTCCGTCTGCGCGACCTCGCACCCGTAGAGAGCTCCGGCTTCCCAGCTGACCTCACCGAGGTCCGCGCCGGTGATCCGGCAGCCTCGGATGCTCTGCTCCGCAAACTGCTCACCACGCCATGAGACCCCATCGACGAGGCCGTCGCGGACGTCATCGTCGGACAGATCGCTGACCTGGTCGAGGTCCTCCGGATCGAGGTCGGGCAGGAGAAGGGTCACGTCGCCCACGGTGGTCGTTCGCATGTCTCCTCAACCTGTTCGGGCGGGGTGGGCACGCCACCCCGCGTCTAATCGCACCGCTGGTCGGGCTACGACTTCTTCTTGTTCCAGTTGTCCCAGGCGGGGCGGCTGTCGAACTTCCCCTTGTTGTCCCAGGTGGGACGGTTGTCGAACTTCGCCGCGTCAATCGACGCTACCGCGCGGGTCGGGTCGACGCCGAGAAGGGCGAGGCGGTCCGGCGGGGCGTCGAGAAGCGCGGTGAGGGCGTGGGTCATGACGGTCCTCCTTGAGGGGTGAGGTGATCCGCAGCAGCGCGGATCAGGGCTTGCCGGGTCGTGCGGCAGTAGGCGGTCTCCCGCGTGGTGAAGGTGCCGTGTTCGAAGTAGCGATTGCCGGCCTGCGCACCCCGGCAGAAGTCGTAGAAGCCGCAGCGGTCGGCGCAGTCGTTGAGCGCGGTCACGAACTCGGTGACGTATCGCAGCTCGCTGGCACGGGCGAGCATGTCGCCGATCGGCTCGTGGAGCACGTTGCCTGCGATGAAGTCGGCGTAACGCGGGTCTTTGATGCCGAGCAGTTCCGGTGACAGCAGCACCACCTGGCCGTCGTGGGAGACGGTGGGGATCGGCTCGTACGGGACGTGGTCGACGAGCCCGGCGCGGGTGGTGGCGAGGTAGTCGGCCAGGCGGTCCACGTCGCGGATCCGGAGCGGACTGCCGGCAAGCCGGTACCGCATGATCTGGTGCCAGAACCGGTAGGCGGCTTCCTCGGAGACCGGCAGGCGGTCGGCACCTTCCTGCTCCTCGATGTTGAAGCCCACCGACTCACAGCCCGGCAGACCGGCGAAGAACTCGACGAGGTCGTCGACATGGTCGATGGTCTCGGGAGTAACGACGCAGATCACTGAGTACGTCAGGCCGTTGTCGGCGAGGTTCTGTATGCCACGCATCGTTCGGGCGGTCGTTGCCCTGCCTCCTCGGTCGAGCCGGTTGCCGTTCAGCGTGCCTGGACCGTCGATGCTGATCCCGATCTCGAAGTCGTGGGTGGCGAGCAGGTCGCACCACCGCTGGTTGATGAGGGTGCCGTTGGTCTGGATCTCGTGACGCACCCGGCCGTCGCGCCGCAGATCCTCAAACGGAGTCAGCAGTCGCTGAAAAGTCTCGGTGGGTGTAGCAGTCGGCTCGCCGCCGTGCCACACGACGCTGACCGGATGACTGCTGTTCTGCTGGGCGATCGATTCGGCGCAGGCTTGCGCGACGGCATCGGTCATCAGGCGGAGGGATCTGCGGTCGGGCAGATAGCAGTAGGTGCAGTCGAGGTTGCAGAAGCTGGTGGGCTGCACGACCAGTGTGTGGAACCTGCTGGCAATCGCCGGCTGATGATTGACGCTGATGAGGCCGATGCCGTTCACGATGTTTCCTCGTTCCCGATCGCCGTGGCGGTGTTGGCTCGGTGGGCGTGGGTGCGGGCGGGCCACCCGAGGAACCGGTCAAACAGCGAGGTGGCGCCACCCGCCTCATTGGGATTGAGCCGGTGCAGGTCATCGATCGCGTCGTGCAGGCAGCTGGCCAGGTAGAGGAACAGGCTCAGCGGGCTGTCCCGGTACTCGGCCGCGAGAGCGAGCTTCGCCGCGCCGCACGGCCACGGCTGACCGCACCGCCGGCAAAGCCACAGCGGTTGCATTGGCAGATGTTCCTGCCGGAACACGGCTGCACCATTCGCTCGGGCCGAGCCCTGGTCCCGGTCGCCGGTCATCGGTGGCCGGCTTCCCGGATCTGCCGCTCGAACAGTTGACGCCAGGCGTGGGTGAGCAGCGGCGGATCAGACGGTCGAGTCGTTTGTGGCATAGGGCCCTCGGCGATCAACGTCTGACGCCAAAGACGGTCGGCTCTCGCGTGACGCGAGACGTACACCGTCATGCCAGCACTTCCATTCGAGACGGTGAGCGGTGGGCTCGCCGGGGGAAGGGCGAGCCCACCGCCGCCGCGCGGCGGCCTCGGGCAGACCGCCGATCACTCAGCCACGCAGCCCCGATGGCGGTACGCAGGCGAGGACGACTCCGATACGGTGCCCTCCAGGACAGTCCGAGCCGGCGATTCGAGCCGCTCTTTGGTAAGCCGGTCATCGATCCCTCCATCCGCAGCTCTCTGTCAGGCGATCCAGGTTTCGGCATCGCCATGCGACGGTGACCTGGGGTGCACTGAACGTAGGGGCGATCTGCCACACGAGCCGGGAAAATCCGTACCGGGTCAGGCGGACATCAGCGGGCAGGGTGATGGTGTGCGAGGAATGACGGACGACATGACCATCGGCCAGCGCGTCGCCTTCTACCGGCGGCGGCGAGGGCTTTCTCAGGAGGTGCTGGCCGGACTGGTCGGCAAGACCCAGGAGTGGCTACGCAAGGTCGAGACGAATCGCGCCGACCTGGACCGTCTTTCGGTCATTCGCGCAATCGCCAAGGCCCTCGATATCTCTCTTGGGGACCTCATCGGCGCACCGAGCTTGTTCGAGTGGTCCGACGACTCAGGACGCGAGACCATTCCCGCGTTGCGCGCCGCGCTCCACGACTACCGGCACCTCGCGCCCGCCCTGGCCAGCCCAGCTGCTGTCGATGCGCCCGCCCTGCACGAAATCGAGAACGACGTCGCCGAGATCTGGACCGCTTACCAGCATTCGCGATACGGCACCCTCGCCCGCCGGCTTCCGTACCTTATCCACGACTGCCTGACCGCCACTGAGGCCTACGACGGAGATGACGGCCAGCGCGCACACGCGATGACCGCCTATGCCCACCAGCTCGCCGCGCTGTTCCTCACCAAGCTCGGCGAAGGTGACCTCGCCTGGACCGCAGCCAGTCGAGGACTGGCCGCCGCCAACGCCAGCCAGGACCATGTCGTCATCGGCTCGCTCAGCCGCTCCGCCGCGCACTCTCTGGTCTCGATCGGCGAATACGCGCAGGCCCGAGGCCTCGCCGCCACCGCAGCGCAGTTCCTCGAACCCAGGCTGACCAAGCCCACACCGCAACTACTGTCGGTCTACGGCAGCCTGCACCTCGTCTGCGCCCTCGCCGCCGCCCGCGACGACGACCGCACCTCCGCAGACAGCCACATCGCCGAAGCCGATGCCGCAGCGACCCGGCTCGGCGCCGACGGCAACCATGTGTGGACCGCCTTCGGGCCCACCAACGTGTCGATCCACAAGACGACGGTGGCGATGGAACTCGGCGACGTGCAACGCGCCATCGCCATAGGCACCCCACTCGATACCGGTGCCCTGCCCGTCGAGCGGCAGGTCCGCCACGCCATCGAGACCGCGCGAGCGCTGGCGCGCTGGAACCGCATCGACGACGCCCTCGGCGCGCTCCTGGACGCGGAGGTCATCGGCCCAGACCAGGTGCGCTACCACCGGCTCTCCCGCGACCTCGTCCGAGACATCCTCATCCGCCCCCGGCCGCCCCGTCTGGCCGTCGAACTCAGCGAACGGATGGGCGTCCGGTCGGGTGGACCACGCTGGTAGCCGTCGTCAGACCAGTCGGCTCGTGTAACCGGCTGCCACCAGTCGCTCGAACGCAGCCCGCACCTCGTCCGGCATCTCCTGTGGGATCGCGAACCCGCGCTCGGCGTACACCTCGATCCGCTGGGTGTCGCCGACCAACATCTCCACCACCCGCCGTGGGTCACCGATGTTGCGCACGTAGTCGTCGAGTGCCAACGGGTTCGACGCGCAGACCACGTCGACCTCGGGCCACATCAGCTTGCACGTGGCGTACGCCCGACGCTGCTGGTACGGCCGCGACATGATCAGCACTGACCGCACCGGGATACCCCGTTCGGCCAGGAGCTGCCTGGAGTACTCCAGGTTCTGGGCGGTGTTCGTCGCCCGTGGTTCCACGAGAATCGAATCCGCCGGCACGCCCTGCTCCATCGCGTATTCGCGGTAGTGCACGGCCTCGCCGCGAGGGAACCGCTCCACCGTTGTCGGCGCGTTCGCCCCGGTGAACACGATCCAGGGAAACAATCCCTCGTGGAACAGGCGCGTCGCGATCACCGCGACACCAAGGTCATGGCTGCCCAGCCCGATCCCCACGTCACACGGCCGCAGCTCGTGGCCCATGTCGTGGTAGCGCCACAGCGTCTCCACATCGACACGGATCTCGTCGGGGATCGACTCAGCCGGCGCCGCCGGGCGCTGATTCATCAACAGGTACCAGGCAGGACCGTCACCGCAGCCCTTCGTCGGATCTTCCCAGTGCCGCCAGGCCCGCCCTCGCTACCTCCAGCGGCACGACAGCGGCGACCGGTTCATCCTGCTCGCTGAGGTAGACGACCTGCCCCTCACGAACACTCCGCAGCAGCTCAGGCAGCAAAGCCGAGACCGGGAGGTCATCCGGCGTGGCGTAGGTCCGGTCCGCACTGGGTTCCCTCATGCCGCCAGCGTAGGGGTTGCGCGGCAGCGGGGCGACGCCGACTCCAGGCAAGGATGCTCTGGCCAAACTGCCCTACACCGAGAGCAGGGCCTCCTTGTTGGAGGTGATGAACTCGGTCAGCCCTTCCGGCTTGAGATCCACCGCAGGCAGCTTGTCGATCGTCACTCGGTCGAGCTGATAGTCGCCACGCGACGGATCATCGAACTCCGGCCCGGTTCGAGCAGTCTCCGCAGCTCAAGTAGCCGACAGACAAAGAAGTGCTGGACAGAAACACCCTCACCAGCGGGAGCGGAGAACAGGAACACCTGGGCGAACCGATCGGCCTCGGCACCGAGTTCTTCATGCAGCTCGCGGCGAAGTGCGGCCTCCAGGGAGACATCCGTCGGCTCCACGCCACCGCCCGGCGTCGTCCAGTACGGTGCCTGGCCGGGCTTGATCCGCTTGATCAGCACGAGGCGGTCGTCCTCAT
>NZ_JCANNB010000051.1:0-38841 GCF_059553435.1 Micromonospora sp. PRAS1
TAGAAGGACCGATGTTCTAGATTGCCATGAGAGGTATGCCATGACTGCCCCCGGGCCGGAGTTCAGCACGCGTTCCTTCCCAGGCGTGCGAACTCGTCGAGGGAGATGGTCTTCTGTACCTCTTCGTTGGTTTCGATAGTGGTGATCAGGACCGATCCTGGTTTCAGGTCGGCCAGTTCAGGAAGCCGGAAGCTCACCTCGTGGGAGGTGAAGCTGTTGTTCCTGGTGACTGCGCGCATTTGGAAGCTTGTGCGCGGGTCAGGGGCCGGTGCAGGCGGGAAGCCCGTCAGCTCAACGGTGGCCGGTGAGGTCGCGTCGCGCTGCTGCACGTCGTACCGCCACTCCGGCCAATTCACCGACGGAGTCGGTGCGTCGGCCGGAGACGGCGAGGGCAAATCGTCTGCGACACGGAGACGCACGACATCCGGCTGCTGGTTCGCGCACCAGGCGAGAGCCGCGAGCGGCCGGCCGTCGGCGTCCGCGGTCAGGCCGGTGATGGCTCTGATCTCGGGTGTGCAGGAAGTCAATCCCGCCAGTACCAACAGAGCGGCGGTCAACGACGCGGTGGTCCGCTGCGCCGTCGTCAACGCGTGAACGGCCATGCTTCGACAATCGCAGCGTTGCGTCGATCTACGACCACGGTCTCGTCTCAGATCGATGACAGCTCGCGGCCGCGGGGCGCCCGCTCGGCGGCAGATGTGCGCCGGCGATCAGCCGACTTCGTGTCGATGGTCAAGCCACGCCCGTCCGCTGAGGGCTCGTCGCCGGGCCGGTAGACGAAGCCGAGCAACTGCCGGTAGAACTCCGCCAGCGCCCTCGCGTCGGTGCTGTCCAGCACCGCCGAGCACAGCTTGGGCACGCGCTGTTGGTCGGCCATCCCCGATCACCTCCGAACGCCATTCTGGCCGCACCACGGCACCGTCGTATCCGCGGCGACGCCCCGGGTCGAGTGGTTCGCACTCTTGACACCCACCGGCCTCCGGAGTGGACGATGCGGCATGCGGATTCTCGTGATCGGTGGCAGCGGCCTGATCGGCGCCAGCGTGGTGGCGGTGCTGCGCGAACACGGCCATGACGCGACCACAGTCGCCCGCACCGCCCGGGACGGTGTCGACCATCGCCTCGACGTGGAGTCCGCCTCGGTCGACGACCTGCGGCGGTTGCTCGCCGGGCGCGACGGCGTGGTGTACGCCACCCGCACCGACGAGCAACGGCCGCTGCCCAAACCGATCTATCCGACGTTCCGTCGGGACAACGTCGACCCGGTGGTACGCCTGTGCACCGCGGCCCGCCGCGAAGGTCTCACCCGGGGCGTCGTGATGGGCTCGTACTACACCTACTTCGACCGGCTCCACCCGCAGTGGCGCCTCGCCGAGCGGCACACGTACATCCGCTGCCGCCTGGAGCAGGCCCGCGAGGGGCGGGCGGCGGCCGGCCCGGACCTGCCGGTCGCCGTCCTCGAACTGCCCTTCGTCTTCGGTCGGGCCGGTGACCGGCTGCCCAACTGGGCCGGGCCGCTGGACCGGTGGGCGCGCTCGCGTACCCCGCTGGTAGCCCCGACCGGCGGGACCGCCGCGACCTCGGCGCGCAGCGTGGCCGAGATCGCGGTGGACGCCCTGGAGCGGGCCAGCGGGGCGGACATCCCGGTCGCCGACGTCAACCTCACCTGGACCGACATGCTCACCCGCGTCGCCGAGGCGGTCGGTCGCCGCCGCCGGGTCACCCGGCTGCCGGCCGCCGCGGCGCGAGCGGCCCTGCGCCTGGGCGGCGCGGCACAGGCTCTCGGTGGCAAGGAGTCCGGAATCAACCCCACCTACCTGGCCGACCTGCTCCTCGCCGACCTGTTCATTGAGCCGACGACCGGCCGCCCGCTGGACCCCGCGCTGCGCGAGACCTTCGCCGCCCCGTAGCCAGAACGGCCGTCGCCGGGGTGCCCCGACGCCCTCGACTGCGCCACTTCGGAGCCCTGTCGGCGATCAACGCTGGCTCCCGGCCCGGCTACGCGGCGGCACGAGCGCTCTCAACAGGCCCGATTCCACGTCGTACTCCAGGCCGCAGCCCCGCAGCAACGTCAGTCCGGAGCGGCACACCCGGGCGGGCCTCATCCGTACGGCGCAGGCCATGCAGCGCCGAGGCAAGCAGCTGGCGGGCGCCCTCGTCGTACGGCTCCTCCTCAACCAACCTGCCTGGTCAGGTCTCCGACGGCTTCCGGGTACCGGCCCAGCGCGATCAGGGCCCCGGCGTGGCCATCCCGTGCCGAGCGGCGCAGCGCCTCCAGCCGGGCCACCGAAAGCTCGTCAGGGGTCACCGCAACATCGAACTACCCAGACCGTCCCGTGGCCGAGCAGAGAGCCGTAGGTGTAGGAACGGCATTCGTACCAGCCGAACCGTCCGCAACATCGGCCACGAGTGGACGCTGACCTGGCGCGCGGTCTGCGGCAGAAGAGTGCATCAACCGCGGAGGGGGTGATTGTGGGAAGAAATGACGCAGGGACCGGGATGACCTCGTCACCAAAGACGGGCTTAGCCTGGTGGCATGGAACAAATCGAGTTCCGCACCATCGAGCAGGAGCTCGGCATCGGTGGGGTGTTCCCGACGCTCGTCCCGCACCTCAATGGTGTGCCTTTGCCCGACCTGTTGCGTAAGGCTGAGCTGCCCTTCGCATGCGGTGAGGGAAAACCCGACCTCGCGGGCAGCTACGTGGGTCTGCCGAAGGACGAGGTGCGCTGGCCGAGCCGGCACTACCTGGGTGACCCAGTCCTCAGCTGGTTCGGCGATGGCGACACCGTCTTACTAGGCTGCGGCTGCGGTGACTGGGGCTGCTGGCCGTTCACGGCGATCGTTCGGGTGGCTGAGGACACGGTTACCTGGTCTGGCTACCGCACGGGGCATCGCGACTGGGACTACCGCGAGCTGCGGAAGATTGCCTTCGATCGTGTCCAGTACGAAGAAGCGTTGCGCGCGACAGCTCGCTGAGCAATCAAGACCACGATCATCACTGCCGCCGCTGCGACGACGCACTCAACTCGGCATGAGCGTGTACCGCGTCAGGTCGTGGAGGCGGGTCCGGCTGAGGGAGGCTTGCACGCACAGACGGGTCCCGAACGCCTGGTTCAGGACCCGTCAAGTTCGGCTGCGCGTCAGTCGAGCGGGATGACGCCGATCAGGCCTAATCCAGGTTGAAAATCGGTTTGTGTCGACCCTGGCTCACGAACCGAATTCCAGCGGCGTGGACAGTCGGTTGCTGTCCTTAGCGGGCCGCCAGTTGCAGTTCGCCTTTGATGATGACCATGGATGTCTGGTCGACGTCGCCCCTCGGACACAAACCGAATCCCAACGGTGCGCGGCAAGGTCAACACTTGCCCGCACCGTTTGCGTTTCCGGGTTGGAGGTCAGGCTCGGCCCAAGGTTCAGGTAGGCCTCCTACAGGTTAAAGATCAAGCTAGCGGACAACTGGGTGTGGTGCGGGCGCTGGAGCTGTCTCCCGGACGCCGTGGGGGCAATGAGCCGACAATTTTCCCGGTGGAGCTGCCGGAGCCGTTCGAGGACGCGGCGTAGGTGTACGTCGAGGGCGAGGCGTTCGAGTGGACCGTTCACGTCGACATGGATGAGGAGCCGCTGTTGGCGGAGGACCTGGTGTGGGCGGGGATGCAAGCCTCTTAGGCCAGCCTCGCCGATTTCGCCGGTAACGGCGACGGCGGCCGAGGTCTCCTCCGGCGCTCACTTTATTGACCAACGTCTATTGTGATGGTTGATCTCCAGGCGCTACCCGTGATCCATTTCGTGTGGGCCGGCCACCGCTCCCACCGGGCCCGCTTTCGCGAGCGCGTCGGACGACGGATCGACACGGGATGGACGCGGCTCGCCGGACCCGTGTCCATCCCCGGCTGCGGTCAGCCGCGATAGGTGTACTCGATCAGCGAGCCGGGATTCTCCAGCTTGTCGGTCGGTGCGCCTTGCGGGTCGCGGGCGGCGCCGCCGCTGTCGGTGACGGAGTAGATCGTGGTGCCGGTGGCGTCGAACGCGATGTCGCGGTACCGGTTCACGCTCCTCCAGATCGGAACCGCCGCGCCGGTGCGTTCACCGTCGAGGCTGAGCGGCACGCGGTAGATGGTGCCGTCCTTGAGCGTTGTCATCAGCAGCGAGTTGCTCCAGCCCCGGGGTACGGCCAGGCCGAGATAGTCGAGGCTGGACGGCGCGATGCCGGGCCAGCAGATGAAGTACGCGGCCGCGCACTTCGGGTCCTGGAAGTCGTAGCCGGTCTCGACCGTGTAGTAGGTGCTCAGCGGCTCGACCAGGTCGGCCGCCCGGAAGCCGGACTCGGTGTAGCGCGGCACCGACGGCGGAGCGGGATCGGTCTGCGGGGTGGAGGCGCAGGTGGCCAGTTCGGACCAGTTCTCATAGACGTACGCCTTGTCGTCGCGGTAGCCGGAGATGTTCGGCCAGCCGTAGTTGCCGCCTGGCCGGATCAGGTTGATCTCATCGTCGCTCTTCTGGCCGTGCTCGTTGGAGTAGAGCTTGCCCCAGGCACCGAACGTGAGTCCCTGCGGGTTGCGGTGACCGTAGGACAGCACGTGGCTGCGAACCCCCTTGATCAACGGGTTGTCGGCGGGGACCGTGCCGTCGAGGTTCAACCGCAAGATCTTGCCCTGGTACGCGGTCCAGTCCCGGGTACGCACCTCCTGCGCGGTTGGGGTCCGCTGGGACAGGATCGGCTTGCAGTAGTTGGCGAATTGGTTGTGGCCGCCGTCGCCGAGCGTGTAGTACAGCTTGGCGTCCGGGCCGAACACGAGCCGGCCCGAGTTGTGGTCGTTGCTGCCGGGCAGGCCCTCAAGGAGCGTCTGCGGGGCTGTCAGCTGCTGCGTGGCCCGGTTGTAGGTGTACCGGGCGAGCCGTACCCGGCGGTCCACGTCGGCGTCGGCGTCGGCGTCGTAGGTGTACGCCAGATAGACGTACTGGTTGCCGGTGATGGTCAGCAGTTGCGGGTGCAGCGCCATGCCGAGCAGGCCGTCCTGCGTGCCCGGGGTGATCAGGACGTCGGGGAGGGTCAGCGCCGTGGTGCGGGCGCCGGTCGTCGGGGCGATCCGGACCACGCGGCCGGCGGTGCGCTCGGTCACCCAGAGCCGGTCGTCCGGGCCGTCGACGACCTCGAACGGGTTGGACAGGTCGGTGGTGACGACACGGGTGGTGAAATCCTTCGCCGTGGCCGGGGCGAGGTCCACCTCGGCCGCATAAGCGGGTGTTCCGAGGGTCGTCGCGGTCAGAGCCGCCAGGAGAGCGGTGGTGACAAGCGTGCGTGCAGCGGTGCGCATTCTGCTCCGTTTCTTGACGAACCCGCCGTGATCGGCGGGACAGCGTGAAGTCAAGAACGGTGCTGTCGACAGGGAGTCGGCGTCGCATCGACGAGGGGCGTCGCACCGACGGCGACTCGACACGACATGGCGCACCCGGTGGTCATCGCGAATCGCTATGGCCGCCAGCACCAGGCCCGCAGGCCGCCGATGGCACGGTACGGCAGGGTTGCGGGGAAGCGTTCCAAGTCGATTCCGGGTGAGTGGCGCACAATGACGATCTCGATGGGGGCAACTGCGACACCGATCAGGTTCTCGGTGCTGGGTCCGGTGCGGGCGTGGCGGGACGGCGCCGAGATCAACCTGGGGCCGCCGCAGCAGCAGTCGCTGCTCGGCCTGCTCCTCGTGCACGCCGGCGAGCCGGTCTCGGTCGGACACATCATCGACGTGCTGTGGCCGGCGGGGGCGCCGGTCACCGCGGTCAACGTCGTGCAACGCTACGTGAGCCAGATCCGCCGGTTGATCCCCGCCGAGTTGCTGGCACGCGGCACCCGTACGTATCGGCTCGCGCTGGATGCGGACGGCCTGGACCTGCTCGCCTTCCGCCGCACGACGGCCGAGGCGTCCACGCTGTCCACGATCGACCCGGACCGTGCCGCGGTGATGCTGGCGGACGCGCTGCGGCTACGCCGGGGCCCGGTCGCGGCGGGCCTGGACGAGACGGTGCGCTCCGCGCCCCCGTTCGTCCAGGTCGAGCAGGAGCTCAGCACGACGGCCGTGCACGCCGCCGCCCTCGCCGCGACACCGGAGGCCGCCCGTAAACTGCTGCCGGCGATCCGGGCGGCCGCAGCCGCCGAACCCCTGGACGAAGCGTTGCATGCGGCCCTGATCCGTCTGCTAATCCGCACCGGCAGCCCGGCCGACGCCCTGACTGAGTACGCCGCCATCCGCCGGCGACTGGCCGAGGAACTGGGCGTCGACCCCGGCCCGCAACTTGTGGCCCTGCAGCAGCAGGCGCTACGCGGCGACGCGCCCACAGCTGACGGCCTGCCCGCCGCCAGGATCGCCCGGCCCGTGCCGGTCGAGCTTCCCACCGATCTGCCGACGTTCATCGGACGCGAGAGTCAGATCGAACGGCTCACCGAGGTCCTGTGCGGCCGGCCGGGCGAGACGCGGGCGGCCCAGCTGGCCGTCATCACCGGACTGGGCGGCGTGGGTAAGACGACGCTGGCGGTGCACTGCGGGCATCGGCTTGCGGGCGACTTCCCGGACGGGCAGTTGTTCGTGTCGATGCGTGGGTTTGACCCCTCGGCCGAAGCCACACCCACCGCCGACGTGCTGCGCCGTTTCCTCGGGGCGCTCGGTGTGCCGGATCCCGACGTGCCCGCCGACTTCGAGGCACGGGTGGCGCTGTACCGGAGTCTGATCGCCGGCCGCCGGATCCTCGTGGTGCTCGACAACGTCCGCGACTCGGCCCATGTGCGGCCCCTGCTGCCAACCACGCCGGGCAGCGCCGCGATCGTCACGAGCCGCAATCCGCTCGCCGGGCTGGTGGTGCACGAGGGTGCCTTCGCCGCACCCCTGCACCTGTTGTCCGAGGACGAGGCGATGTCCTTCCTGAGCCGGCGCCTCGGCGCGGCTCGGATCGCCGGTGACGCAGAGGCGGTGCAGCGGGTGATCGAAGTGTGCGGCGGGTTGCCGCTCGCCTTGGCCATGTTCGCCGCCCGGGCCGCCGCCCATCCGCAGTTCAAGCTGCGCCACCTCGCCGAGGAGTTGGTCGCGCCGCGGGGCCGGCTGCTCGACCGGTTCGCCGGGGGGGACCACGGGCACGACCTGCGCGCTGTCTTCTCCTGGTCGTATGAGCTGTTGGGCAGCACGGCGGCCCGGCTGTTCCGGCTGTTGGCCCTGCACCCGGGGCCGGTCTTCACCGCGGCGGTCGCGGTCAGCCTGCTCGGTGAGGGGCGCCGACACGTCGGTCCACTGCTCGGCGAGCTGTCCCGGGCGAACCTGGTGACCGAGGTGGAACCCGGCCGCTTCCACGTCCACGATCTGGTGCGCGCCTACTCCGAGGAGCTGCTCGCCGAGCGCGAGACCGTGGCGGCGCGGCAGGCGGCCGAGGCACGGCTCGGCCACCACTACCTGCACAGCGTGTTGCGGGCCGCGGTGACGCTCAACCCGTTCCGCTCACCTGAGACGATCGGTGCGACGGTCGCGCCGCCCGGGGCGGAGCCCGAGGAGTTCGGCGGCTACGAACAGGCGTGGGCCTGGCTGCATCGGGAACGACCGGTTCTCCTTGCGATGACCGAGCGCGCGGTGGCGCGCGACGAGGACGCCGCCGTCGTACAGTACGCCTGGGGTCTTGGGAACTTCCTGCAACGTGAGTCCGACTGGCCGACCCTGGAACGCCTGCACCGTCTCGCGCTGCCCGCCGCCGAACGGCACGGCAGTGTTCCGCTGCTGGGCCGCGTGCACTACGCGGCGCGCCGGCGGACCTCGCCGGATCCGCCTTCGCCGACCTCGGCGATCATCGATGGCGGTCCACCACTGTCTGCAGGGTGTTGCCTGGCTGCGGCAACTGCGTGATCGACATCGTGAGGCCAGCACGTGGCGCACGATCGGTCAGGCGCACGCGGCGATGGGCAACTGGCCGCGGGCGGTCGCGGCGGACAAGCGTGCGGTCTTGCTGTACCTCCAGGTCGGCGACGGCTTCATGGCCGCGAAGACCCTCGACGAGATGGCCCGTCAGTATGTCGGCGGCGGGCGAAGGCTACTGGCCGCGAGCGCCGGGCGGGGCGCGGTCGCACTACGTACCCGGATCGGAGTTCACCCATGCCTACGCGCGGTCCCGGACGTCCGCTCGGCTGAACGACGTGTTCAGGATTCGCCAAGTGTTCTTACCGGCAGCGGTTCGTAACCTTCCGGCATGCTCGACAACGCACCAGCAACGACACTCAGCTTCAGCCTTCTGGGACCCGTGAAGGCATGGCGCGGCACCGGGGCCCACGGCGGATCACCGCGGGCCGGTGCCGAGGTGGACATCGGTTCGCCGCAGCAGCGTGCAACCCTCGCCATGCTGCTGCTGCGGGTGGGCGCGATGGTCACCCTCGACGAACTCATCAGCGGGCTGTGGGACGACGAGCCGCCCCGCTCGGCGGCCACCACCGTCCGGACCTACATCTACCGGCTGCGGCGGGTGCTCCAGAGGCAGGGCGACGGGTCGACCCGGCTGGCGTCCGGCAGCGGCGGTTACGTCCTGCACGTGCCGGAGACGGCGGTCGACGTCAACCGGTTCCGGGCGCACACCGTCCGGGCGTCCATCGCGGCCCGCCGTGGGGACCAACACACGACGGCAGTGGAACTGCGCGCCGCGCTCGCCCTGTCAGACGGCCGACCCCTCGCGGGCGTCCAGGGGCCGTATGCCCAGGGCCAGCGGGCCCGCCTGGAGCAGTGGGTCGCGACCGCACACCTCGACCTCATCGAGGCGGAGATCAACCTCGGCCGGCACCGGGAGATCCTGCCCGACCTGACCGCGATGGCCGTGGCCCACCCGCTGTGGGAGGAGGTGCAGGCGCTGTACATGACCGCCCTACACGGCACCGGCCGTACCGCCGAGGCGCTCGCGCACTACCGGCGTTCGCACCGGGCACTGGTCGATGAGCTCGGCATCGAACCGGGCACTCGGCTACGCGCTGCGATGAACTCCATCCTCTCCCCGGAACCGGCCGCGGTGCTCACCGAGCGCCGGCCGGCGCGCGTCAGCGTGCACCCACGCAGACGGCGGTCGGCCTGGGTCTCGCACCGGCGGCTGGCCCGCTGATCAACCGGCGGTTAGCCGTGACCGGCCGCGGCCGCCGGGCACAGCTCGGCCAGCAGGCCCAGCTGCTGCGGCGTGTGCGTGTAGCCGTGCAGCATCAACACCGCCCGTGGCTGGGCCTCGCCGTGCGACCACAGCTGGGTGCCGGCCCCGGCCCGGATCGAGGGATGTCGCCGGTCGTCGTCGGCCGCACCCGCGCGACGGCCTCGCCCCGGGCGAACGTCGCCGGCGCACGGCCGGTCATGACGTCGCCTCAGGGCGGGTCCAGCGGTGCTTCACGCCACGCGGGAAGAATTCCGGGTCGTCGGCCGGGCGCAGCTCCACCTGCGGTGTCTGGCACGCCGGCGGCACGTAGTGGGCGAACTCGCTGTTGAGTCGCAACAGCTCGGTGCGGATCGACACCGCCGCCAGCCTCCGCCGGTCCTCGCTGGGCTCGGCGCCGACGGCGAGTTCGACCACCACGGACAGCCGGCGGTCCTGGTCGGCGTTCTCGATCGTGCGCAGCACGAACCGGCCGGTCGTCCATCCGCTGACCGGGGGCTGTTCCAGGCCGACCGTCACGTTCTCCGGGTAGATGTTGGCGCCGAAGAACGAGACGGTGAACAGGGATCTGCCGAAGACGTAGACGAACGGGAGCGCCGGGCCGGTACCGGGATCGAAGCCGTGCGTGCGGCACAGCGACACCAGCTCGTCGTGCGCCAGCACGCCACCCTCGTCGGCGATGTGGTAGCGCACCAGCGGCACGGTGCCGTCCGCGCTGAAGGTGAGAGTGCCGTCGGGCATGCTCTCGAACCAGCGGGCCGCCGGGTCGTACTGCACCAGAGTCGGCAACCGGGAATCGCCGAACAGCGACGCCGCGACGTCGGTCCGCCGGGCGAGGAAGCGGCGTATCCGCACGCTCAGCGGCGTCTCGTTGCCCAGCACGCCGGCGTCGGCGGTGCCGTACAGCGACGCGATGCCGGTCACCGGATCCGCGATGCCGACGCGCCCGGCCACCAGGTCGCGCCACTGCTCGCTGAAGACCTCGCCGGCCAGCACCATCCTGATCCGGTACGCCGACCAGTCGACGCCGCGGGCGAGTCCCGTGTCGATAACGTTCTTGACGAACGGGGGATAGCCGAGCAGCACCGTCTGGTCGAAGAAGCCCCCCAGTTCACCAACCACCCGCAGGATCTCGGTGATGTCGTTGCCGGGGGTGGCGACCGTGACGAGATAGCCGGCCGCGGCCAACCGGCGGCAGGACGCGATCGTGTACAGGCCGCCGACCCAGTTGCCCAGCGGGAAGCAGACCACGGCGAGCGTGCTCTTCCCGGCAGCGCCGAAGGTGTCCCGGAAGACCTGTTCGAAGCGCTCGGTGACGGGTTGCTCGTCGCGTGCCGTGCGTGGCCACACGGTCGGCAGTCCGGACGACCCCGAGGACAGCGCCACGACGGTGGCCGCGTCGAGCCGGCCGCCGCGGCACCGTTCGGGAAGCGGGAAGCGCTGGTGATAGCCCGCCTTCGTCATCAGCGGGATCGCCGACGCTTCGTCGACGGCCGACGGGTCGACGCCCTCCTCCGCGAGGAACCGCCGGTAGGCGGGGACGGAGGCAACGGTGTCCCGGAACAGCGCCAGGACCGGGGTGGCCGGAGTCATCGCCGGGGCCCGGGGGTGCCGGCGGACGGTGTGCGCATGAGCATGGTTGGTCCTGTCCGAACGGGAGAGAACGGCATACGGGCGCGGGCTTCGGCCCGGACCGACGCCGCCAGCCAAAGGAACTCGGCGGTCAGCGCCGCACGTTCGGCGAGCCCGCCGAGGTCACCGCCGGTCGCCACCTCGACCAGATACCAGCCGAGCAGGACGAACAGTGCGACGGTGACCAAGGGTCCGGCCGCGACGGCGAACGGGTACGAGCGGCCCGCCGCGGCCGGCCACGAGGCCATGGCCGCGGCGGTGAGCCCGGCGAAGACGGCGTGCGCGATGGACCAGCCGCCGCCCGCCGGCAACGGGAAGGCGGCGACCATGATCAGAAAGACTCGGGCGAGGGCCAGCAGGACCCGGCCGAAGACCGCCATCGCGCTCAGCCCCAGGGCGGCGATCATGTGGAGCACGCCGGCCCCGGCGATGGCGGCGGTGGTCAGGTGCCGGTGCCGCGCGTCGAGCGCGGCCATCGCACTGACCGACCGCTCGATCCAGTCGAACGAGGCGGGCTGGGCACTCCCGCCTGTCACCACGGCCAGGCACAGCACCGGCAACGCCACCAGCGTCAGCGGCGCCAGGTATCGCTGGGCGAGTCGGAACACCGTTGCTTCCCGGTCAGGACCGTTCGGGGCTGACCGGCTGAGGGAGCCGGGCGCGGAGGTGAAGGTTGGTGGGGAAGACGCTGAACGCGGTGCGCTCACCGACCGGACCGGCGCTGGTGCTGGGCACGAGGTCGAACTCGCGGCACAGCATGGAGACCACGAGGGTGGTCTCCACCAGGGCCAGGTTGCGTCCTGGGCAGAAGCGCGGCCCGCTGCCGAACGGCATGAACGGCGCGGTGGCGCTGTCGGCGGCAGGCCCGGCGCCGAGCCAGCGTTCGGGGTGGAACCTCTCCGGTTCCGGGAACCGTGCCTGGTCGTGATGTGCCCCTCGGCTCAGCAGGACGAACACGATAGTGCCCGCGTCGATTCGCAGCGCGTGGGTACGGCCGGCGAGCACCACGTCGTGCCTCGCCTGCATCGCCAGGTACGGCGCGACGGGTCGCATCCGGATCGCCTCGCGCACCGTGGCTCCGGCGAGCTCCAGCTTGCGCAGCTCGGCCGGGGTGTGCGCGAACCGGCGGTCCCCGAGCACGGTCTCCGCCTCGGCGCGCACCCGGTGCAGCATCTGCGGGTCGTTGGCGAGGTAGTGCAACGTCCATGCCGCCGTCGCGGACGTGGTGTCTTCGCCGGCGAGCAGCATCGTCAGGACGTTGCCGACCAGTTCGGCGTGCGTCAGCTCCGGCTCGCCCTCCTCGGGTGCCGCCAGCGCCTCCAGGAAGTTGGACGGTGCCGCCCCGTCGGCGACGCGTGCCTTGGCGGCCTCGAAATGCCTGCCGATGATGTCGCTGAGCTCCCGCATCGTCTCGGCCAGTCGCCGACGGCGGGCACTCGGCAGGAACCGCCAGTAGGGAACCGGCGCGTACAGTCGCCGGCCGATCTCCGGGAACAGCTCCGGCAGCCGAGCCGACAGTCCGCCACCACGGTCCTGCACGGAGTTGAGGTCGTAGCCGACGGCCAACCCCACGGTGACGTCCAATGTGTAGCGCATCATCTCGTCGAGTACGTCGATGTGCTCACCGGTCGCGGCCGCGGCGTGCCACTTGAGCCGCAACCGCTCCGTGGAGCGGGTCAGCGTGCCGAAGTATGCGTTGAGGTGCGCAGCATTGAGGCTGCGGGTGGCGATGCTGCGCAGCCGCTGCCACTGTTCGCCCTCGGCGGTGAAGACGCCGTGAATGCCCAGCTCCCGCAGGGTCGAGGTCACCCGCCGGCTGCGGCGGAACGTCTCCGGCCGCTGCCGGAGCACCGCCTCGACGAGGAAGGGGTCGGAGGTCACGACGGCGGGTGCGGGCAGGCGCAGCCGGTATGTCGATCCGTACCGGTCGTTCCACTGCTGTAGTGCCTGGTTCGGTCCGCCGGGGCCGGCCAGGGCGAGCTTGTTGCCGACCACCGGCAGGCTCTTCGGCCCGGGAAGATCACGAAAGGTCAGAAGGTCTTGTTCCACCACCGTTCCAGCGAAACCCGCGGACATCGACGGATCGTCGACGGCGCGTGGACAGCCTCACCGGAGGGCGTCGAGTCCGTGTGCGACCGCAGCGCGGCGAAGGTGTGCCGGACCGTCTCCGCCCGCCAGCCCGGTGACGACCGCAGGCTACCGGTCACCGACACCGGCGATCCGGGACGACAGTGCTCACCCGAAGCCCACTTGTATCCATTGCGAGATCGGGCCGTGCCCGTCGATGCCGCGGCGATGCGACGTCGACGCCGGGCCGGTGTGCTCGTCGGGACAACCGAGCGAACGGAGCACCATGACTGAGCAAGACTCGACCGGCGTCGACCGGCGTCACGTCCTCGCCCTCGGCGCCGCGGCCGGCGCGTCCGTCGTGCTGGGGATCGCCGCCACCGGTCAGGCGGCGCAGGCCGGTGGCCGCGGCGGGAGGCCGCCGCTGTGCCCGCCGCCCGGCCTCGCGGGACGGGCGCTGTTACCCGGCCAGGCCGGCTACGCCGAGGAGATTGCCGGCTTCAACCTCGTCCAGATTCCGAACCCGGGTCTGGTGATCGCCGCCCAGAACGCCCGCGACGTGCAGATCGCGGTGCGGCTCGCCGCCCGCCGCCGGACGCCCATCGCCGTGCTCGCCACCGGCCACCAGCCGTCCGTGCCTATCGGCCGCGACGCCATCCTGGTCAGCACCAAGGCCATGCGCGACGTCACGGTCGACGACCGGCGCCGCACCGCCCGCGCCGAGGCCGGAGCGCTGTGGACCCACGTCTTGGAGAAGTCGCTGCCGGAGGGCCTCACCGGAATCAACGGCTCCACCCCCGATGTCGGCGTGGTCGGCTACACCCTCGGCGGCGGTCTGAGCCCCACGCTGGGCCGCCGCTTCGGCTACGCCGCCGACCACGTCCGCAGCATCGACATGGTCACTGCGGACGGCCGACTGCGCACCGTGACTGGCCGGAACGATCCGGAGTTGTTCTTCGGCGTCCGCGGTGGCAAGAGCAACTTCGGTCTGGTCACCGCTGTTGAGTTCGACCTCTTCCCGGTCTCGACGTTCTACGGGGGCGCGATCATCTTCGACGGCCGGGACGCGGCCCGGCTGCTGCACGCCTACCGCCGGTGGGTGCGCTCGGTGCCCGAGGCGATGTCGTCGTCGGTGGCGCTCATGCACATCCCGGACGCGCCGACCTCGCCGCCGCCGCTGCGCGGCAAGGCGATCGTCAGCCTGCGCATCTGCTGGACCGGACGCCGGGACACCGGCGAGGCCCTGCTCCGGCCCCTGCGCGGCATCGCGACTCCGCTGCTGGACACCGTGACCGAGCAGCCGTACTCGGCCTTCCCCGCGATCCACAGTGACCCGACCGGGCCCGTGCCCGCCTACGAACGCACCGGCCTGCTGCGAGACCTCACCGGCGACGCGGTCGAGGCGCTGGTCGCGGTGGCGGGACCGGACGCGCCGTACCCGATCACCATGGTCGAGGTCCGGCACCTCGGCGGCGCGTTGGCCCGGCCGCCGCGGCACCCTAACGCGGTCGCCCACCGCGACGCCGGTTTCACGCTGTTCGCCGCGGCTGGCGCGGGACCGGAGGAGGCGCCGGCACTGCGCGAGGCGCTGGCCCGGGTGATCCGGCGGATGCAGCCGTGGAGCACCGGTGGCAGCTATCTGAACTTCATGAGCGTGGACGAGGCTTCCGCCCGGGCGGTCTCCCACGCGTACCCGGAGCACGTCTACCGGCGGCTGCGCAAGCTCAAGCGTCGCGTCGACCCGGACAACCTGTTCCGCCTGAACCACAACATCCCGCCGGCCTGACCGGCGACCGTCGCGGCCGGGCCCGTCACCCCGTGGCCGGGCCGCGACGGCCCCGCGTGAAGGACGCATGGCACACGGAGTGAAGGTGGTAGCCATGCTTTACGGCGGGTACGGCGACGAGCACGACATCTCCCGTGCCTCGGCGGCGGCCGTCCTCGAACACCCTGGACCACGGCCGGTACGACCCGGTTGGCCTGCATGACCCAGAGCAGCTTAGTTAAAGATCACGATCAGCCGCTGCGGGCACCGGCGGCGCGGCGCTGGGCGGACGGATGACCAGCCGTCGTCGCTCTGTCGACCCGGCGTCGACTACTCGGCGTTTCGCACTTCCTAGGGCCGGCTGACCAGCAACCGGGAAAGGAAAGCGATGAAGTTACATGCAGCGCTGGCGCGAGCGCTGGCCGGTCACGGCGTCGACACCATGTTCGGGCTCATCGGTGACGCCAACATTTTCCTGGTCCACAGCTTCGTGCACGAACAGGGACAGCAGTACATCGGCGCCGTTCACGAGGCCGGCGCGATGTTCATGGGCTTCGGGTACGCGGGCGTTGCCGGCCGGCTGGCTGTCGTCACCGTCACCCACGGACCGGCGCTGACCAACACCGTCACGGGGCTGGTCGAGGCGGTCCGGGGGCAGGTGCCGCTGCTGGTGATCGCCGGGGACACCGCGACCGCAAGCCGGACCAACATCCAGGACATCGCGCATCGCGACGTCGTCGTGCCCACCGGCGCCGGCTTCGAGCAGGCGCGCAGCCCGCAGAGCACCCTCGCGGACTTGGCGGTCGCCATCCGCCGCGTGGTCCTCGAGCAGCGGCCGGTCGTGTTCAACGTCCCCGCCGACTTCATGTGGGCAGAGATCGAGTACGACGACCTGCCGCTGAACCTGCCCGAGAGCCAGACGCTCTACCCCGATCCACGTGCGGTCCGCTATGCCGCGTCGCGGATCGCCACGGCCCGGCGTCCGGTCGTGCTCGTCGGGCGCGGCGCGATCCCCGCCCGACAGTCGCTGCTGGAGTTCTCCGAGCGGATCGGCGCGCCGGTGGCGACCACGCTCAAGGCCAAGGACCTGTTCCGCGGCGAGCCGTTCGACCTGGGCATCGCCGGTGGCCTGGCCGGGGCGGTCGCCCGCGAGGTGACCGAGGACGCGGATCTGGTGATTGCCTTCGGGGCGGGGCTCAACGCGTACACCACCGGCGGCGGCGCGCTGCTGCGTGACCGCCGCGTGGTCGTCGTCGACACCTGTCCGCAGGCCGGGGCGGACGCCTTCGACGCGGAGGTCCGCGGCGACGCGGCGGTAGTGGCCGAGGCGCTGATCAGGGAGCTCGACGCCCTCGGCACGGTGCGCAGCGGGTACCGCACCGGGGCCATGGCGCAGCGGCTCGCGTACGAGCGGGACCTGTCGCCGGCGCCGGTGGTGACGGTGGCGCAGACGGTCCCGATAGAGCCGGCGCTGCGCGCGCTGGATGACATGCTGCCGGCGGCGCGCGTCTTGGTCAGTGACGGCGGCCGGTTCATGATGGAGTCGCTGCGGCACATCCACGCGGCCGGTCCGCGCGCCTTCGTCTTCCCGGAAAACTTCGGATCCATCGGCACCGGCATGGGCGCCGCCATCGGCGCGGCGGCGGTGCGCCGGCCGGACCCGGTCGTGCTGATCTGCGGCGACGGCGGTTTCATGCATGGCGGCGTCGCCGAGTTCACCACCGCGGTGCGCGAGGGCCTCGACCTCATCGTCGTGGTCTGCAACGACGGTGGATACGGCGCCGAGCACGTCCAACTGGTCGAACGCGGTCTTGACCCGGGCCTCTCACTGTTCGACTGGCCGGACCTAGCCACTCTGGCCGGTGCGCTAGGCGGTGACGGCATCACGGTACGCAGCCTCGACGATCTGCCCGACGTGGAGAAGCTGATCATCGGGCGATCCCGGCCGCTGCTCATCGATCTACGGCTGGACGTATGGGACATGACGCCGATGCCGCGCTGGCCGGCCCCATCATCGCCGATCCCGATGGCCCCCAGCAGCAACGCCGCTCGGCGCAGGCGCCGTAATCGGCAATTCTGACGGTATTCGAATTCGGAAAGGGATAACTGATGTCTCGCAAGCTCATTCGCGGTGGTCACGTGATCACGATGGATCCGGCCATCACCGACCACCTCGTCGGTGACGTGCTCATCCAGGACGGCCGCATCGCCGCGGTCGGCGCAAGCCTCGAAGCCCCCGGTGCCGAGGTCGTCGACGCCACCGGCATGGTCGTCATGCCGGGCCTGATCGACACCCACCGGCACACCTGGCAGGGCGCGTTCGCGCAGACCGCCGCCGACTGGACGCTCAACGAGTACTTCGGCGGGATCATCGGGCGCCTGTCCCCGCTGTTCACGCCGCAGGACGTCCGCGACGGCACTCACTTCGGCGCCCTCGATGCACTCGACGGTGGCGTGACCACGCTCTTCGACTGGGCGCACATCATGAACACGCCCGAGCACGCCGACGCCTCGGTCGACGCGCTGCGCGCCGCCGGCATCCGTGCCGTGTTCGGACACAGCATTCCTACAGACAACCCCATCTGGTACGTCGGAAGCGACCTGCGCCACCCCGACGACGTGCGCCGGCTGGCGTCACAGTACTTCAACTCCACCGACCAGCTGCTGACGCTGGCGCTGGCCATCCGCGGCCCGGAGATGGCCACCATCGAGGCCACCGCCGACGACCTGGCGCTCGCCCGTGACCTCGGCGTGCGCGCGTCGATGCACGTCGGCGTCGGGCTGCTCGGCGGCCAGCGGGCGATCACCCGGCTGCACGACCGGGACCTGCTCGGCCCGGACCTGATCTTCCTCCACGCCAACACCTGCACCGACGACGAGCTCAAGATGCTCGCCGGCAGCGGCGCGCACGCCTCGGTCTCCGCCCGCGTCGAGATGATGATGGGGCACGGCTTCCCAGCCACCGGGCGCCTGCTCGCGGCGGGTGTCCGTCCCGCCCTGTCGGTTGACGTCGTCGCGGGGGTGCCCAGCAACATGTTCGACGAGATGCGCGCGGTGCTCGAGGCCGAACGCCTGCGCCAGTACGACCGCATGCTCGCCCTCGGCGGCGCTCCCGACGCGGTGCCGCTGACCACTCGCCAGGCACTCGAGTTCGCCACCATCGACGGCGCCCGCACCCTCGGCCTCGATGATCGAATCGGCTCGCTCACCCCAGGTAAGCGCGCCGATGTCATTCTCGTCGACGTCGCCCGCTCACCGCTGCGGCTGTCGCAGCCCACCGAGGCAGCCGTGCTGTTCGCGGACGCCCGCGACGTGGACACCGTGCTCGTCAACGGAGAGTTCCGCAAGCGCGACGGCGTCCTGGTCGGCGTGGACGCACGCGACGTGCGTGACCGCGCCCGGGCATGCCGGGACCGGCTGCTGGCCCCAGTGGCCACGGTCGCCTGACATGCGGATCGCGATCGAAACCAGAGGAACCTCCGGAAGCCGGCCGCCGTGCCGGCCGCGAGGTTTGACACACCGCAATCCCTATAAGGGAGTTTCTCCATGTCGAGTACCACCACCGCGCCGGTCCTCACCGCATCACCGGTGAGGACTGCCCGCGGCGGGTTCTGGCCGATGGCCTACGCCTTCGCCGTCATGATGGCGTTCTCCGCCGCGCCCACGCCGCTCTACGTGCTCTACCAGCAGCGCGACGGGTTCGGGCCGTTCACCGTGGCGATCGTCTTCGCCGCCTATGCCGTCGGTGTCGTGCTCAGCGTCTACGCCGCCGGCCACGTCTCCGACTGGCTCGGCCGCCGCCGGCTGATCCGGTGGGCGCTGCTGGTCGCGATGGCCTCCGGTGTGCTGTTCCTGCTGCCCGGCCTGGCCGCGCTGCTGGCCGGCCGATTCCTGTCCGGCGTGGGTGTCGGGCTGCTGACCGCCACCGCCACCGCGTACCTGATGGAGTTGCACCTCGCGCAGCGTCCCGGGGCGAGCCGCCGCCGCGCCGACCTGGTGGCCACGGCGGCCAACATCGGCGGGATCGGGCTCGGCCCGCTGGTCGCCGGGCTGCTGGCCGAGTACGCGCCCCGGCCGCTGGCTGTGCCCTACCTGGTGTTCGAGGTGCTGCTGGCGGTCGCTGTCGCCGGCACCTTCGCCGCCCGGGAGACCGTCGAGCGCCGCGCTGTGCGGTGGCGCCCGCAGCGGATCTCGGTGCCGGCGGGCGAACGGGGCCGGTACGTGGCCGCGTGCCTGACCGCGTTCGCCTCCTTCGCCATTTTCGGCCTATTCACGTCGCTGGCACCTGGATTCCTCCATGGAATCCTCAACCAGGACTCGCACGCCGTCGCCGGGCTCGTCACGTTCTCGGTCTTCGCGGCCGGTGTCGCCGGCAACCTGGCTCTGGCGCGAGGCGCGCTCGGCGTCCAGCTTCGCGTCGCCGTACCAGTGCTGCTTCTTGGTCTCGCGATCCTGATCGCTGGCGTCTGGGCGCCCAGCTTCGCGGTGTTCCTCGCGGGCGGACTGCTCACCGGTGCCGGTGCGGGCGCGGCCTTCAAGGGCTCGGTGACGACGGCCGCCATCCTGGCCACGCCCGAGGCCCGCGGCGAGGCGCTTGCCGGACTGTTCCTGATTGGCTACCTCGGTCTCGCCGTGCCGGTGCTCGGCCTCGGGCTGGCCGCCCAGCACCTGGAGACCCGCGTCTCCGTGCTCATCTTCGCCACCATCCTGGTCGCGCTGCTCTCCAGCGCGGCGCGGCCGCTGTTCCGTACCCGCTGAAGTTCCTAGCTCTTGAAACCGGAGAAGCAATGACTGTCGACATGGCGGATCTCGCCAAGCTCACCGCCGAGGCCGTCGGGCCGGTGCTGGTCCCCGGCGACGAACGATACGCCGAGGAGGCCGCCACCTGGAACCTCGCGCTCGCCCACCGTCCGGCGGTCGCCGTCGGCGCCACCTGTGTGGCCGACGTGCAGGCCGCGGTCCGGTTCGCCGCGGCGCACCGCCTGCCGGTGGCGGTCGTGGCGACCGGGCACGGAGCCGTCGTGCCGGCGGACGGCGCGGTCCTGATCAACGTGCGCCGGATGGACGGCATCACCGTCGACGCCGGCCGGCGCACCGCCACCGTGGGCGCCGCCGTGGAGATGCAGGCCCTCATCGAGGCCGCCGCGGAGGAGGGTCTCGCTCCGCTGGCCGGTTCCTCGCCGAACGTGGGCGTGGTCGGCTACACCCTCGGCGGCGGTCTGAGCCCGATGCTGGGCCGGCTGTACGGCTACGCGGCCGATCACGTCGTCTCCGCGGAGATCGTCACCCCGGACGGTGAGCTGCGTGAGATCGACATCGACAACGAGCCCGACCTGTTCTGGGCGATCCGGGGCGGCAAGGGCAACTTTGGCGTTGTCACGTCGCTGACCGTCGGCCTGTTCCCGGTCACCGAGATCTACGGGGGCGGCATGTTCTTCGCTGGCGAGCACGCCGCGGCGGTCCTCACCGCCTATCGCGAGCTGGTCGAGGATGCGCCGGACGAGCTCACCGCCTCGTTCGCGTTCCTGCGGTTGCCGCCGTTGCCCTTTGTCCCCGAACCGCTGCGGGGCCGTTTCGCGGTGCACGTGCGGATCGCGTACGCGGGGGCGCCGGAGGAGGGCGCCAGACTTGTCGCCCCCCTCCGGGACGTCGCGCCGGTGATGATCGACGCGGTAGGCACGATGCCGTTCACCGCGGTCGCCGCCATCCACGCCGACCCGGTCGATCCGGTACCGGCGTACGAGGTCTCGGCCGAGCTGGCCGACTTCCCGGCGGAGGCGGCCGAGGCCCTGCTAGCGAGCGCCGGTCCCGATGTGGACGTGCCGATCCTGATGGTCGAGATCCGCCAGCTCGGCGGTGCCCTGGCCCGCGCGCCACGGGTTCCCAGCGCGGTCGAGCACCGCGACGCCAGGTTCAACCTGTTCGTCGCCACGGTGGGTGATCCCGGGATGTCGGAGTCGTTCCGACCGGCTCTCGAGGCCGTCGCGCGGGCGCTCGGCCCGTGGGCCAGCGGCACCAAGCTGATCAACTTCCTGACCAGCTACGACGTCACGCCGGAGACGGTCGCGGCCGCGTACCCGAAGGCGAGCTTCGAGCACCTCCAGCGGATCAAGGCGGCGTACGACCCGGCGAACATGTTCCGGATCAATCACAACATCGCGCCGGCTCGCTGACGCCCGGCCGTCGGCGGCAGCCCGCACGCGCGTGCGGGCTGCCGCCGCTCAGCTGTTGTTCGCCGGCCGGCCGACGGCCCGCAGGATGCTGGCCAGCAGGGCGGCGGTGGCGGCCGTGGGCTGCCGCTCGGACGGCATCGCCACCGCGATCGGCAGCCTGAGGTCGGCCTGCTCGACGTCGATCACCGAGATGCCCTCCTCCTCGCTGCCGAGGCGGGGGAGCAGGGACACGCCCAACCCGTTGCGGACCAGCCCGAGGGCCGTGTCCTGGTCGGCCGCCTCGAACGGCACGTTACGGACGAGGCCCGCGGCGGCGAACGCGCGGTCGGTCATGGTGCGGTTACCCCAGCCGCGCGGGAAGTCGATGAACGTCTCGTCGGCAATCTCCTCCAGGCTCACCGACGTGGCGTCGGCGAGCCGGTGCCGGCGCGCGCACACGAAACACCACGCGATGGAGCCGATCTGATGCAGGCGCACGCCCTCGGGACGGTCGATCGAGGCCACCAACGCGAGGTCCAGATCACCGGCGAGGAGGGAGTCCAGATGCCCGGCCGAGCCCCTGGGCGACGTGCGCAGCTGGAACTTCACCAGCGGATGCGTCACGTGGAAGCGGCCCAGGACCAGCGGCAGGTCGATCACCATGAGTCCGCGCGACGCCGGCTTGGCGCCGATCGAGGTGAGGGTGCCCATGCGGATGGTGCCGCGCAGGCCGCCGCGGACGTCGTCAACAGTCTCCCGGGCCCGGCGCTCGGCGCTGAGCAGTCCCCGCGCCTCGGGCAGCAACGCCATGCCGGCGTCGGTAAGCGTCACCCCGGCGGCCTCCCGCGAGAACACCGGGACCCCCAACTCCCGCTCCAGTTTCTGAATGGTGGCGGAGACGGCGGACTGGGCCACGCGGACTCGGCGGGCGCCCTTGGTGAAGCTTCCCTCCTCGGCGACCGCGACGAAGTACTCAAGCTGTCGGAGTTCCACCGCACCACTATGTCCGATCGACATCGACTCCGGGTCGACGCCGGTGCGCCGTCGATCGCCGCGCCGGTATGATCAGCTGCGCGTCTGACACGACGACTCATTCGGCGGTGAGTTTCCCCCGCTTTGATGCAGCGGTGGTTACCTGCTGCCGGCTGGCGCAGGGCGGCGATAGGTGACTCAGCCAGGTCGTTCTGGTGGGTGTGCCAGGCGGCCTCGTACTCGTTCGGGCTGAGGTAGCCCAGTTCCTCTTGGATGCGGCGGGTGTTGTACCAGCCGTCTATGTAGGCGAAGATCGCGTTCTCGGCCTCGTCGCGGGTCCGCCAGGATGTGCGGTAGACGAGTTCGATCTTCAGCGTGGACCAGAAGTTCTCCATCAGCGCGTTGTCGTAGGAGTCGCCGACGGAGCCCATCGAGGGCCGGATCCCGTTGTCCTGTAGGCGTTCGGTGAAGCGGAAGGACGTGTAGTTCGATCCCCTGTCCGAGTGGTGGATCAGTTGGCCGTCGCGGACGTCGCGGGACCAGATGCCGTATTCGAAAGCGGCGAGTATCAGGTCGGTGTCGCAGCGGTCGGAGGTCTTCCACCCGACGATCCGTCTTGAGAAGGCGTCGCGGACCGCGGCGAACCAGAACACGCCCTGCCCGCAGGGGATGCGGCTGGCGTCGGCGACCCAGAGCCGGTTCGGCCCGTCGGCGGTGAACTGCCGCCCGACCAGATCCGGCGCCGGGATGTGCCGGGGGTCCTGCTTCGTGGAGCCGCCGCGCCAGCCTCGCCGCAGGAACGCACCCTGCCAGCCCTGCTGCGCCATCAGCCGCTCGACGCGCTTGCGGCCCACGCGGATACCGTCGCGGCGTAGCTGTCGGTGGACCCGGTCCGCGCCGTAGGTGTGCCCCGAGGTCTCCCAGATCTCGTGGATGTTGGTGATCAGCCCCAGATCGACCACGTCGCGGTCGCAGGGCTGTTCGGCCTGCCGGATCCACGCGTAGTAGGCCGAGGCGCCGATGTTGAGGACCCGTAGCAGGAGCGCGACTGCGAACTGGTCACGGTGTTCACCGACGAACGTCATGACCGTCGCCGGGTCGGGTCGAGCTCCGCCGCGAAATACGCGCTCGCGGCCTTCAGGATCTCGTTCGCCCGCCGCAGCTCAGCGACTTCCTTGCGCAGCCGGCGGTTCTCCTCGGCCATCTCGCTGGTCGGCCGGTCGTGACGCTCACCCTCGTCGGCCTCGGCTTGGCGGATCCAGTTCCGCAACGCCTCGTGATGCACGCCAAGCTGCTCGGTCAGACGTCGGATCACCGGCTTCGGGTCCGACTCGCGGTACAGGCGCACAGCGCGCTGACGTAGCTCGTCGGGGTACTTCTTCGGTGGTGCCACGGACAACTTCCTCCCCACGGCCATCAGACCATGATCAAGAAGCTCCATGAAAGCGGGCCTGGCTCAGGTGAACGCGAGCATGTAGATCAGCCAGCCAGGGCCGCCGGTGATCGGGCTGATCAGGGCGTAGTCTCGACTGCGCCGTGTGGGGCAGACGGGCCGGCATGGCCCGCGCCGCCGGCCGCTGCCTGCGCAGCACGCTCGATCTTCGCGCGGTGTGTCGCGCGGGCCGTCGTGTCGATCTCTTCCTCGTATTCAGCCCTCAGCCCGGTCCGGCCGTCGAGCTGTTCACGCAGGATGTCAGCGTGGCCGGCATGCCGGGTGGTCTCCTGGAGGATGTGGATCATGATGTTGAGCAGCTTCACGTCAGGGTGTGACCACCATGGCACGTGGCCAGGCGCGTCGATGGGAAGCTCGTTGATCGTCGCGTCCGTATGCTTCCAGGCACGCTGGTAGAAGTCGATGATCTGTTCGCGGGTCTCGTCCGGGCTCACCCACAGGTCGCTGCCGTCCGCGTCCTGCCATCGCCCCAGCAGCTCCGGGGATGGGCGACCGAAGACCTCACCGAAATACCAGGCCTCCAAGGTCGCCATATGCTTCACCAGGCCGAGGAGATTGGTCCCCGTCGCCGTCAGGGGACGCCGGATGTCGTACTCGGACAGGCCATTGAGCTTCCAGACCAGCGCCTCACGGATCACCTTCAACCGGTCGTGCAGAAAGTCCTTCGCGAAATCATCGATCATGGCGACGAGCTTGCCACGCGGCAACACCAGGAGCCTCAACAGTCCGTCGGCCTGGTCGGCCGGCTCACCCGGCGTACCGACGACGTCGACCGGGTGATCGACGTCGTCGACCGCACCGACCGCGCGGGCCGCACCCCTGATCACCAGCCTCATCATCCCGGTCGTGGTCAGCGCGTTCTTCGTGCGTCAGCACGAGACGTACGCCGTCCTCGGGAGCCTCGGCTACATCGCCGCGGTCGTCACGTTCACCGTGGGCCGCGCTCGGTCGCTACGCCGCGGCCGTCACCACCCTGGCCTCCCGGCGGCAGAACCTCTTCCTCAAGCGGCTGCGCTCCACCGCCGAAAGCGACCCCGGCATCCTCGCCGGCCTGCTGCTGCCCGTACTCGTCATCGCGGCGGTGCAGACGGCCGCGATCCTGACCGCCCTGGCGGTGGTCGCCGGCGGACCGTCGAACGTCGCCCTGCTGGTGGTGGCGATCCTCGCCACCCTGGCCATGCTGATCGGCCTGGCGCTGGCCACGGCCGGGCTGACGAACTCCCCGGAACACGCTCAGGTCACCACCCTGCCCGTTACGCTCAGTCTGATCGCCGTGATCACCTGGGTGGGCATCTCCGGCACCGAGAACCTCGCCTGGCTCAAGCGGCTGCTGCCCGGCGGCTCGGCCACCGAACTCATCATGAACGCCTGGAACGGCAGCGTTGCCGTGACCGACTCCCTGCTCCTACTCGCGCCCACTCTCGGCTGGGTCGCCATCGCCGTCAACCTCGCCACCCGACTCTTCCGCTGGGAGCCCCGCCGATGAGCACCGACCCCCGCTCGCACACCCCGACCCTCGTCGAAGACCTCCTCCTGCTTCTGTTCCAACCCGCATCCGGGACGATCGCCGGCGAAAACACCCTCTTCTACGTCCTGGGTGGAGCCGTCCTCGCGGACCTCGCCCTCGGCGGGCACCTGACCACGACGGACCGGGGCCGGGTCAGCAGCGTGGCGGGTCAGCCGCCGTCGGACCGCCTCCTGCGCCCGGCGTGGGACTACCTCGCCGAGAAACCCCGAGGGGTGCAGACAGCACTGGCCGCGATTGGTCCCGTCCTGCGCGAGCCGGTCCTGCAACGGCTCGTCGCGCGCGGCGACATCGACCAGGAGTCCCGCAAGGTGCTCGGCCTGTTCCGGACGACGGCCCTGCGCGACGGCCGGACCGAACGCCGGGCCCGCCTGCTCGCCGAGGTTCGGCGGGTCCTCGTGGACGGTGCAGAGCCGCAGGCCCGTGTCGCCGCGCTCGCGGCGCTGCTCTCGGCGAGCGGGACGCTTCCCCAGTTTCACCGCGAGATCCCGTGGACCTCACTGGTGATCAACCGAGCCAAGCAGCTCGAACAGGGCGACTGGGGCGCCGACGCCGCGGCGGCTGCCGTGACCCGCACCGTGACGGCCACCGTCGTCAACAGCGCCATCGTGGCCATTTCCGTGCTTCCACGAAGTTAGTCCGCCCGTGAGCCCCGCCATGTCGTAACAGCTCAGGGTTGTTCTCCCCTTCGCGGGGTACGCCGTTCCGCCACGCGGGCGCCGTCGGACCAGCCGAGCGGGTCGTGTGTGCCACGGACGCGCCAAGGGCCGGTACGGGATGGATCAGCGAGCGGTGGGCGGGCGCGCCGGGGATGTCGGTGTGGTGGAGCTACGGGTGCACGGGGTGTCCGCCATCGGCCCGGCTGAGCTGCTGGATCGACCGCACGTGCGGCAGGTGGCGGGTGACGGCCGGGGTGGCTTCTACCGACCCCGGTCGGAATGTCACGAGGGCGGCGAGGCGGACGGGGTGACGCTGGAGGCCTACCGCTGGAACAACCTGCCGGCCGGCAACGCGTTGCGAACGCTGTCGATGGTGATCCTCCTGCCCTTCATGCTGATCAACCTCGCCATCTGGATGCGTCCGGCCGGAGCCGGCACCGACCCGATGATCAAGGCCCTGTGCCGGTTGCTGGCGCTCACCCTGACCGCGATGTACGTGCTGAGCATGGTGGGGATCGCGCTGGACGTGATCGCCTGGAAGTGCATGGCCTCGTCGGAGTGCCTGGGCGGACGGAGTTGGCTCTCCTGGCTCGGAGGACGCCCAGCCGGACTGCGCCTGGCGGTGCTCGCGCTGGTGCCAGTGGCGGCGATCGGTCTCGTCTGGGGAATCACCGCTCGCCCGGCACTCCCGTTTCACGTTCCCCGTTCGGCCGCCCCACCCCGTCCGGCACCCCGGCTCACCGCTCTCGGCCGCTGGGACAACGAGCCGCTGGTCGGTCGACTGCGATCGATCCACGTCGCGGCGGCGTTCACCACGCTGGACCTCAGCCTGCTCGGCGCCCGGGCCGCACCGGGCCTGTCGATCGCCACCGGCGCACTGGCGACAGTCGGCGTACTTCTGCTGATCGCGTGTGCGGTTCTGCTGTGCACCCCACCCCGGTCCGCGGCTACGGAACGGCGGCTCGACCGGCTGGCCGGTGTGCTGCGCACCATCGCCCTCGGCCTGACCGTACTGGTCTGGATCTACGTACTGACCAGTACGGCCTCCTGGCCGGAAGGAACCCAACTGCCCGGCTACGACCTGACGGTCGTCGGGCTGTTCATCGGTCAGATGATGCTGCTGGTTCTCCTTGGGGTGGCGTTGTTCTGGCACCGGGATCGACAGTCGGATGTCGCGCCATCGCTCGGGTTCGGCGCCCTGGCGACCTCCGTTGCCGCGATCAGTCTGGCGCTCACCTTCTCCGCAGAGCTGACCTATCGAGTGTCCGACATCCTGAATCGGGGCGCGCCCACCGCACAGGCGTCGATCACCAGCCCTCCGCGCGCCTGCATCTGGGCGATTCTCGGCTTCTCACTGGCGGTGCTGGTGACACTGGTCGTCGCCGGCGTGCAGTCGCTGGTGTCCCGGCCGGGACGGATCCGTGCCGCGTCGGCGATCGTCGCCCGCGACTTCCCGGACGCGCCGACCGATGCCGAGCCACGGCTGCGGCAGGTACGCCGAACCATAGCCCGTGCCCGTTTCACCGAGAGGCTGGTGCCGCTCGCGGTGCTCTACGCCTGCCTTGCCGGAGTCGGCATAGCAGCGGTCACGCTCGGCCTGCTGCCGACGCCTCCGGACGAGCTGATCGAACGCTACGTGGGCCTCCCAGCCGGCTTCGTCAACTTCAGCATCGGTGCCGGCAGTTACCTGATCGCCGCCCTCTTCCTCGGTCTGATCGTCGGCGGAATCTTCGCCTACCGCACCCCTGGATTCCGCCGGTACGTGGGCGTGCTGTGGGACCTGGGCACCTTCTGGCCCCGAGCCGCGCACCCGTTCGCGCCACCGTGCTACGCCGAGCGGGCCGTTCCCGAACTGACCTGCCGCATCACCCACCTCGTCGACTCCGGCAACGTGGTGGTGCTCACCGGGCACAGCCACGGCTCCGTCCTGCTCGCCGCGACCGTGCTTCAACTGCCACCACGGGTCACCGACCGGATCGCCCTGCTGACCCACGGCTCCCCGCTGCGCCGGTTGTACGCCCGACTCTTCCCCGCCTACATCAGCGACGAGGTCATTCACGAGATCGCCGACCGGGTCGACTGGCGGTGGGTGAACCTGTGGCGCGAAACCGACCCGATCGGCGGGCCCGTCTTCCCACCCCGGCAACCCGGCGCGTTCGGCCGACCGCCGTCGGTGGATCGACGGATTCGCGACCCCCGCGACATCACCGCTGCGCCCGGAGACATTTTTCCGCCACCGATCAACGGACACAGCCCCTGCGAGGCAGACCGGGCGTTCGATGAGGCGGTGTGTGACCTCGCCGATCGCCTCCGCTGAACATGTGGGCCCCCGCCGCACGGTTGGCGCGTGGGACGTACGACTCTCTGCCCTGGCCCGCTGGTAGCCGGCCAGGCTCGGTCGGGCCCGAAGCCCCTGTTTCGCCGGTTGGCGCGGCAGCTTAGGTGCATCAGGCTCGCGTCGGTGAGAACACCCGTACGTGGCGATGGCCGGTAGAACCTGGGTACCAACGGCAGGCCGGAGAAGCCGACGTCTAGGGGATCGGCCCGTCGTAGTCCATCCAGAAGTCGACGGCGTCGGGGCGTGGGCGGGGTGCCATCCCGCTGCCGTCGGCGAACTCCATAACGCGGTCGGGCGCTTGCTCGACCGTCGGCCAGCTCGGCAGGCCTGGTGCGTTGGGGTCGCCGGTGCGGACAAAGTTGACCCAGTACGCGCTCATCTGGTCGCGGAGCCGGTAGTCGGCCTCCGTGTAGTCGGCGGCGCTGTCGGCGCCGAGGTTGTCGTATGCGTACGCGACCTCGGCGCCGTGGTAGGCGCCGTACTTCTCCAGACCCTTCTCGGGCGGAATGTGTGAGAAGAAGTAGAGGTAGGCGTCCGATTCACCCGTCCGCGTCTGCAGTTGAGCCCAGCGCCGCATCGCTCGGGTCATGATTTTGTCGGTTTCGACCCGCAGGAGTGACTCGAGAACCTGCTCCGCTGTCTCCCCTGGATACAGCTCGAGGAACCGATCCGCATCCGCACCGTATGTCTCGCGTGCGAACGACCGGTACTCGTCGACGTCCGTGTCCGGTGGGCTGGCCAGCGCGAGCGAGGCTTCGTCCGCGTTGCTGCCGAGAAGGATCGGCACGTCCAGTTGCTTTCCGGAGGCGTAGGTCTCCGCCGGCGATCGTTCGAGCACGTGGCCGTCGACGGAGGGCTGCCAGTGCGCGTTGAGCGCGCCCGCCGCGTCCACGACGCGCTCGACGGGCATGTCGCGCATCTCCTCGATGGTCGCCCCTCCCAGTTGCTCGCTCAGGCGGCGGCCGGCATCCTCTGCCGCCTCGCGCGTGTCAGTCTGGTCGCCGCGCTCGCTGTTCCCCGTGGTGCCCATACAGGCTCCGCTGCCGGCGATGATGCCGTCCACGAGGTCTTCGGCGAGCGGTGTCGCACCGAGGATGCAGACGCTCTCGCCCCCGGCGGATTCGCCCGCGATCGTGACTCGGTCGGGGTCGCCGCCGAATGCCGCGATGTTGTTGCGCACCCACGTCAGGGCGGCGATCTGGTCGAGGATCCCGTAGTTGCCCGACGCGTGGTGTGCGGACTCGGCGGACAGTTCGGGATGGGAGAGGAAGCCGAGTACCCCCAGCCGGTAGTTGATGGTGACGGTGATCACCTGGCCCCGGGAGGCGAGCGCCTCGCCATCGTAGAGGGGGAGGGCGCCGGAGCCGGTCGCGAAGCCGCCGCCCGGGATGTAGACGAGCACGGGAAGTTTCTCCGGGGCGGGTGTCGTGCTCCGCCAGATGTTGAGGGAGAGACTGTCCTCGCTCACGGGATACGGATTGAGGAGCGTGCCTTCCAGGGGCACCTCCACGATCTGCGAGAGCGCCCGCGTGAAGAACCTGGAGGTGCCCTGAACCGGAACGGCGGAGAACCGGTCTGCGGTGAACACACCCTCGCGCGGCTTCGGTGGCTCAGGTGCACGCCAACGCAGATCCCCCACCGGAGCCTGCGCATACGGGATGCCCGCGAAGACCTCGACGGTGCGCTCGTCGTTGTAGACGCCGGTGATCGGCCCCTGCTGCGTCTGCACCGGCCCGGACGGCGAGCGGTCCCTCCCGCCCGCGATGCGGGTCTGCGGCGATGGATAGGCGAACACCGCCGCCCCGAGAACGAGCGCCCCGGTGAGCAGCCATGCGCCTGTCCGGAGCAGCGCGTGCCCTCGGGCCCACGAGCGCACGGTCGCACCGAGCACCACGAGCAGCCCCACGACAAGTACCCAACCCCACCACGGACTCCGGTTGAGCCACGCGAGCACGAACGCGACAGCCGTCAGTGGGAACAGGGGAATCCAGGGGCGGAGGGACCTCGCAAACCGCCGAAGCCCACCAGACCTGGCACCCTCCTGGACGACACCGGTCGGGCGCTGTTGCCGCTCGCTTCCCACTCTTCACTCCTGTTGCTGTTTCGAGAACCGACACATGTTCGCGCGAAGCGCTTCACGGGCGGGCGCACGGTGACGAGTCGCCTGTCAGCGGACACCCTCTCCCCGGAACAGGGTCAAGCGCGGCGTCGCAGTATTCGACAGCGGTGGTCATCGACGGGGTCCCAGTGAAAGAGCCGGGTGGCGAGGGTGGCGGCGATGGCTTCCCAGGCCAGCGTCGTCCAAGGTGCCGGAGGTCGGCCTCCGGTGTCCCCCGATGACTTCCATGACAGCGCGGGCGCGGCCGACCCGTCAGTGGCGCCATGTCACCACCACGTGTGACGTGGTGTCACTGGTCGTGACCCTGGCTGCCGGGTACGTACCCGACTTCGGCCCCGGCGAACGCGTCCTTTTCGCCGATGCTGAGATCCGAAAGCATCGCTCCGGCGGCCCCCGACGGTGCCGAGGCCGGGTGCTTGCGGGCAGAGCCGTCTTCAGCCGTACGTCGACCACGCGGGTCAGCCCTGCGGTCAGACACCGTAGAGCGCCGACTGGCTACACAACCGCCTTCCGGCTGCCCTCGTCGAGTCGGCGCCGGGCGCACCGCCGGTCTATCCTCTTCCCGAGGCCAGGCCAGCGACGGGAAGACCACCCACCAGTGTCCCTGGCCGACGTTGAGGTGTGACATGCCGTATCTGAGTCCGGTCGCAATGCAGCGCGTCGAGGGCGTCGTCGTCGCGGCTCTCGCCGTCGTCGTGACCGTCACCGCCGGGTACCCGTGGTGGTCTCTGCTTGCCCTCTTCCTCGTCTTCGACCTGTCCATGCTCGGCTACCTGCGAGGGCCACGCCTCGGGGCCTTCTGCTATAATCTGGCGCACTCCTACACCCTGCCGGCTGCGCTGGGCGCGGTAGCCGTGGCCGCGGCCGGGGTCGGCTACCGGATCGGTTGGCTCGGAGTTCTGGCCCTTGCCTGGGTGTTCCACATCGCCGTCGATCGCGGCCTCGGCTATGGCCTCAAGACGGCCGAAGGATTCGAGCACACCCACCTCGGCTTGATCGGCAAGGCCAGAGGGGGGAACCGCTTTGACGGACATCCAGGATCAGGAACCTGATGGGTTGTCGTCGGCACCGCGTGACATTCTGCTGGCTTACAAGCGGTACGCCCCGACGCGCGGGACGCGTCGCGTTCCGGGTGAACCACGCCCCGTAGCGGCCGCACCACATCCGACAAGGCCGACCACCCCCGGCCGCCGGCGACCGTCGACGCCCGGCTACGGGCTGGCCGGCTCCGAGCGCGAGGCCGAAGAGCGGGCGCTGGCCCGACCGATGCCAGGTCGGCGAGCAGGCGCAGCCGCCACGGATTCAGCGTCATGACCCCCGACTGTACGGCTCTGCTTAACAGCGACAGCGAAGATGTGCGATGGACGTGCCTATCCGGGACTGCCTAGCGTCGGTCCATGGCTGATTCGTTCTGGTCCGACGCCGATCGTCACCTGGTCCGCTACATCGGCGCTGGCAGCTTCGTACGCGAGATCATCGACCGCGCAGAGGGCAGTTTCGTCTTCACCACCGACGGCCGCCGCCTGCTCGACTTCACGTCGGGGCAGATGAGCGCGATCCTCGGCCACTCCCACCCGGCCGTCGTAGCCACGATCCAGCGGCAGGCAGCCACTCTCGACCACCTGTTCAGTGGCATGCTGAGCCGGCCCGTGGTCGAGCTGGCCCGCCGCCTCGCCGGCTCCCTGCCCGCGCCGCTGGACAAGGTCCTACTGCTCACCACCGGCGCGGAGTCCAACGAGGCGGCGATCCGGATGGCGAAGTTGGTCACCGGCCGGCACGAAATCATCTCGTTCGCCCGGTCGTGGCACGGGATGACGCAGGCCGCGGCGAGCGCCACCTACAGCTCGGGACGCAAGGGGTACGGGCCCGCGGCGCCCGGCAACATCGCGATCCCTACGCCGAACGCGTACCGGCCCGACTTCACCTCTCCCGGTGGCGAGCTGGACTGGCGGCGTCAGCTGGAGTTCTCGTTCGAGCTGTTCGACGCCCAGTCGGTGGGCAGCCTGGCGGCGTGCATCGTCGAGCCGATCCTCAGCTCCGGCGGGGTGATCGACCTGCCGCCGGGATATCTCGCGGCGCTGCGCGACAAGGTGCACGAGCGGGGCGGGCTGTTGATCCTCGACGAGGCGCAGACCGGTCTGTGCCGCACCGGCGAGTGGTACGCGTTCCAGCGTGACAGTGTCGTGCCGGACATCCTGACCCTGTCCAAGACGCTCGGCGCCGGCCTGCCGCTGGCCGCGGTGGTCACCAGCCCGGAGATCGAGCACACCGCGCACGAGCGCGGTTTCCTCTTCTTCACCACGCACGTCTCGGACCCACTGGTAGCCGCGGTCGGCAACACGGTCCTGGACGTGCTGGAAGCCGACCGGCTCGACGAACAGGCGGCACAGCTGGGCTCGTACCTGCGGAAGGGTCTTCAGGAGATCAGCCAACGGCACCCGGCGGTCGGCGACGTGCGCGGCCGCGGGCTGCTGATCGGGCTCGAGTTGGTCAGCGACCGGGAGTCGAAACGACCGGCCGACGCGCTGGGCGCGGCAGTGACAGGGCGGTGCCTGGAACTGGGCCTGCACATGAACGTGGTGCAGCTGCCCGGCATGGGTGGTGTCTTCCGCATCGCGCCAGCGCTCACCTCCACCCACGCCGAGCTGGACCTGGGCCTGGAGATCCTCGACCAAGCGCTCGCCGACGTGGTACCGCAGTTCACGCCCCAGGGATCAGAACTCCGGTGACCGATGTCGTCGTGCCGGTGCCGGCCATCGCCACCTTCGGGGATCCCGCGCGGCGCGACGTAGTCACTCCCAGCGAAGCCGGTTGCCGGTTCACTGGCATGCTCTGCCTCGTGCTCAGGCATTTGGATGGTCGGTTCCGAACCGGGTCGGCCTGCGCGCTACCGTCTGCGTATCGCGGCGGCGGCGCTCCAGATCCGCAGCGAATAGCCCAGTCCTGAACAGCACGAGGAGACACCGATGACCGACGCCACCAGCGACGCCGATCCCACCGCTGACGCCGAAGCGGGAACCGAGGAGCAACCGCAGCCCTTCGAGAACCGGGCGGCACGCCGGTCCAAGGGCAAGGCCACCGCCAAACACATCGGGGGTACCGCGAGCCGCGCCCACGGCCGTTCCGGCACGGTGCAGAGCCCTCGCCAGTACGGCAACCGTCGAAGCGGCTGATCTTCGGACCTCCTGGTCACGGCCAGTTTCAGCAGCAGTGGCCGCTACCGGCGTCCAGCCGCAGCCGCAGGTTCGTTGCAGGACGGTGAGGGCGAGCCACTCGGGTGACGCTGAGGGCACGGTTAGTCGCGTGAACTCCGACCCGGACCTGGTGCGGTCCGACCTCGGTCCTGGGGGCGTCTTTTCGGTCGACCCCGCAGCCGGGCCCACGGGCAGAAGTGCACGTCTACGCCGAGGATCGTTTCGGGTGGCGTCGGGCGAAGTCCCAGACGATGGCACTGGCGTCCGGGCCGGCGCGATCGGTGAAGAGGCCGTCGCCGGCAGGGCCCGGCCATACGTGCCCCATATCGTGGACGAGGTACGACTCGACGAGAGACGTGCCGTCCGGCGTGGTGATGGTGGTGTGCAGGTACGCATGCCTGCCCGGTTCCGCGGGCACCGTCGTTGTCTCTTCGGCCACGTCCAAACTCGCGTTGAGCAGACCGTCGTCAACGAGGTCACCTACCGCGGTCCAGTGCTCGACGAGGCGGGTGGCGACGATTGGTGGGACGACGTCATCCTCCTCGCCCTGGATGACGAGCAGCGGCACCTGCCGCGCCCGGTCGCCCATCTGGGACCACGCCTGGCGTGCGGTGTAGTCCGGCGGTGTGGCGCCGGGGTCGTCCGGGTCCACCTGGTTCAGCCCATACTCGCCACCGGCGACCGACGTCGCGGTCGCGAAGATGTCGGGGTAGGTCGCCGCGAGGATGACGGCGGTCCCCGCACCGGACGACGCGCCGGCGACGTGCACGTGGTCCGGGTCCACGTGGTACTCCTCGACCACCTGCCGGGCGACGCCTGCGAGCAGTGCGGGTTCTCCGTCGTAGCGGTGCTGTTCCCGCGGATCAGCCGAGTTCCAGCAGTTGACCGCGTTGCGGAACAGGCGTTGCGTTGGGTAGACCACGATAAATCCCTCGCGGTCGGCCAGATCGTTGAACTGCGTTGTGGACTTCATCGAGTTCCACCCGTACCCGGACATTCCGCACCCATGGATCGCCATGATCATCGGCAACCGGGTCGTGCCGTCGTACTGTGGCGGTAGGTGAACCTGGTAACGCTGGGAGCCGATGTCGCTCTCGTACCTGTGGTTGCGGTCTCCTTCTCCCATCCACCATGGCAGGCCGAACTGGAAGACCGCAGCACCGACACCGACCGCGGCCACGAGCACCAGCACGATGCCGGAGGTGATCCAGGGCCATCGCCGCCGCCGACGAGGCCGGTCGGACCGAGGCTGATCGGATTCGCGTGCCTGATCTGGTGTGGTCATCGAGTGTTCCTTTCGCCGGCCGGCGCTCACCTGGTGGTGGTGGCCACGCCGGCGGTACTGGCAGCGACGATCGCCGCTGCGGTGCGAGTCACTGCGGCGGCGACCGCCTCGGGTCCCCAGTGGCCGCGTGCGATCTCGCTGGCCCGGGTCACCGTCGTCGACGTCCAGGGCAGCGGGGGCCGCAGCGAGGGCATTGCGCCGCTGGCGAAGAGCAGCCCGATGATTGCCGCAGTGCGGGGATCGGGGGCTTCGCCGGCTTCCAGGATCCGGCGGATTCGTGCTCGCAGCCGGTCCTCGTACGCCCCGTCGGCCGCCGGCCACCTGGTGGTGCGGAACACGCCCAACACCCGCGTTTCTTCACGACGAAGCAGGCCGCGGGCCATGAGCCGGTCGACCACCACCTGCCACAGGTCGGCGCCGAGCGTGACGAGCAGCGGCTGCACCCGCTGGGTCTTCTCGGCGATGGCGTCGTAGGCCGACTGCAGCAGCGGGTCGGGCAACGGACCCTCGCCCGCCGGGGTGACCCGTGGGCCGTTCAACCCCCCGGAGCCGTCGGTGTGGATCCGATTGAGCAGCGCGAGCTCGGTGAGTACCGCGCCGCCGAGCGTGTAGTACAGAGTGCCCGCTGCCTGGATGGATGAGCCGTCGTCGTCCATCAGGAGCAGCATGAGGTCGTCGACGATGAGCAGGTCGTTCCGGACCGACATCGGTTTCTCGCTCATATGTAGTTCCTTCCGTTAGTCCTCTTCGCGCCTTGCTCCGCTCCGTCAGCTCGGCCGAGGAAGGCGCGTAGGGCGGCGTTGACCTCATCGGCATGGGTCCAGAGCAGCCCGTGGGGAGCACCTTCGACCTCGACGTACTCGGCATCGGGAAGTGCCCGGCGGAAACGCCGGGCGGTGGCGTCGATGGGGAGGATCTTGTCGGCGGTGCCGTGCAGGATGAGGGCCGGTTTGCCGCTGACCCGAACCGCCTCGACGTCTTCGCGGAAGTCCTCGATCCAGGAGGACACGACGGCGTAGGCCGCCACCGGCGCGCTGGAGACGGCGACGTTCCAGCTGCCGGTGACAGTCTCGTGGCTGATCCGGCTGCCGAGGTTCTCGTCGAGGTTGTAGAAGTCTGAGAAGAACTGCGTGTACCAGGCGTAGCGGTCACGTTTCGCCGCGGCCTCGATCCCGTCGAAGACCTTTTGCGGCAAGCCCTGTGGGTTGTCGTCACGGGCGACCAGAAACGGTTCGAGTGAGGCGAGGAAGGCCAGCTTCGCCACCCGCTGATGGCCGTGATGCGAGACGTAGCGGGCCAGCTCACCGGTGCCCATCGAGAACCCGACCAGGACGACGTGGCGCAGATCCAGTGTCTCCAGCAAGATGTTCAGGTCGGTGGCGAACGTGTCGTAGTCGTAGCCGGAACCAACCTTCGACGAGCGCCCGAAGCCGCGGCGGTCGTAGGTGATTACTCGGTACCCGGCAGCGAGTAGCTCGCGTGTCTGAAGCTCCCAGCTGTGGCCGTTCAGTGGATACCCGTGGATGAGGACGACTGGCTGGCCTGCGCCCTGATCCTCGTAGTACAGCTCGATCGGGGTGCTGTTCTCGTTTCCGACGGTGATGAATCCCATGATCGTTTCCTCTCTGTTGTCGGTGCTTCCCGGTGGCGTACGCGCTGGGCGTCGTTGTCGTGGCGCGCTCGACCTGGAACGAGAGGTCTTTTTACGGCGTGGAACTCGCCGATTCCTTTCGTCTTGACACCAGGTTCCCGCCACCGCCGGCACCTTCGCGTCGGTATGAGCCCCTTAGCTGTCACAGTCAACGCGCTGCCGCCTGCTCGAAGCCGGCTACTCCGACACCGACAGACTCTCGCCGTCGAGCACCTGCCCGATCTGGCAGAGGTCGGACGCAGCGGGGTGTTCTGCCAGCGGGTCGCCAGCGCGTCAGATGGGCGTGTGAAAGGTGCCGTCAGTGGCGAGCTCAAGCAGCAGACGACGAGCGGTGGCGATGCTCGCGTCGTTCTCTTCCCCGTATACGGCGGCAACGACGACGCCCTCGGCGGCTCGACGCACGATTTGGATGCGCTCGGTGCTCAACCCATCGACGGCGAACTGCTCGCTCCATCAGGCGCTGTGTTCGCCAGAAACCCCTGGGTGGCCGCATCGAGCACGGCACGCCGCGTGCGCTCAGTGTTCCGCGTTCGCCGTTCCTCAGCCAAACCAGGCCACCTCACCGTGCCTCGACAGCATTACCGACGAACTGTTCCACCGCACAACACGAGCAGGCTGCCCATGGTGGGCCTTCCAGTCAGTGCAGGAGTTCACGCTCGTGTTCTGCGGCGAGGTCCTTGTTCGCGGCTGCGCCGCGGAGTGTGACGGACGCCCAGATTGCCGCGAGGATCATGATGCCGGCGCCGGCGATGCCGGTGACGATGATGGCGTCGGTGAAGGCGGTGTTGGCGATCTCGAGGATGGAGGTTGCGGTGTTGGCGTCGACCTCGCTGGCGACGAGTAGGGCCTCTGCCATCGTCGAGGAGGCGCGTTCGGCGAGGGACGCTGGTAGATCGAGTGTTTCGGTTCCGGCGGTGACGGCCCTGGTGTACCAGGCGACGAGTATCCCGCCCAGTACGGCCGTCCCCAGCGTGGTGCCTACCTCGTAGGCGGTCTCCGAGGTCGCGGCGGCCTGTCCGGCGCGTTCGGGTTTGACGGAGCTCATGATGATGTCGTTGCTCAGCGCGAGTCCCATGCCCGCGCCGAGTGAGACCAGCACGAGGGAGGCGGCGATCAGTGCGGGGCTGGATGTCGGTGACAGGAAGAGGGTCAGCCCGAAGCCGATGGCGGCGATGAGGAGTCCGGTGGTGATGACGTAGGCGGGGAGGAGGCGCTTGACCACCACTGCCGCGACGAATGCGGCGGTAGCGGCGAAGAACGCCTGGGGTATGAGCCAGATGGACGCCTGGAGCGGGTTGAGGCTGAGCACAAGCTGGAGGTACTGGATGAGTGCTACCAGCGCGCCGACCATCGCGAAGATCGACAGCAGGTCGGCGATGACGGCGCCCCGGAAGTAGCGCACCTTGAACAGCCTGACATCCAAAAGCGGAGCGGGGAGCGTGAGTTGCCTGCGGACGAAGAGGGCGATCGCCGTCAGGCCGACGGCGAGGGCAGCGATCCCGAGTGCGATGTCCTTGCCGCCGGTGAGGGTCTTGATGGCGTAGACCACGCCGATCATGCCGACGAAGGAGAGCACGACACTGAGGATGTCGATCTTGTGCAGCTCGGGGTTGCGACTCTCCGGCAGCAGGAGCGGGCCAAGGATGAGCAGAAGCAGCATGACGGGGATGTTCATCAGGAACGCGGCCTGCCAGCTGAATGTCTCGATGACCCAGCCGCCGACGATCGGTCCGACGGCCGCGCCGACCGAAGCCATCGCCGCCCACGCGGCCATCGCGTAGCGGCGTTGCTGGCGGTCGAGGAACATGTTGCGCACCAGGGACAGCGTCGAGGGCATCATGATCGCACCGCCCACGCCCAGGAGCGCGCGGGCGGCGATCAGCATCCACGGCGAGGTGGCCAGCGCGCCGGTCACGGACGCGGTCGCGAAGACGACCGCGCCGATGAGCAGGTTCCGCCGCCGCCCGAATCGATCACCCACGGTGCTCATTGCCACGAGCAGACCGGCGAGCACGAGCGAGTAGATGTCGATCATCCACAACTGCTCGACCCCCGTGGGGCGCAACTCAGCGGAGATCGCGGGCAGACCGAGGATCAGGACGGTGCCATCGATCGTAATCAACAGCAGGGGCAGAACCAGGACGGCAAGACCGATCCAGCTCCTGGCGGTGGCCTTGGGGGCTGCGTCATTCATGAAAGTTCCTGATCAGGAGGTCGGATGGGCTGCCGCCCAGAGTACAGTCCAGTTGGTCGGTTAGACAACATGCCCATACGGTTGTGCAGCCTGATTGTTCGACTAGTTGAGGGGTGGTTGACTGATGCGTCCCAGCACTTGGCCGCGGTCCACGCTGGGTCACCCCGCGCCGATCACCCCGGCACCCCTGGCTGCCGGCCGTTGTCGTGTTGTCAGGCTCGCAGCAGTGCCGGCGCCTTGGCGTCGGTAGAAGCCCCGTAGTCCTTCGCCGGTCCCCGCGGTGCCGCGATCTGGACCATCGCGCCCGACACGAGCCGGATCGGCGATCGAACACTGCGGGTAGTCGGGACCGACCTGATCGCGGGCGACCGGCTGCTGGCGCAGCCATACGGGGGTGATGCGCCGCTTTGCCGTTCCGGCCGGACACTCAACCCCGAGCCGTCGGCCACCGACTAGCTTTACACCAAGTGCAGTGTCGACGGATTCAGGTGGGTGTGAACTGGTGAACCTTCTGGGCCGGCGTGCAGAACGCGTCGCCGTCGAACACCTTCTCGCTCAGGCACAGACCGGACGTAGCGGGGCGTTTGTGGTGCGCGGGGAGGCGGGCATCGGAAAGACCGCGATCCTGGAGCACGCCCGCGAGGCCGCGGCTCCGTTGGGATTCCGGGCGGAGAGTCTGATTGGCGT